>NZ_JBQFPJ010000011.1:0-151148 GCF_056534475.1 Ruegeria sp. D4
GCCACATCATGCTCTGAACATGCGCCCACCTGTGCCTGAAACCTTATTAGAGAAACCTCAATTTAGTGGTGCCGAACGAGGGGGCTAGACAATCGGCGTCCTTTGCCCCTCCCGTCGCCCCAGCGTAGTGCCAGACATTCGAGCGGTTCCGCCCGTGCCTGCCAAGCTGGACGTTGTTGACATGCCCCTGCCCCGGTTTTCGGGCGACAAAGACCAGCTCGTGCTGGCTGCGATAGAGGCTGCCCATGCCAGGGTTGGATTTGATCCAGACACAGATGTTAAGCAGGGTCAGTTTCAGCGCATCCAGCGCCTCATTCATTTCGCCGACATGCCGCCAGTCGATACACGCGAACGTGACGCCGCCCGGTCGCAGAACGGTGGAAGCATTGCCGAGGGTTTCAACGAGGAATTCCGTGAACGCCTCGCGGCTCATCTCGCCGGAGGCTTCGGCAAACTCTTCAAAGCCCTGCTCTGACCCCCGCACATGGCCGTTTATCTGCACGTTGTAAGGCGGGTCGGTAAAGACGGCGTCAGCGACCTGTCCGTTCAGCACCGCCGCAAGACCAGTGGCGTCCCTCGCCGAGCTGCAAAGAATGACGTGATCACCGAGGCGCCACTGATCCCCCGGGCGGCTGACGGGTTTCGTCTGTGCGCCCGCGAACCCGGAGAGATCATCATCTGGATCGGGCGCACCCATCTCACCTACGCCAAACTGAATGGCTTCGATTTCCGGCATGGCAAAGCCGGGGATCTCGATCTCACCGCTGATTTCGATGATCTCATTGATTTCAAGGCGCAGACTGTCGGTATCCCATATGCCCGTTTCCTGCAGCTTGTTGAGCGACAGGGCCAGGCGACGGGTTTCCACGTCCGGCAGATCGTCAACAAGGATGCAGGGTACCTTACCTGCATCGAGGCGGCGCGCCGCCGCAAGGCGGACATGCCCATCGATCACCTCGTAGCGTTGCTCCCTTGGTTTGCTTCTTACCAGGATCGGAATGCGGAACCCAAACCTCTCGATCGCTCTGAGGACCGCGTCCTCCTGATCCTTTAGCCCGCCACGCACACGCCGAGGTGACGCGTCGATTAGGTCGAGCGCGATCCATTCAACCGTGATGTCGCAAAACGGATCGTTCCTCTTCGATCCAGGTGACTCTGTCGACGGAGTAACCGTTTCATAGGTGCTGTCATTCACAGCGCCGGTTTCGGAATTTTCTTCATCTTTCACGGTCGTGCCTCCTTGGCTTGGGCCGGGGCACGAGAGAAAGGCTGGAGATACATCGCGGGAAGTTAACACCAACCGACACTCTAAGTACCCCAAGGGGTAAATTGTCGTCAGACGCTAAGCTTCCTGCCGCGATAAATTAAATGATTGGTAGCGCAAGCCAGCTTTAATATCAACCCCTAACTCATTGCCTTGGTTGACAAATCCATTTTCGACTTTTAGTTCCACCGTCAACAAAAGACTGGACATTGGTTTCAAACAGAGCGTCACTGGACGTACGCCCGGCCAAATGCCCGGGCTCTCCTCGGTGACGGCGGCGCCACTTATCGCGCTGCAAATCAAAGGAGACCGTTATGCCAAACACTTCTTCAAACTCACGCAAAGAGACCAAATTAGTCACCATCCATCGGCTGCTCAACCGCAAGTCCGGCGCTACGCTTTCCAGCCTGGAAAAAGCCACCGGTTGGCAGCCGCATTCGGTGCGCGCCGCCCTCAGTACCCTGCGTAAGGACGGCTATACAATCGACAAACTGCCCCCCGGGACCAACGGAGGCGCCGTCGCTTACCGCATCACCGCAGCCCCGGACCGCGCATGACGCCGAATGTTGCAGAGATTGAAGCCATGGACCGGGAAGCCCTGGTTGCTGCCTGGTCGGATATGTTTCAGGGCCCGGCGCCCAAGGGTTTGAGCCAGTCCTTCCTGCGGCGCTTTTTGGCTTTTGAAGTGCAGGCCCGCCAGTTGGGCGGCTTGCCCAAAGGGTTTCTGGCCGATCTCGACAAGCAGATCGGTGGCAAATCAAAAACTCAATGTTCAGGTCTTAAGCCAGGCGGGCGATTGCTGCGCGAATGGAACGGGGTCACGCATTGCATTGAGGTTACTGAATGTGGTTTCCGCTGGAACGGTCAGACCCATCGGTCCCTCTCGTCGGTCGCCCGCGCCATTACCGGCGCGCGCTGGTCCGGCCCCCGGTTCTTCGGCTTGAAAGAGGGCGGGCAATGACAGCCAAACCCAAAATCCGCTGCGCCATCTACACCCGCAAGTCATCTGATGAAGGTTTGGACCAGGATTTCAACTCGCTGGATGCGCAGTTTGCAGCCTGTGCCGCCTACATCGCCAGCCAGAAACAGGAAGGCTGGGTGCTGGCCAAGACCCGCTTTGATGATGGTGGTCTTTCCGGCGGAACCCTTGAGCGCCCTGCCCTGACCCGGTTGCTGGCGGAGATCGATGCAGGCCGCATCGCCATGGTGGTCGTTTACAAGATCGACCGCCTGACCCGATCCCTTGCTGATTTTGTCCGCCTTGTTGACCGGCTGGATGCGGCAGGCTGTTCCTTTGTGTCCGTAACCCAGGCCTTCAACACCGCCTCTTCCATGGGGCGCCTGACCCTGAATGTACTGCTTTCCTTTGCCCAGTTCGAACGCGAGGTCACCGCCGAGCGGATCCGCGACAAGATCGCCGCGTCAAAGAAGCTGGGCATGTGGATGGGCGGCGTGCCGCCGCTGGGCTATGATCCGCATCCCGACAAGCGGGTTCGGGAATTGGTTGTCAATGCCGCTGAGGCCCGGACAATCCGAACGCTATTCGAACTTTATGACCACCACGGCAAGATCACGGATGTCGCGCGCGCGGCCGCTGGCATGGGTTTGCGCTCCAAGCTTCATCGCTTCCGTTCTGGACGGCAACAAGGCGGTGGCTCTCTCTCAACCGGCCAGATCCACAAGATCCTGACCAACCCGGTCCATATTGGCCAGATCCGGCACAAAGAGAAAACCTGGCCCGGGCGGCACCCTGCCATCGTCGACCAGGATCTGTGGCAGCGTGTCCAGGAGAAGCTGCAACTGGCCTCGGGACGACAGCGCGGGCGCAAAACGGATGCGGAAGCTGCCCTACTCACCGGCAAGCTGCGCGACGAAACCGGGGATCGCTTAACCCCAACCCACTGCATCAAGGCCGGGAAACGTCATCCCTACTATGTCTCCAACCGGCTGATCGGCAATGGACCCGATCCGACCGGTTGGCGCCTGCCTGCACGCAAGTTGGAAACCGCGGTGGCCACAGCAATCGCCGGACATCTCGAACAGGCGGCCCGCGAGCACACGTTGCGCGCCACACCGGATCTGCGCCAGGACCCCGCGCTGGAAGATCGCGCAAGAGCGATTGCCTCAGAACTGCGCGCCAATAAGTCTGACCTCTTGCGTCACCTGCTCATTCGCGGTGTTGTCACGTCGACGACCATAAATCTCGCACTGGATCCATCCAAGCTTTGCAAGTTCCTTGGAATATCCAAATCCGATCTCTCATCAGACCTGCTTGAGATCACCGCGCCGTTTCATCTGCGTCGGCGTGGTGTTGAGGCGAAATTGGCAATCGGCGTGCGCCCTCCAGAGCCAGACCCAATCCTTCTGCGCACACTTGCGGACGCGCATCGCTGGGCGGCAGACCTGCAAAGCGGCGACCGGATAAAGACAGTGGCACTGAAGGCCGGCCGTCAGACAGTGTTCATTCGCACCCGTGGACAGCTCGCATTTCTTTCACCGAAAATCCAGGCTGCAATCCGGGATGGCACCCACCCTCCGGAGCTCACACTCAAGCGCATTCTGGCCAGGCCGGTTCCGCTCGATTGGACCCTTCAGGAGCAGCTTTACGGGTTTACTTGATCGCGCCCATGACGCTCGCTCGGATTTCCCTGCAAATTCCCTGCTTGGCACCCCAGGGAATTGCGCTCTAACCCGTTGATACAGATAGAATTCCCTTTCCCGCAATCAGCAATAGAAGCGCTTTTGGGAGAAAATTCCCTGTAAATTCCCTGCTAGCAGGGAAAATCTGAGGCAAAACCGACCCCCGGTTTGAGCCCTGCAGAGACGCACCGGGGATTACGCGCAAACACCGTCTCTGGGTGGCGTTTCTGAGAAATGGATAATGGCGTAAGCACCCGGAATGACGGGACAAAATCCGCTACACACATCAATGTCTCTCGGTAAATTGGGTGTGTGGCGGAGAGACAGGGATTCGAACCCTGGAGACGGTTTCCCGCCTACACACTTTCCAGGCGTGCGCCTTCGACCACTCGGCCACCTCTCCGTGAGCGGGATATTTGGACTATCGCCGGGGGATTTGCAAGGCCCGATTAGGGTGAAAATTCACCGGAAAACAACAGCACGGTTAAGAAGGTCAAACCTCGTCCCCATCGGCATCAGGCATGTCGGCTTCGGTCATCTCGACCGGCGCGGTTGATGGTGTTGCGGAGGGGATTTCCGCTGATTTCTGGTTGGTTTGGGCTTCCCCTGCCTTCAATACTTCTGGATTGCGCAACCAGACATCGCGCTGTGCGAACGGAATCTCGATCCCCTCTTCGACAAACCGCCGGTTGATTTCATGGTTCATGTCAGACTTCACCGACAGAACCCAGTTCACATCCCGAAGAATGCCGCGGATTTCAAAATCCAGCGAATCCGCACCGAACCCCTGAAACACGACGCTGGGCGCTGGATTTGCCAGAACCATGGGGTGCGCATTTGCGATCTCGCCCAGAATTTTTTCGACCAGCCGGGTATCGGTGCCATAAGCCACACCAACAGGCACGATCACCCGCCCGATCGTGTTGCCGCGGGTGTAGTTCGTGACCACGCCACTGATCAGGTCCGAGTTGGGAACGATCACATCCGTTCGGTCAAACGTCTCGATCCGTGTAGATCGAACCGAGATGTCGCGGACGTAGCCCATCATTCCGTTCACATCGATCCAGTCCCCCTTGGAGATGGGACGCTCGACCAGCAGGATTATGCCCGAGACGAAATTCGATACGATGGTCTGCAGACCAAAGCCAATGCCGACCGAAAGAGCACCAGCAACAATCGCAAGCGATGAAAGGTTGAAGCCTGCAATCGTGATGGCAATCAACGCGGCCAGGAAAATACCGACGTAACCGGTGCCGGACACAATCGCGTTTTGCCCGCCCGGATCAATACTGGTCTTGGGCAGCAGCGAGTTCCTCAACCCGCTTTGCAACATGCGCGTCAGGCCATACCCGATGGCGAAGACCACAACAAAGGTGAAGAAATTGCTGGGGGAGATTGTCACCCCACCGATGTCGAACCCTTGCAACAACTGGGACCAGATCTCTTGCAGATCCGTCCTGCGCGCGCCCCAATAAAGCGCGAGAATAGGCATCGCCAGAATGGCCATGGCAAATCCGACGAGAACGGAAAAAAGCGAATCCTTGGCGGCCTCACCTTTGCCGCTGAACCATCCGTAGACCGAAGCCAGGAAACGCTGAAAAATCAGCAATGCGGCAATGAGGACCAGTGTTTTTACAGCCGGGAAAACAATCGCTTCAGCCGCGTTCGTGTATCCCAGAACAGCGAGTATGGGACTGCCGATCCCCAGCAGGAACAAGGCTCTGCGAATGAACTCGACCAGCTGACTGAACCCGGCAGCGCGAGCGGTTGCAGCCGGTTCATCTGGGTCGGTTGAAGTATCCACAGTTCGGACTTGGCGCACCCGCAGCAACAACAGCGCCGTTCCGACAATAACCGGAAACGCGACCACCGCACGTGTCGCGTCAGAGATATTCTCGATCTGCTCAAACAACTTCACCAGTTCGTGCAGGATCAGGAACCCCGCCAACAGATCTAGATGAACTCGTAACTCTCTTACCCTTTGCCTCGATAGCTTCCTATAACCCTGCGCTTCCTGCAGAACATGGAACTGTCGGCCAATCCAGTCGTAGAAAAGTATGATCCCTGCCCAATAAGGCACGTTTTCCATCAGCAGAGCGCCGCGCAGGCCCAAAATGCCCGTCAGCGACACTGCCGTTACCAGTAGCACAACGCCAAACCACGGCAGAATAATCCGCAGCAGAGAGGTCAGGAAAGCCCAGACACCACTGCCCTGCCCGCCCAGACGCCGCAGATATTCACCGGCGGATTCAGACCATCGCTTTCCATAAAACAGCAGAACACCTGCAATCACGACCAGGCCAAGAATGCCCAACCCGCGGTCGCGAAACCGTTCATGCACCACGTCTGTTTGAAAGTTTCTGCGCACCTCATTGAACAGACTGCGCGCTGCTTCGTTCACATCGGTCCAGGCGGGACCCCAATGGGCAGGGTTCAAAGGAGACGGACCGCGCTCCAGCAGTTCTTTTGCCTGACGGTCCCGCAGCAATTGATCAATTTCGAAGATCAGACCATTCGCCCGGCTGAAAGCCTCTTCCGAGATTATCCTAGGGACCCGCAGACTGTTTAGCTGCTCCTCAAGGTGATTTCGAAGGTTGGCGATGTCTTCCGGTTCGGTTGCATCACCTTCCGGTTCCGGACCAAGCGCCTTCAGTTGGCCTTCCAGCGTTTTGATACGTTCTGTATTCGCGCTCCGCGCATTGTTGAAATCTTCGCGATAGTCGCTGATTTCACTCCGCAAATTTTCAAGAGCCGCGTTTGAGGCCTTGTTGGCCTCGATTACCGCTTCGGCCCGATCCGCCGTTTTGACCCAGCCTTGATAGTATTCGCTCTGTCGATCAGACAACTGGGCGAACGCAGAACCGCCCAGTACGGCAAAACACACCGCAACAAGGGCCAGGAACAGGCGGACCTGCTGCCGCATCATACGTCCTCGAACACGCCCGGGATACTGCGTGGCGCATCGGTCATCCAATCAGGAACCGGCAGCTCTTTTTCACGCAGAAAATCGGGGTTGAACAGTTTGGACTGATAGCGAGTGCCGTAGTCGCACAGGATGGTTACGATGGTATGACCTGGTCCCATTTCTTTGGCTAACCGGACCGCACCCGCCATGTTGATCGCGGTTGAACCGCCCATTACCAGACCTTCCTCACGGAGCAGGTCGAAGATATAGGGTAACGCCTCGTTGTCTGTGATCTGGTAGGAAAAATCAGGCGTGAACCCTTCAAGGTTCTTGGTGATCCGAACCTGCCCGATACCCTCGGCAATCGATCCGCCTTCCATCGCGATCTCACCCGTTGTGTAATAGGAAAACAGCCCGGCGCCCATCGGATCGGCCAATGCCACCTTCACCCCCTTTGGCTGCAGCACTTCGGCCACACCGGCAAGCGTACCACCCGAACCTACGGCGCTGACAAATCCGTCGACCTTGCCGTCGGTCTGTTCCCAGATCTCGGGGCCCGTTGTTTCCACATGCGCCTGACGGTTGGCAACATTATCGAACTGATTGGCCCAGATCGCGCCATTGGGCTCAGATTGCGCAAGTTCTTCGGCCAGACGCCGTGAATAGTGCACAAAATTGTTCGGGTTGCGATAAGGCGCCGCAGGAACCTGAACCAACTGGGCACCTGCCAGACGCAGCATGTCCTTTTTCTCTTCCGACTGGGTTTCGGGAATCACGATGACAGTCTTGAACCCCATCGATGCGCCAACCAGCGCCAGACCGATACCGGTGTTACCTGCGGTACCCTCGACAATTGTCCCGCCTGGCTTCAGATCCCCCCGGGCAATTGCGTCACGGATAATGAACAGAGCGGCACGGTCCTTGACGGATTGCCCCGGGTTCATGAACTCGGCCTTGCCGAGGATCTCGCAACCGGTCTCTTCACTGATGCGGCGCAGCCGGATCAACGGTGTTTTCCCTACTGCGTCGGCAAGATCTCGTGCAATGCGCATGGTGCCCTCATTTCAATTTGGTATCGTCAGAGATTTACAGGCGCGCCGCAGCAACCACAAGCAACGAAACTTAACCGCGCAACCGGTCGCGATGTCGTGCCAGCCAATGGGCCAAAGTCAGCAGAGGCATGTCCTTGAAGGCATGACTGTCAACCATTTCGATAAATTCGGCATACGAGAATATCCGGCTGCGGATGTTCTCGCCCTCGCAAGAAAGTCCACCGTTGTCGGTCGTTTCGGTCAGGTCAGCCAATCCCAGATACAGATGGACGAACTCGGTCGACGAACCGCTGGAAGAATACACCCCTCCGGCGTACTCCAGCGCGCTGGGGGTCACGTGCGCTTCTTCCTGAGTTTCGCGAATTGCCGCCTGTTCGGGCGTTTCGCGGGGATCGATCATGCCCGCGACCGGCTCCCACATCCAGGGTTCCGGGTCGTCGATCAAAAAGACCGGCACGCGAAACTGTTCGACCAGCAAGACCGTGTCCCGTACCGGATCGTAGGGCAGAACAACGACGGCGCTGCCCTGCATCAACCCATTGTAGTTGAGAACCGGACCCATTGATCCGTCGTATTGGCGGTGTTGAAACCTGATTTCATCAATCCCAAAATAGTTGATGTAGGCGGGCTTGCGATCATGGACGATCACGTCCTGCGCCGTATCGCGCGCATCACCGGTCTGACGCCGGCGCGCAGCCAACCTGGCCCAGGCCCGGGTCCGGATGGCTGGAAAACTTCGCGCAATCTCAGCGGCTTCGACCTTGCCGTAGTGGGCCATCACCTCATCTGCGGCAAGTAGCGTCAGTTCTCCCCAATCTCCAAACCAGTCCTTCAGGGACCAGGGTTGGTCCGGCGTCCAAAGGTTGGGTTCTGGAAAGAATACGCTTGCCGTCGCCTTCGTTCCGTCAGGCAACTCAAGGTCACGGGGGCTGAGATCGTAATCGAAACCGCCTTCGTAGTAAGTCAGCCGTTTCAAATCCTCGGGGCCGAACCCCTGCACCAGCAAACCTTCGGCCTGGCTGCCATTCTCGCTGACAATCATCGGAAAGCTTTGCCCCTTCACCCCATAGACGGTGTGGTCGGGCAATCTGGCCTCAGATATCTTCAATTCAGACAGCGGGCGGCCCAGCACACGTTCCAACAACGGCTGGCACCTGAGTGTGCCGTAAAAAAATAGATCAGACACGGGGATAGAGCTTTCGTTGTTCAGTCGCTTAACGCCAGCGGCGACTCGCTTCTTCGGTCGCCAACCCGGTTATGACAGCGCCCACCGCTAGCGTCACCAGAATGTTTGGAACAATCAGCTGCTCGCCAAACTCGACACCAAGCTTGAAAATCGCAAGCACCGCCTCGAACGGGCCGTCATACCTGTGACGCATCGCCAGGCGGAACATCTCATAGGTGCCCTGCACGAAAAGTCCCCAGAACACCAAAGATGCGACACCGGTCAGTCCGTTGTTGACACCTGCCGTCCATCCGCGACCAGCCCGCTTGCCCATGATTTTCCATCCGCAAACGAACCCAAGCGCAATGTTGACCAGAGTGAAATAGCCGTAATCCTTACCCTCGTCCCCGTTTTCGATGATCATCGTGGAGACAATAAAGGCAACCACCACCAGACATACAGCGGCAACTAGACGTGAGGCACTGGGCATACGAGGGGTCCGTTCGTTAACTCGGTTTTGCTATAGTGATCTGTGTCACATCGCAATTGCCGGTGTCAAAGGCCGCGCCGCATGCAGTCAAATAATAATTCCACATGCGGCGAAAACGCTCATCAAAGCCCATTTGGGAAATCTCTTCCCACTTGGCATTGAACGTCTCATACCAGCGTCGAAGAGTCAGGTCGTAGCTTTTACCGAATTCGCGTGACTTCATCACACTCAGCCCGGCGCGTTCAATTTCTTGCCTGAGGATCGTTGGCGACGGCAACATTCCACCGGGAAATATGTATTTCTGAATGAAATCAACGCCATTCTTGTAATAATCCCAGCGGTGATCACCCACCGTAATGATCTGAAGCGTGGCCTGACCGCCAGGTTTCAGCCGGTCGCGGACTGTCTCGAAGTAGACAGGCCAGTACTTCTGCCCAACCGCCTCGAACATCTCAATCGACGCGATCCCGTCATAATGCCCTTGCTCGTCGCGGTAATCCTGAAGTTTGAACTCCACCTGATCCGATAGCCCAAGATTTTCAATACGTTGCCGCGCAAAGTTCAACTGTTCCTGGCTGAGCGTAAGGCCTGTGACGCGCAGCCCACGTTCCTTTGCGGCATATTCGGCAAAACCACCCCAGCCGCAGCCGATTTCCAGTATGTGATCCCCCGGCTTGGCACCCATTTCGTCCACAAGGCTTGCGTATTTTGCGATCTGCGCATTTTCCAGACTTTCCTGCCCGGTCTCGAACAATGCGCTGGAATAGGTCATCGTATCGTCCAGCCACAGGGAATAGAAATCATTACCCAAATCGTAGTGGTACGAGATATTTTTTCGGGCCTGCTTGCGGTTGTTTCGATGCAACCAGAACCGAAGCCTTTCGTAAGCCTGAACCAGAAACCGACCGGTGAAATCGTCATAAACGGCCTCTGATTCCAGATGTACCAGATCCATGAACGATCTCAGATCAGGTGTGCTCCAACCGCCCTCCAGATAGGCGTCAGAAAAACCAAGCTCACCCTCGCGAACCAATCGGGAAAAAACATCCGGATCATGAATATCGACCTGCGCCACCGGCCCGGGCTTTGCGCCTTCGGTTCGAAACACCCGACCATCAGGCAAGACAATATCCAGCCGCCCATTTTCCATCCGGCCAAGCATTTTCAGCACTTGTGAAAAATATCTGGGCAGGTTCTTCTGCCCTTCAGTCGTGGTCAGGATCATCCGCTCTCCCCTGTGCGGTCGTAGAAATAAGCTAGGCCGAGTTTCTGTTTCTGGCAAGTTTTCAGTTCGTTACCGACTTTTCGCCTGTTCATAAGCTGTCAGAGCTCGTTTTCGACCGTCAGCCAAATCCACAATTGGCGAAGGGTAACGTGCGTCCGGTGTCAGCCCCCATGAATTGGGCGCAGCTTCAAAGTATGCCAGCGCGGTCTTCGGTGGATTATCCTGGATTTCCGCGATCCATCGTTGCCTGTAAACCGCATCCGGGTCGAATTTCTGTGCCTGCGTCTGCGGATTGAATATCCGAAAGAACGGCGCCGCATCCGGCCCCGAACCTGCGACCCATTGCCAACCCATCGCGTTACAGGCCGGATCCCAGTCGATCAGGCAATCCTCAAACCAGTTCATCCCGACTTTCCAGTGTGTCATGAGGTGTTTGGTCAGATAGCTTGCCACAACCATCCTCGCGCGGTTGTGCATCCGGCCTGTCACATACATCTGCCGAAGTCCGGCATCCACGATTGGAACGCCGGTTCTGGCCTGCTTCCACGCCATTACCGACGGGGCTTGGTCATCCTCAAACCAAGGAAATCCATCCCATTCGGGCCGCCAGTTGTTCGTCAGTAACCGAGGCGAGTGATACATCAGATGATACGCGAATTCCCGCCAGATCAATTGCCGCAGAAAGGCGTCGGTTCCGGGAATGCCCATCATCGAGGCGTTCTGAACGGCGTGCCACACCGTTCGCGGCCCAATCTCGCCCAGTGACAGATATTCGGACAGGTTCGAGGTGCCGTCTACATCCAAACAATCGCGTCGTTCCTGATATCGTGCGATCCGATCCAGAAACTCTAGCAGGCAATCATTGGCGGCCCTTTCACTAGGTTGCACATACGGTCGAACGACCCGGCTTCCTCGGTTCATCGCAGCGCCAAAGGACCAGTCGACCATATCCTCGGATTCCGGCCAATTGTCAGGATTTTTCAGCCGTGATGGCGCGCCCTGCGGAACAGGTATTTCCTTCTCCCGCACCGCGCGCCACATCGGTGTGAAAACCTTAAAGGGTTGTCCGGATTTGGTTGCGACCTGCCACGGTTCAAACAGCAAATGTCCGTCGAACGACCTTGCATCAATACCGCCATCTGCCAGGGTTGCCTTGATACGAGTGTCACGGGCGATGGCATCCGGATCATAAGCGCGGGTCCAAAAAACCGATGCGGCGCCGGTTTCGGTTATCAGTTCTTGTAAAACGTTCAGCGCATTGCCGCGCCGAAGGATCAGGCGGCTACCGACGTCCCGAAGCCTGCTGGCGAACGCCTCGAGCCCCAGACCCAGGCGCCATTTGGGGGCTGCACCCAGACCGCGCACAAGGTCGTCAAATACGAAAACCGGAATGACGGGTCGGCCTGTCGCTGCGGCAGCGCAAAGCGCGGGATGGTCGGACAGGCGCAAATCCCTGCGAAACCATAATAGTATTGGCGCTTTGTCTTTCTGCATATCCGCCCCAAGTGTTTATTCGTACTACGAAATCAGGCGGATATTGGATCACAAAACCTTATCCAATGCGTCCAGAAGCTGATCGACTTCCTGTTTCGAAGTGTAGTGTGTGAAACTGACACGCAATACGCCGTGTTCCGGCGCGACCCCCATCGCCTGAAGCGGGCGGACAGCGTAAAAGTCACCGCCACCCGCCATAACACCATGATCGGCAAGATCACGGGCAACGGATTCCGCCTTGCGGTTCAGCGATATCGCAACCGTAGGTGCCCGCATCGAAGCGTTTGCCGGGCCAATCAGGCGAACCGTGTTGCGGTCCTTTACCGCATCCAGCAACGGCTGAAGTAGGTCCATTTCATGTGCGCGCATCAGGTCGTGAACAAATTCACCGCGCGCGCTTGCATTGGTGTCAGGCCCGCCGTGGTGATCGCACAGAAGGTCGACATAGTCGGCCATGCCCGCGCTTGCAGCGATCTGCGCATGATCCGGCCCTGCCGGGGTAAAGCGTTTGTACAAAGCATCACCGTTGAAGAAATGCGCCTGGTTCGGAAGCATTTCCCCAAGCGTGCGGCGAATGACCATGCACCCCTGATGAGGACCATAAGTCTTGTAAGCTGAAAACAGATAGATATCCGGCCCCAGTTCTCCAACATTCGGAAAACCATGCGGCGCGTAAGAGACACCATCGACGCAAACAAATGCACCTGCGGCATGGGCAATAGCGGTGATTTCCGTGACAGGGTTGATCTCGCCCACAACGTTCGAGCAATGCGGGAAACAGATCAGCCGCACCTTTTCATCCAGAAGGTCTTCCAGATCCTGTGGGTTCAAGGAACCAGTATCCGGATCAATTTTCCATTCGCGGATTTCAATCCCGTCGTCGGCAAGGCGCCTCCAAGGTCCGGAGTTCGCTTCGTGGTCCTGATTGGTAACAACAATCGCCTCACCCGGCTTCATCCACTGCCGAAACGCCTGCGCCAGGACATATGTATTCTGCGTGGTAGACGGACCAAAACTCAGCTCATCTGTGTCAACGCCCAGAATGGCGGCCATGCGGGCGCGCGCCTCATCCATTTCCTCGCCCGCCAGGCGGCTGGCCTCGAAAGGTGCATAGGGCTGAACCTTGCGCTGCCTGTAGAACCGCGTCAGCCTGTCGATGACCGGTTTGCATGTATAAGACCCGCCAGCGTTTTCAAAAAACGCCTGCCCCTGAAGGCCGGGTTCAGAAAAGGCCGGGAATTGTGCCCGAACAAAATCGATATCCAGTTTGGTCATGGCTCGCTACTTTCTCGTCATGCTGCGCATCAGGGGCAAGGTGCCCGGGCATGATCCCGGATCCCTCAGAAATCATGGCAGGTCTTCCAGCCCAGCCGCAAACCTTATCATGAAAACAAGGAAGTGCAGGCAGATCTTCAGTCGGGACGTTCCCAAACGAAGATCCCGGATAATTAGCCAGCCGCATTCGCGTTGGTCAACCGGAACGTGAAGGGAAAAGACACCCGTCCAACTTCGCTACCTCGGTCAGGACTTCATCGGATCTCAAGCTCATCAGAGATTTGCTGCCGATATTCTTGATTATGCAAGCGAGGCGAGCGTCCTGCAAAAGCAGCGGTTTCATTTCAATGAACAGAACCGCAAATCGGACAAAAAAGGCAAACAGGCCGGGGATTTGAACCGGCCCGATTTTTGACATTCAGCAGATTGTCAGCCCTGAACCTTGGTATAAGTTCCCTCACCGGCAAGAATGCCGCGGAAACCGCCAGGTTCGTCCAATCCAAACACGATCAAAGGAAGGTTGTTGTCGCGCGCCAATGCAATGGCCGAGGCATCCATGACCCGCAGGCGTTTTGCCAGAACATCGTCATAACTAACGGTGTCATAGCGCTGTGCGTCGGCGTGAACCTTGGGATCCTTGTCATAAACACCGTCTACACCGTTTTTGCCCATGAAGATGGCTTCGCACGCCATTTCGTTAGCCCGCAGCGTGGCTGCCGTATCCGTTGTAAAATAGGGGTTTCCGGTTCCGGCAGCAAAAATGCAGACCCGTTTCTTTTCGAGATGTCGCACGGCGCGGCGGCGAATATAGGGTTCGCACACCTCGTCCATCCGGATGGCGGAAATAACCCGTGTGAATACGCCCACTTCCTCAAGCGCGGACTGCATGCCCAATGCGTTCATGACGGTGGCAAGCATTCCCATGTAATCCGCCGTCGTACGCTCCATCCCTTGCGCCGAACCGCTAAGGCCCCGAAAAATGTTGCCGCCGCCGATGACCATACAGATCTCGACGCCCAGATCGTGTACGGATTTCACCTCTTGCGCGATACGCTGAACGGTGGGCGGATGCAGGCCGAACCCCTGATCCCCCATCAGCGCTTCGCCCGATATTTTCAGCATCACGCGCTTGTATTTTGTCTTGGGGGTTTCGGTTGTCTCGGTCGAAGGGGATTGGCTCATGTTGCGCTCCGGGCTGGCACAGGTTTAATTCCGGCGCAAAATGAAGCAAAAGCACCGCAGGTTCAATGCGGAACGTTAGGAATAAGGCAGTCCAGATGGCCAACGCAATCTCATCGCGGTTTTGGGACATGTTGCCCCCCGTTCCGGATGACAAGCCTGTTCTGATCGCCGGGCCCACTGCGTCAGGAAAATCGGCGCTTGCGCTGCAGATTGCCGAAAAGTTCGGTGGTGTCATCGTCAATGCCGATGCAAGCCAGGTTTACGATTGCTGGCGGGTGGTTTCAGCGCGCCCCTCGGTCGAGGAAGAAGCCCGCGCGCCACATCGTCTTTACGGGCACATACCATTTGACCAGATCTATTCGGCAGGACACTGGCTGCGCGAGGTCAAACCCCTTTTGAACTCAGCTGAGCGTCCCATAATTGTGGGCGGCACCGGGCTGTACTTTTCAGCACTGACTGAAGGAATGGCCGAAATTCCCGCGACCCCAGCCGAAGTGCGGGCGCAAGCGGATAAGATGGAACTGCCCGCTCTGATCGCAGATGTCGATCCCGACACTTTGGACAAGCTGGACATCAACAACCGCGCCCGCGTTCAGCGCGCGTGGGAAGTAAAGACCGCAACCGGCCGCAGTTTGTCGCAGTGGCAGGCAGACACCCCGCCCCCGGTTCTTGCCTTATCTGATACCGTTCCCATTGTTCTTGACGTCGACAAAAACTGGCTGCTGGACCGTATCATTCGTCGCTTTGATCTCATGCTGGAAACAGGGGCCTTGGACGAGGTTGAAGCGATGCTGGATCGGTATGATCCGACCCTGCCGGCCTGCAAAGCCATCGGTGTCCCGGAGCTGGTTGCCTACCTTGATGGCCGTATGACTATGGATCAGGCCCGGGAACGCGCCACAATCTCCACGCGGCAGTTTGCCAAGCGTCAGCGAACGTGGTTCAGGGCCAGGATGGGAAAGTGGAATCCCGTAGACTTCTCAAAACGATACTAAACATTCCTAACTGAGTGCCGGATACTCTGGCGCATCTTGAATATGTTGCTTCACGGCTTGCCAAATCTCGCCGGTCGCGAACGACTTTGTGTACGAATGTATTCATTTCCAAAAGTTCCATCACGCCGCGACTCGCCCGGATGAACGGGGCGCATATGTCGTTTTTGTACTCTGTATGCCGATTTCGAACATTGACGTAATCCGAATTCTGGTGCGGAATACGTTCATGGGGAATGTGAGAATCCAAAAAAGAAGACCCAAATGCTCGTTGAATGCGACCGGCCGGTCTGCCTGATTCCGAGCACACTAAATCGACAAATGTACCACAGGGAGACATCTTGATGAAAAATCGTACCATGACCGGGGCACCAGTTCACTGGGCGGCAGAGATGCACGCGCAGGAATACCGTGACGGCAAGCTAAGCCGCCGCGAGTTCCTGACCCGCGCCACGGGGCTGGGTGTTACGGCTGCTGCGGCATACGGCATGATCGGCCTAGCAGCTCCGGCGCGCGCCGCTGGTGAAGATGCCAAACAGGAAGGCGGAACTATTCGTGTTCAGACCGAGGTTCGCGCACTGAAAGACCCGCGCACCTATGACTGGTCGCAAATCGGCAACTACAGCCGCGGTACTCTTGAATATCTGGTCGAGTACAACTCGGACGGTACATTCCGGGGCATGCTGCTGGAAGGCTGGGAAATCAACGACGACGCGACAGAATATACCCTCAAGGTTCGTCCGGGTGTGAAGTGGAACAATGGCGACGACTTCACGGCCGACGATGTGGCGTTCAACATTGCGCGCTGGTGCGACAAGTCCTCGGAAACCAACTCGATGGCGGGTCGCTTTGCAACGCTGGTCGATGAAGGGACGGGTCAGGCGATCGAAGGTGGCATCGAGGTTGTGGACCCCACAACCGTAAAGCTGAACCTGCCCAAATCCGACATCTCGCTGATTGCTGGCATGTCTGACTATCCGGCGGCGATCGTTCACCAGTCCTTCAGCGAAAATGACCTGCTGAACAACGTGGGCACCGGTCCGTATCTGATGAGCGAACTGGAAGTCGGCGTCAAAGGTGTTCTTGTCCGCAACGAGGATCATACCTGGTGGGGCGAGGAAGTTTTCGGCCGTCCGGCGCTCGACCGTATCGAATACATTGACTACGGCACCGACCCGTCTGCGTGGCTGGCGGCTCTGGAATCTGACGAAGTCGACATGCTGTACGAGTCGGTTGGTGAATTCATCGACGTCATGGACGGCCTCGGCTACGTGAAATCCGAAGTTATCACCATGGCTTCGATTGTAATCCGTCCGAACCAGCTGGCCGAAGTTGACGGCAAGCAACCCTATGCGGACAAGCGTGTACGCCAGGCGCTTCAGATGGCCGTGGATAACTCGGTCTGTTTGGAACTGGGCTATGGCGGCCGTGGCACAACTGCCGAAAACCATCACGTCGGTCCGATCCACCCGGAATACCCTGAACTGCCGCCGCAGAAGGTCGACCCGGAAGGTGCGCGCAAGCTGATGGAAGAGGCCGGTATGGCCGATTTCGAGCACGAGCTAATCTCGATCGACGACGATTGGCGCCGCAACACGACAGACGCCGTGGCGGCGCAGCTTCGCGATGCGGGCATCAACGTCAAACGGACCGTTCTGCCGGGCAACACGTTCTGGAACGACTGGGTGAAGTATCCCTACAGCTCGACCAACTGGAACCACCGTCCACTGGGTGTTCAGATCTGGGCGCTGGCCTACAAATCGGGCGAAGCCTGGAACGAATTCGGCTGGTCCAATCCTGACTTCGACGCGATCCTCGACGAAGCGCTTGCCATCGCGGATGCGGACAAACGCCGCGAGGTCGCTGCACGTGGCGCCGCGCTGATCCAGGAAGAAGGTGTGACGATCCAGCCATACTGGCGCGCACTCTACCGTCACATGAAGGACGGGTTGGTGGGCACCGACATGCACGTGTCGTTCGAACACCACCACTACAAGTGGGGTTGGGCAGCCTAAACACTGCCGACTGCAAACCGGGGGCGCCTGATCGGGGCGCCCCTTTCCAGCCGCAGACTAGCCGACACGGGGTCGGATGTCCGAGGCCAGATAATGGTCCAATGATCTGCGGAACACCTGAACAACGGGGCCATCATGGGACTTTTCATCCTCCGTCGGTCAGGCGTGATGCTGCTTACAGCTTTGTGTCTGACATTCGTGGTCTTCTTTCTGACCAATCTTTACCCGAATCTTGAAAAACTGGCCAAGACACAGGGCAACCAGCGGATGTCGGACGAGCAGGTGGAAGCCTGGCTTGAAAACCGCGGCTACAGAGAGCCGATGCTGATCAAATACGGCCAATGGCTGGGTGTTGCCCCCGGGTTCACCAACACGCTGGCGGACGGACAGTTTGTCGGCACCTGTGTACGCCCTGGAACGACCCCGGAAACGACGCCCAGCTATTGCGGCGTTCTGCAGGGTGAATGGGGCTATTCGACCGTATTCAAGGACGACGTCGGCAGCATTGTCGCCAAGCGTCTGGGGAATACCGGGTATCTGATGTTCTGGGTTCTGGTCCTGATGGTTCCTTCGGCACTGTTGGTCGGTGTACTGGCGGGGATGCGGGAAGGATCGGCGCTGGACCGTTCCCTGTCGACATTTTCGATCATCACGACAGCGACACCTGAATATGTGTCCGGTGTTATCTTCATCGCGATCTTCACCTCGTCCACGGTCGGCCTGAAATGGTTCAAGGGCACGGCAACACAGGCGATGGACACCCCGACATTCGAGAACTTCTTTCTGCCGGTTCTGACCATTGCCCTTTACGGGATGGGATATATCGCCCGGATGACCCGCGCCTCGATGACCGAGGTGATGACCGCTCAATACATCCGGACCGCCCGTCTGAAAGGGGTATCGTTCGGCAATATCGTGATGAAACACGCATTGCGCAACGCACTGATCGCGCCGTTCACCGTCATCATGCTGCAGTTCCCATGGCTGCTGAATGGTGTCGTGATCGTCGAAACCTTGTTCAACTACAAGGGTTTCGGTTGGGCGCTGGTGCAAGCCGCGGGCAACAACGACATTCAGCTGTTGCTGGCAATCTCGGTCGTGTCGGTCTTCGTGGTGCTGATCACGCAGCTGATCTCGGATATCGGCTATGTGTACCTCAACCCGCGCATCCGCATTTCGTAAGGGAGATAGAACATGGAACCTCTAAGCTGGACCGGCTCTATCGCCTTTCTGAATCCCCTGCTGATGATCGCGATTGCGGTACTGGTATTGTCGATCCTGGTCTGGATTCTGGCCAGTATCGTCCTGCCCGAAGCCCAGGTGAGCGTCAATCCGGATGGCACGCTCAGCTCGGCCGGCGGGGTGCGTGGGCTGATACAGTCGTCATTGCGCCTTAGTTTTCTGGCCTCAGTCGGCCTGGTGCTTGCCTATATCGTGCTGGGCATCCTGTTCGGAACCGGTGCCGGTATCATCGGGGCCATCTCGCAACAATTCCTGCCTGTCTGGGTGTCACTGATCATACTTTACGCCATGTCGATCGCCTTCAAGCGGCGGCTGGGTCTGTACGGCAAACTGTACGACAGCCCAATCGGCATGATCGGTTTTGGCCTTGTCATGTTCTGGGTCTTTACCGGGATCTTCGGAGCGATGGACCTGATCGTGACGCACGACCCGCTGGCGCAAGTCTCGGGTATGAAGAACAAGGTCCCCGGCACTCCGCTGCCAAACCTGGAGGAAGGCGAATTCGCCTGGTATCTGCTGGGTGGAGACAATCTTGCGCGCGATGTGTTCAGCCGGATGGTCAAGGGCGCCTGGATCGTTGTGCAGATCGCACCACTGGCCACCATGTTTGCATTCATGGTCGGGATCACGTTGGGTCTGCCGGCCGGTTACTATGGCGGACGGCTGGACACGTTTCTGTCGTTCCTCGCCAACCTGATCCTGGCCTTCCCCGTGATCCTGCTGTTCTATCTGCTGGTCACTCCGGAGATCGTCGCGACAGGTGTGCCGAACTACATGGCGGCCGTCCTGTTCCTGTTCCCGATCCTGTTCCTTGGGGTGCTGCTGAACTCGCGCTATTACACGCGGCCAAAATTCCGAACGCCACTTCTGATCGGAGTATTGGGCGTTGCGATCTGGATGTACCTGTCGCTGATTTCGACAGGCGGTTACGTGATCAACACCGATGACTATCGCATCTGGGGCCTGCCGACTTATCTGGATCTGTTCGATATTCCGGGCGGTATTCTGGTCGTGTTCGTTTCGGTGGTCTTTGTGAACTCACCAACCGTGTTCCGTATCGTCCGTGGCCTCGCGCTGGACATCAAGACACGCGACTATGTTGCGGCGGCGCAAACCCGGGGTGAAGGTCCCTGGTACATCATGCTATGGGAAATCCTGCCAAACGCGCGCGGCCCGCTGATCGTCGATTTCTGTCTTCGTATCGGCTATACCACCATCCTTCTGGGAACGTTGGGTTTCTTCGGATTGGGTTTGCCGCCTGAAAGCCCGGACTGGGGTTCGACGATCAACGAGGGGCGCAAGCTGTTGTCGATCTATCTGCACCCGGCCCTTCCGCCCGCACTTGCGCTCTTGTCACTGGTTCTTGGTTTGAACCTGCTGGCAGATGGTTTGCGCGAAGAAAGTCTGAAGGACTGATGTGATCGAGGCCGGGGGCCCTGCCCCCGGACCCCCGGAGTATTTTCGAAAAGATGAAGTTGGTCGCTTGAACAGCTTCATCAGGGAGTAGGAAACAATGAACAAACTGGCGGAATATGACGGCCCGATCCTGGAGATCGACAAGCTGTCGATTTCATTCTTTACCCGCCTGCGGGAAATTCCCGCCGTAATGGATTTCTCGGTCAGTGTGCAGCCAGGCGAAGCCGTGGGACTGGTCGGTGAATCCGGTTGCGGGAAATCGACCGTTGCGCTGGGTGTCATGCAGGACCTGGGGAAGAACGGGCGTGTCGTGGGTGGTACGATCAAGTTCAAGGGCCGCGATCTGTCCGAGATGACCACTGAGGAGTTGCGCGACATTCGCGGCAACGAGATCGCGATGATCTATCAGGAGCCGATGGCCTCGCTGAACCCGGCAATGAAGATCGGCAAGCAGCTGATGGAAGTGCCGATGATCCACGAGGGTGTGGGCGCTGAAGAGGCCTATGCCCGTGCGCTGGAGGTGGTCACCGATGTGCGTCTGCCCGACCCCGAGCGGATGTTGAACTCATTCCCGCACCAGTTGTCGGGCGGTCAGCAGCAGCGGATCGTGATCGCCATGGCGCTAATGTCGAAACCGGCATTGCTGATCCTTGACGAGCCGACGACCGCACTGGACGTGACGGTCGAGGCGGCGGTCGTCGAACTGGTCAAGGACCTGGGCAAGAAATACGGCACCTCGATGCTGTTTATCTCGCACAACCTCGGTCTGGTTCTGGAAACCTGCGACCGGCTGTGCGTGATGTATTCGGGTGAGGCTGTCGAGCGCGGTTCGATCAAGGACGTGTTCGACGAGATGCAGCACCCCTATACACAGGCGTTGTTCCGTTCGATACCTCTGCCGGGGGCGGACAAGAATTCGCGCCCGCTGGTCGCCATTCCCGGGAATTTCCCCTTGCCCCATGAGCGGCCTCCGGGATGCAACTTTGGTCCGCGCTGCGATTATTTCGAGGAAGGGCGCTGTGATGCGCAGGACATCCTGATGCAGGCGGTGCCCGGCAATGACCGGCACCACACGCGCTGTCTGAAATTCCAGGAGATCGACTGGAACGCCCCGATCACTGTGGGCGAACAGAAGGAGAAGGCCGAGATCGGCCGAACCGTTCTCAAGATGGACAACCTCAAGAAGTACTACGAGGTTGCGGCGAACGCCTTGTTCGGTGGCGGCGAGAAGAAGGTGGTGAAAGCCAACGAAACGCTGAGTTTCGAGGCGCATGAATCCGAAACGCTGGCCATTGTGGGTGAATCCGGTTGCGGCAAGTCCACCTTTGCCAAGGTCCTGATGGGGCTTGAAACGGCCACCGACGGTCAGATTCTTCTGGATAACCGCAATATCGAACAGGTCCCGATCGAGGAACGTGACGCCAAGACCGTTGGCGAAGTTCAGATGGTGTTCCAGAACCCGTTTGATACGCTGAACCCCTCGATGACGGTGGGGCGTCAGATCATTCGCGCTTTGGAGATCTTTGGCGTCGGCAATTCCGAGGCAGAGCGCAAGAAGCGGATGCTGGAACTGCTGGATCTGGTGAAACTGCCCCGCGCCTTCGCCGACCGCATGCCGCGTCAGTTGTCGGGTGGCCAGAAGCAACGGGTCGGTATTGCCCGGGCCTTTGCCGGTGACGCACGCATCGTTGTGGCGGACGAGCCCGTATCCGCGCTTGATGTGTCGGTGCAGGCTGCCGTGACCGATCTGTTGATGGAAATTCAGCGCAAACAGAAAACGACGCTGCTGTTCATCAGTCACGATCTGTCGATCGTGCGCTATCTCAGCGACCGTGTGATGGTGATGTATCTGGGCCATGTGGTCGAACTTGGGACCACAGATCAGGTCTTTGCGCCACCATATCATCCATATACCGAAGCCCTGCTGAGCGCGGTGCCCATCGCGGATACGTCGATCCAAAAGGAGCACATCGTTCTGGAAGGCGATATTCCGTCGGCCATGAACCCGCCGCCGGGATGCCCGTTCCAGACCCGCTGTCGGTGGAAGTCACAGGTTCCGGATGGGCTGTGCGAGCAACGCGTCCCGCCCGTCCAGACACTGGCAGACGGTCATCAGGTCAAATGTCATCTGGCCGAGGATATCCTTGCCCGAATGGAGCCGGTCATCAAGATTGCCGCAGAATAGACAACGTGAATCGATTGACAAAGGCCGGTCGTCAGACCGGCCTTTGTTTTTTTGCGCCGCATATTTTTGGGACGGCGCCCGGGATATGTTGTGAGTGGTAGCCCCGGCCAGATTTGTGCTCACCCGGTCAGGACGTTGTTTCCGAAATGCATGAATTCCTGATCCATGCCTGCGACCTCGCCGGCCTCCAGTTTCAGACCGGCACTGTCGAGCATCGTATGGCTCTTTTGCGCCTTCACCCATTCATCTGCGGACTGCAACGTTGTCAGCGTGTATGACGTCACTTCGTTCAGGTAATGGGTCGGGATGATTACCTTGGGTTTCAGCCCGGCCACGATATCATTGCCCTGATCATAACTGAGGATGTGCTGGGATCCGTCCACCGGCAGGGTGAGAACATCCACCTGCCCGATGGCATCCCAGAATTCCTGCGGCGGATTGTGGCGGTTGTCGCCCCAGATCAGGGTGCGGATCCCGCCGGTTTCGACGAGGTAGACGACCATGTCCATGTGGCCGACATTGTTCGGCGGGCAGGCCTCGGCTCCGAATTCCGCCAGCGCATTGGTCCAGTCATACCAGCCCGGCGCAACGCAGGCATGCTTGTCCGCAAACCCGGTAATCTTGAGATCGGCAAATTCAAAGTTTCCCACCATCCTGTCCAGCACCATGGTCGAACTCGGCCGTTCGATCGCATCATGATCGAAATGCGCGTGGGTCGACATGGTTATGTCCACGGATATCTGCGGAAACTCATTGCGGAACCAAAGACCCCATGCACCGGACGGATCGTCACGCCACGGGTCGAACAGAACCGTCGCCCCGTTTGGCGATGTGATCTTGATTGCGCAGTGACCGTAATAATCAATCCCCACAGCGCCGGTCGAAGCCTGACCGGTCGAGCCCTGCAGGTCGATGACGTGGTTGTTGTTCCCGGGCTGAAGCCAGGCTTGCGATTGCGCCTGTACCGGCGATCCGGCAACCAGAGACACCCCTGCCCCCACACCTGCCGCACCAGCAGCCAGAAAGAATGATCGGCGCGACAGGCCGGGTGCCAGTGTGTCCCGTGATCCATTCATGATTGTTGGCTTCAGATCCTTGCGATCCATGTGTTGACCTCCGTGTTGGTTAGGTGCGGTACGATCCGCACCTTCACAGGCAGGCTAACAAGCAAAGGTATCCATTCTCAGACGAGAAATATCGGGGGGTAATATGGGGGCGTTCCCCATACTGAGCCTTCACGAAATCGTGAGCAGATGGCTGCGCAGGTTCTGATCGCGGCCTTCTAGGCCAAGTTTCTTGCGAATGTTGTTTCGGTGAAAATCAATAGTCGAAGTTTCGCGGCACAGAACCTTGGCTATGTCCTTGGTGGTCTTTCCCGTCATAACAAGCTGGGCGATTTCAATTTCTGTCGGTGTCATGATCGAAAACGCGTCCGACAACTTGTCAGAGATATCCGAGGTGATCTGTTTCAGATTATCCTCGGCAAGATCCAGATACGCGTGAGATGCGTCTTCTGCGTTCAGATGATCGCGCAGTTTGTGCAGATACGGAAGAACCATGGCCCGAACCTGCTCGACAATCTTCTGGTCCCGTTTCTTCCGGTCGTCGTCGAGGCTGGACAACAATACACGCAAGGCTGTGTTGGTCTCTCGCAGTTCTTTCGTGCGGGATTGAACCCTGTCTTCCAGTTGCGCCAGCGTCTCATTCAGTTTCGCCTCAAGCGCGCGGCGCAGATAAACCTCCTGCAACAAAGCCAAATCAGCTTCGACCATGCGGGCGAACTGGATCAATCCCTCGCGGAAAAGCAGCGCGCGGCGGTTGCGGTGGCGGTCCAGCACGCAGATCGTTCCGAATATCTCGCCGTCCGGCCACTTCAGCGGCAACCCGATATAAAAGGACATGCCGTGTTCAAGGTCTTCATTTTCGTTCCAGACCGGGTCACATGTCGCGTCCTCGACAACCAGTTCACCGTCGCGTTCGAAGACGCCCTGACAATACAGCTTCGGGTGCAGTTGAAAATTCATGCCGACGGGATAGGGGTTTTGCGGGTGTTCGGACGTGACCAGAACCCTGTGATCGGGCGCATCCGTCTTCATGATCAGGCTGGCCGGAACATCGGCAAGCTGCGCCACAAGATCCACCAACCGCTGCCAATTGGCCATTGTACCTTGCGGGATGTCCGGGCGATTGTGTGGCATCGGATGCCTCGTTGGTGGTGGAGCTTTCCCTCTCAGGTTAGGCCGACCGTCACCCGGCGATCAAGAAGCCGCCCCTCCGCAGTGCAGCGAGGCCATTTCAGCCGCCCCAAATCACCTTCACGTAGTTCTGGGTCTCCGCATATGGCGGTATTCCCCCGTGCTTTTCCACGGCCAGGGGGCCGGCGTTATACGCCGCCAAAGCCAGTGGCCAGGATTTGAACTTGCGATATTGCCACGACAGGTACCGCGCGCCACCTTCCAGATTTTGCTTTGGATCAAGCGGATCGACCCCCAGCAGATTGGCGGTCTGTGGCATGAGTTGCGCCAGCCCAAGCGCCCCCTTGTGGGACTTCGCTGTCGGGTTCCAGCCACTTTCCTGCTGCACCAGCCGCAGGAAAAGATCTTCGGGGATGCTGTGCTTGCGCGCAGCGTCGCGGGCCAGCGCCAGATATTGCCCCCGGTATTTGCCGGTATAACGTTTGTTGAATTTCCCCTGGGCGGATTTCGGTTTGAGCCGCTCGGACCCGCGGTACTGGGTCGCGGATCTGCTATCCAGGACTTTGGCTTGCTTTAGGAATATGTCCTTGCGGCTTTTGCTGGACAACGTCTGCGCACTGGCTGGAACCGACGCCAGCAAGAGGCCCAGAACAAAGAAGCCACCAATCATAGACCGCATTTATGCTTATCCTGCTCACTCAAAACTCTGCCGGAGTATAGGTATTCCAGCCAATAATGAAAGCTTGGTAAACAAATCCTGAGAGTTTTCCCGCCGGGTGTTGTAACCATCAACTCGGTTTCAACCGGATCGCAGTCCGTATAGGGTCGCTCAGGAACACAGGCGCCAGATTCGGGCGCGATCAAGTCAGAACAGTACGGGGAAATACATGGCGGGTTCAGTCAACAAGGTCATTCTGGTCGGCAATCTTGGCCGCGATCCTGAAGTGCGAACATTCCAGAATGGCGGCAAGGTCTGCAACCTTCGCATCGCCACGTCCGAGACATGGAAGGACCGCAATACAGGTGAGCGGCGCGAACGGACCGAATGGCACTCGGTTGCAATCTTCAACGAAGGTCTGGTTCGCGTGGCCGAGCAGTATTTACGCAAAGGCTCAAAGGTCTATCTTGAAGGTCAGTTGCAGACGCGTAAATGGCAGGACCAGTCTGGCCAGGAGCGCTATTCGACCGAAGTTGTTTTGCAAGGATTTGGCTCAACCCTGGTCATGCTGGATGCCCGCGGTGAAGGCGGCGGTGGTGGATATGGCGGAAGCCAGTCCGGTGGCTATGGCGGTGGTCAGGCCGGCGGAGGCTATGGCGACTCCTACGGCGGCCAGTCCAGCGCACCGTCCCCTGCATCAGGCGGAATCGACGACGACGAGATTCCGTTCTAAGCATAGCGGAGACATATCATGACATGGTCCTTCTCTCTCGGCCGGCTGCTCGGGTCCGAACTGAGGGTCCATGTCACCTTTTTCCTGTTGCTCGCCTGGATCGGGTTCGCGGCCTATACGCAGGGTGGATGGAACGCAGCCCTGCAAAACATCATCTTTGTCCTGCTGCTGTTTGCCTGTGTGGTGGCGCACGAGTTCGGGCACGCGCTTATGGCGCGGCGGTTCGGCATCAAAACCCCCGACATAACCCTTTTGCCCATCGGTGGCCTTGCTCGGCTTGAACGCATGCCGGAAAAGCCTATGCAAGAGGTCTGGGTGGCGCTGGCCGGGCCGGCGGTCAATATCGTGATCTGGTTTGTGCTGGTCACTTTTGGGGCCAGCATGCCCATTGAAACGATGGCCCAGATCGACTCGGTCCATATCGGACTTCTGAACCGGTTGGCCTATATCAATCTCCTGCTTGCTGCATTCAACATGATCCCGGCATTTCCGATGGATGGCGGACGCGTTTTCCGGGCCCTGCTATGCCTCAAGATGGACCGGGTCAAAGCCACCCGCGTCGCAGCAATGGGCGGGCAAGTTGTGGCGATTGGGTTGGGCTTTCTGGGCCTGAATACAGGCAACCCCATTCTGGTGCTGATAGCTGTCTTTGTTTTCATCGCGGCCAACGCGGAAAGTCAGGATGTCGCAATGCGATCTGTGGCCCGGCGGGTATTGGCGCGCGACGCCATGATCACCGAATTTCATCCGCTTTCGCCCGACGATACGCTCGACACTGCGGCGCAGGCCGTCATTCATACCACGCAGCACGAGTTTCCGGTGATTGAAGCCGACGGAACCCTATTGGGATTCGTGACCCGCAACCGCCTATTTGCCGCTCTTGAGGGAGATCGTCCCAGATCAGACCCTGCCACTTCGATTATGGAGACGGATATTCCGTCGGTTCAATTGACCAGTGGCCTGGAAACCGTTCTGGATGGTCTGCACAAAGGCGCACCCGCAATTGCCGTTCGAACTGCCGGTGGGCGCATGATTGGGTATATCACACGCGAAAATATTGGTGAGCTGATGGTTCTGCGCGGCCGCTGAATGCGCCTTTCAATCAGCTGATTGAAAGAGCATCCTCAAGCACGGACAGGACCGCATCGCGCGGAACATCAGAGGTCACAAAAGCCTGACCTATCCCGCGCGCCAGAATAAACCGCAATTGTCCATCAATGACCTTCTTGTCCTGCGCCATCAGATCCACCAGAGCCTCGGCCCCCGGCAATTCACCGGGAATGTCAGCCAGATCCGTTTTCATCCCCATCGCCCGAAGATGTGCCCGCACCCTGCTGGGATCTTCCTGCGAGCATATCCCCAGCCGCGAGGACAGTTCAAAAGCCAGGGCGCATCCAATGGCGACACCTTCCCCATGTAAAAGCCTGTCCGAATATCGCGTTGCCGCCTCGAGCGCGTGACAGAATGTATGACCAAGATTCAGCAAGGCTCGATCACCCTGCTCAGTCTCGTCGCGCGCAACGATGTCGGCTTTCATCTGGACGGACCGGGTAACGGCGTGCACACGGGCCTGCATATCGCCCGCCGATACCGAAGGCCCGTTCGTTTCAAGCCACTCAAAGAACGCGGCATCGCCCAACAGGCCGTATTTTACCACTTCCCCGTAGCCCGAAAGAAAGTCCCGCTGTGTCATGGTGCCCAAGACCGAGGTATCCGCAAGCACCAGTGAGGGCTGGTGAAACGCGCCAATCAGGTTTTTGCCTTGGGGTGCGTTGATGCCCGTCTTTCCACCGACCGAGCTGTCGACCTGCGCCAGCAGCGAGGTCGGGATCTGCACGAACCGCACACCGCGCCGCAACACCGCAGCGGCAAATCCGGCCAGATCGCCAATGACGCCACCGCCGAGTGCGACAACGACATCGCGCCGTTCGATCTTTTCCGCCAGCAGCCATTCGACCGCACGTTCAAAATGAGGCCAGCTTTTAGTCGCCTCGCCGGCGGGCAGTGCCAGCGCGCTCATGCTGATGCCTGCAGGTTGCAACCCATCGCGCAAACCATCCAGGTGTAATGCGGCGACATTCTCGTCCGTCAAAACCGCCACTTTTGGCCGATGCAGCAAGGGCGCGATAAACTCTCCGGACTTCGCCAACAGATCGGGTCCAATCTCAACGTCGTAAGACCGATCTCCAAGTTCCACATTTACGGTTTGATGCATTTATTTTTGTTCCAGAACGTCCGGGCGCGTCATCAAAGACTCGATTACCCGGTTCACCATATTGTCGATCGAAATTTCGCCGTCCGAAACAACGGTCAGATCAGCCTGCGCATAGACCGGCACGCGATCTTCATACAAGGCGCGTAAGGTCGCGTGCGGATCAGCCGTGCGCAGCAAGGGGCGCGTGTCTTTGTGCCGGACGCGGTTCCACAACACATTCAGATCGGCGCGCAGCCAGACCGACACCCCACGTTCGCTGATCATCCGTCGGTTATCCCCCGACAAAAATGCGCCACCGCCGGTGGAGAGGATGCCTTTTTTCTCATCCAGAAGACGCCCGATGACCTGGCTTTCCTTGGTCCGGAAAAAGGCTTCACCATCGCGTTCAAAGATTTCCGGGATCGTCATATTCGCCGCCGATTCGATTTCGGCATCGCTGTCCAGAAAGGGCACGCCAAGCCGCGCAGCAAGGGCGCGACCCACGGCCGTCTTTCCTGCACCCATCATTCCCACCAAAACAACCGTTTTGTGCAGTGCAAAGCCTGCTGACGGGTCAACCGTGCGGGTGTTATGCTTAATTTCGCTCATTTCACCGTGAATGACGTGATCTTGTGAAAATTGCCAGTTATAACTTGGTCAAAATCAAAAATTGAGGCAGCGTTGAGCCATGGGCCGCTTGATCAAGTTCGTTATATATATCATTTGCCTGAGTTTCATCGGGCTGGTCGCCTATACCTATGTTGGCCCCTACTTCGGCGCGGACTTCTCTGCCCCGCAAAGTGAAATACGCGAACCGGTTGATTTGGATGCGAATTAAAGCAGCGGCGGTTTTGCTGGTTCTGGCTGGTACGGCGCAAGCGCAACAGGAACCTCTCTCGGCCATTGACTGGTTGACCGATCCGCCCGAAAACCTGCCAGGTACAGTTCTGCTGGAACCCCCGGTTACCCAGACCGGCATTCAGCCCGACGTCCAGGTCACACCGCTCGAGGCTTTGTCGCAACCGCTGGGCCTCGTGTCATCATCGGTCACCGGGCTGCCCGTCGATCTGTGGCAGAACAGCGATCCAGATCGTTTGGCCGAGCTGATTGCGGATGTTCCGGTCAAATACAATGCAGCCATGCAAAGGTTGCTGTTCACCCTGCTGCTATCTGAAGCGCGGGCGCCCTCGGGACCAGAAGCGGAAGAAACGCTGTTATTGGCCCGCCTGGACCGGCTGATGCAATTGGGGGCCGCTGATCCTGCCCAGTCTCTGGTTCAGCTTGCCGGACCAACCGATAGCCAAGCGCGATTTCAGCGTTGGTTTGACGCCACACTTCTGACTGGCGACGAGGACCGCAGCTGCACCGCTTTGATTGCACAGCCTTATCTGTCGACCGACTACGCTGCTCAAATCTTCTGCAAGGCGCGCCGCGGAGACTGGGTCTCGGCCGCGCTGACACTGGAAGCCGCGCATGCGTTGCAAATTCTGCCCGACGAAGATCTGGCGGTTCTTGATCGCTTCCTTAGCCCTGAACTGTTTGAAGGGGCCGCCTATCTGCCGCAGCCTGAAAACCCCGATCCGCTGAGTTTCCGGCTGTTTGAAGCCATTGGCGAACGCTTGCCCTCGGCCCCTTTGCCCCGAGCATTTGCAAACGCGGACCTGCGCGATGTTGCAGGCTGGAAAGCCCAGATCGAGGCAGCCGAACGTTTGACGAGAATCGGCGCTTTGACCCCCAATCAGTTGCTTGGCCTTTATACCGAACGCAAACCTGCGGCGTCGGGCGCGGTCTGGGATCGGGTTGCGGCTGTTCAACGGTTTGAAAGCGCGCTTGAAACCGGGAACCCCTACTCCATTGCCGAAGCCCTGCTGACGGTCTGGAACCAGATGCACGACATCGGGCTGGAAGTTCCTTTTGCCGAACTGTTTGCCGAACGGCTGTCGCGGGTTACGCTGCCAGATGAAGCATCCGAAGCCTTGCGCTGGCGCATTCTGCTTTTGTCTGAATTGTACGAAACCGCTGCAATTGACATACCGGAAACGGAACAAGGAACACAGTTTCTGGCAGCACTGGCCCAAGGTGATCCCGGTCGTGCCAAATCACCATCTCCACTTGCAGATGCCGTTGCCGAGGGGTTTGTCTGGGCCGCACCGATCCCATCCGACATCGAAACCTTGCTGGTCAATGATCAGCTGGGCGAGGCCATTCTGGAGGCCATGACCCTTTTTGCCCATGGTGCACGCGGAAATCTTGTGGACCTGACCGCGGCCATCGCCACTTTGCGCCGCGTCGGACTTGAAGATACAGCCCGTCGCGCGGCGCTTCAGTTGCTGATCCTTCAAGGGGTTTGAGAATGGCATCCCCGGCCACTCAGGACCTATGGATTTCCACCTTTTTACAGGCTCAGGCGGCCGAGCTTGGGGCGGCAACCAACACCCTGCTGGCCTATGGGCGTGATCTGAAAGATATTGCGGCCTGGCTGGAGCGGCGGTCTTCGAGTTTCGCTGACGCCGACAGGGACCGGATCGAAGCCTATCTGATCGATTGCGACGCACAGGGGCTGTCTCGCTCGACCCGCGCGCGGCGATTATCGGCCATCAAGCAATTGTACCGGTTCGCCTTCGAGGAAGGCTGGCGCGACACCAACCCGGCCATTCAGATCAAGGGTCCCGGACGGCCCAAACGATTGCCCAAAACGCTGGATGTACCCGAGGTCGACAGGCTGCTGGACGCCGCACGCCAAACCGGGCGCAGTGTCGCGGATCGGGTTCGCAATACCTGCCTGATGGAGCTTCTTTACGCCACGGGAATGCGTGTGACCGAGCTGGTCTCGCTGCCGGTTTCATCGGCGCGTGGCGATCCGCGCATGCTTCTGGTTCTGGGCAAAGGCGGGAAAGAGCGGATGGTGCCCCTGTCCCCGCCTGCCCGCGATGCGTTGGCGGCATGGCTGCCCCTGCGGGACGAGGCCGAAGACCAAACGGTCGCGAAAGGTGGGCAAAGATCCCGGTTTCTGTTCCCGTCCCGGGGCAAGTCCGGCCATTTGACACGGCACAGGTTCTTTTTGCTGGTCAAGGAACTGGCGGTTCAGGGCGGTGTTTCGCCCGAAAAGGTCACACCGCACACTCTGCGCCATGCTTTTGCCACCCACCTCTTGGCCAATGGCGCAGATCTTCGGTCGATCCAGACCTTGCTGGGTCATGCGGATGTGGCGACCACGGAAATCTACACTCATGTTCTGGACGAACGCCTGTCAGAACTGGTGTTGGAGCATCACCCGCTGGCGAAAGACCCGGACAACAAGGGCTAAACCCTTGATCCGGAGGGGTGGCACCCCCATAACAATCGCAACCGCATCAACAATAAAGAACAATGGAACCCACTTCTTCACTGATCGACGGCGCTTTTTGGTTCACCACCGGCGCAATCCTATTTTTGCTTGTTCTGTCAGGCTTCTTTTCGGGATCCGAAACGGCATTGACCGCGTCATCCCGCGGCAAGCTGCGGGTACAAGCCGACAAGGGATCACGCGGTGCGCAAAAAGCGTTGGACATTACCGACGACAATGAACGCCTGATCGGTTCGGTTCTGCTGGGCAACAATCTGGTCAATATTCTTGCCGCCTCGCTGGCAACGGCACTTTTTACGCGACTGTTCGGCGAAAGCGGTGTGGCGCTGGCAACGCTGGTGATGACCTTGTTGGTTTTGATCTTTGCCGAGGTTCTGCCAAAGACCTATGCCATCACGAACGCGGAAAAAGCAGCCGCCGCGGTGGCTCCTATCATCGGAATCGTGGTGACGGTGTTTTCCCCTGTCGTCGCGGCGGTGCGTCTGCTGGTGCGCGGCGTGTTGCGCCTGTTTGGCGTTCAGATTGACCCCAACAGCAACATCCTTGCCGTGCGCGAAGAAATCGCGGGCGCCCTGCATCTGGGACATTCCGAAGGCGTGGTCGAAAAAGAAGACCGGGACCGTATTCTGGGCGCGCTTGATCTGGGCGATCGCGCGGTGGAAGAGATCATGCTGCATCGATCCAATATCGAAATGATCGATGCGGACGACGCGCCCGAAAAAATTCTGAAACAATGTCTGGAAAGCCCGCACACCCGCTTGCCCGTCTTCCGCGACGAGCCCGAGAACATTGTCGGCGTCGTGCACGCCAAGGACCTGTTTCGCGCCATGTATGCCCAGGTGGGCGGACACGACGGCGACACAGACCGGCTGAAGTCCTTCGACATCTCCAAGGTAGCCACCGATCCGTATTTCGTTCCCGAAACCACTACTTTGGACGATCAGATGCGGGAATTCCTGCGCATGCACAGTCATTTTGCACTGGTTGTCGATGAATACGGCTCGCTCCGCGGCCTGATCACGCTTGAGGACATTCTTGAAGAGATCGTGGGCGAAATCGCCGATGAGTTCGATCTGGACGAAGAAATAGCGATTACGCGGACCGATGACGGGCAGTTTCTGGTCGAAGGCGCGATGACGATCCGAGACGTCAACCGCGCGATGGAATGGACCCTGCCCGACGAAGAGGCCAACACCGTCGCCGGCCTGGTCATTCACGAGGCGCAGATGATCCCGACTGTCGGACAGGTCTTTTCCTTCCACGGGTTCCGCTTTGAAGTCACCGCGCGGGAAGGCAACCGGATCACCGGGCTGAAGATCCGCCCACTCTGAAGCAGGATGCTATAGCAGCCAGCCGCAGGAGTCCGGCCTCCCAACGCAATCGATTGTTTGCGTGCCCAAGCGACACCCAATGTCGTATTTGGCGTTGCATCCCCTGCCCGCCGATACAGACTGGCATAAAACCTTGTGGAGCAAATCATGAATCTCACAACCCGGGTTGCCGTGATCGGCGGCGGTGTCGTCGGATGCTCGGTCCTGTACCACCTGACCAAACTTGGGTGGTCAGATGTTATGCTGCTGGAACGGTCAGAGTTGACCAGCGGATCCACCTGGCACGCGGCCGGGGGGTTTCACACACTGAACGGCGACACCAATATGGCTGCCCTTCAGGGCTACACCATCCGCCTGTACAAAGAGCTGGAAGAGATCACAGGCATGTCCTGTGGGCTGCATCACGTGGGTGGAGTCACGCTTGCCGATAATCAGGACCGGTTTGACATGCTTCTGGCTGAACGGGCCAAACATCGGTTCATGGGACTGGACACTGAAATCGTCGGGCCCGAAGAAATCCGCAAGATTGCGCCGATCACCAACACCGAAGGCATCATCGGCGCGCTGTATGATCCGCTCGACGGGCATCTGGACCCGTCCGGTACGACCCATGCCTATGCCAAGGCGGCCCGGATGGGCGGGGCCACGATCGAAACCCATTGCATGGTCCGGGAAACCCGGCAACGATCTGACGGCACATGGGATGTCGTCACCGACAAGGGTACGATCCACGCCGAACATATTGTCAACGCTGGCGGCTTGTGGGCCCGCGAGGTCGGGGCGATGGCGGGTATCTATTTCCCGCTGCATCCGATGGAGCACCAGTATCTCGTTACCGACTCGATCCCGCAGATCGAAGCAATCATTGACGCAGGCGGCGAACACCCGCATGTGATGGACCCCGCTGGCGAAAGCTATCTGCGGCAAGAAGGACGCGGTCTTTGCATCGGTTTCTATGAACAGCCCTGCAAGCCTTGGGCCGTGGACGGAACCCCGTGGGAGTTCGGCCACGAATTGCTGCCCGATGATTATGACAAAATCACTGACAGTATCGAATTTGCCTATAAACGCTTCCCCGTTCTGGCCGAAGCGGGCGTGAAATCCGTGATCCACGGCCCGTTCACCTTTGCACCTGACGGGAACCCTCTGGTCGGGCCGGTGCCGGGCATGCGCAACTACTGGTCAGCTTGTGGCGTGATGGCCGGGTTCAGCCAGGGCGGTGGCGTTGGCCTGACGCTGGCGCAGTGGATGATCGAAGGCGAACCCGAACGGGACGTCTTTGCCATGGACGTTGCCCGCTTTGGCGATTGGATAAGCCCCGGCTACACCCGCCCGAAGGTGATTGAAAACTATCAGAAAAGGTTCAGCGTCGCCTACCCGAACGAGGAACTGCCCGCTGCGCGTCCAAACCGAACCACACCGATGTATGACATTTTCAGCAACATGGGCGCGGTCTGGGGCCAGCAATTCGGGCTGGAAGTTCCCAACTACTTTGCCCAGGGTGATGAACCGGACTACGAAACCCCGTCTTTCCGTCGTTCTGACGCATTCGAGGCCACCGGCCGCGAGGTGCGCGCGGTTCGTGAAGCCGTAGGTATCAACGAGGTTCACAACTTCGGAAAATACCGCGTCACGGGACCTGATGCCCGGGCCTGGCTGGACCGGATCATGGCGGGACGAATTCCGCAAGTCGGGCGGCTGTCCCTGTCTCCGATGCTTTCTCCCAAAGGAAAACTGATCGGTGATTTCACCATTTCCTGTCTGGGTGAAACAGAATTTCAACTGACCGCCTCTTACGGCAGCCAGGCGTTTCACATGCGTTGGTTCCGGCAGAACCAAACCGGACATGTCGAGATTGAAAACATCAGCGATCGCCTGAACGGATTTCAGGTCGCGGGCCCCCTGGCCCGCGATGTTCTGGCAGCCTGTACGCGGGACGACGTATCAGGCCGGAAGTTCATGGATGTACGCCGCATGACGGTGGGCATGACCGACTGCATTGTTCAGAGGGTCAGCTATACCGGCGATCTGGGGTACGAGGTGTTCTGCGAACCAATGGCCCAACGACAGTTGTGGCAGACCTTGTGGCAGGCCGGTCAACCGTTTGGAATGGTGCCGTTTGGCATGCGCGCAATGATGAGCCTGCGTCTGGATAAGTTTTTCGGCTCGTGGATGCGTGAGTTTTCACCGGATTACACTGCTGCGGAAACCGGACTGGATCGGTTCATCTCGTTTACAAAAAACGCTGATTTCATTGGCCGCGCGGCAGCCGAGCACGAAAAGGAAGCCGGTGCCACACGCCAGCTTGTAGCCTTTGAAGTCGACGCGGAGGACACGGATGTAAACGCATACGAACCGATTTGGCTGGACAACGAAGTTGTCGGGTTCTGCACGTCCGGCGGATATTCACATTACGCCGGTAAATCTATCGCCCTGGGGTTTCTGCCCGCTGACCGCGCCCACGACGGACTTGAAGTTGAAATCGAAATACTTGGCCAGATGCGCAAGGCGCACGTGATCTCAAAACCGCTGTTCGATGCGGATGGTGCGCGGATGCGGGGATGACTCGGGGCTGCAGCCCCAGCATGATGGCGGAATGAATCAGATACCCGTCATTCTTCTGGCCGCAGGGCAATCCAGCCGCATGGGCGGTACGGACAAGCTGATGCAGGATGTCGACGGCATCCCTTTATTGCGCCGCTCGGCCCGGGCTGCGTTGGCAGTCGGGCCGGTCTTTGTTGCGGTGCCTCCCGCCCCGCATGCGCGTTACGGGGCCGTAAAGGGACTCGATGTTCATGCGGTGGAAATCCCGGATGCCGATGAAGGCATGAACGCCAGCCTGCGCGGTGCCATGGCCGCTATCCCAACCGAAGCCAAAGCCGTCATGGTTCTGCTGGCGGACCTTCCGGAATTAACAGGCAATGATCTGGAGGCGGTCGCAGCCTGTGTCACAGCTCATCCGGACAAACTGATCTGGCGCGGTGCAACAGAAAACGGAAAGCCGGGGCACCCTGTCATTTTCGACCACAAGCTTTTTTCGTTACTGAGCCAGCTCAAGGGCGACGAGGGCGCGCAATCCGTTGTGCGTGCAAATTCCAACAGGGTTCATCTGCACCGCCTGCCCGGACGCAACGCGCTGCTGGATCTGGATACACCAGAAGACTGGGACGAGTGGCACAGAACACGGCCCCCGAAATAGACGCGGCCCGGTCGTTGTCGACCGGGCCGGTTGCCCAAAAGCAAGACTACCACTTTTCACCAATTCCAAAAGCGCGACCCAACCACCTTACAAGGCTATCGGGTATTACGCTGCCGAACCTAAACAAGACCCCCTCGTTAACATGCCGCTCAGCGCTTCTGGTACTGAGTAAGCCTTCAGCACCCCCTAGTGCTTCTGGCTCCCCCTCGCTTGGACAATTTCATCGTCGCTTATCCGACCCTTTCAAACAATCTAAAATTGGAAGAAACGGTTAATTTCGAGGAATTCAGGTAGTTTTTGCGCAACATCTCGCTTATTGAAGATCAACTTTAACGCGATTACGCTCTTATGGCCAAGTTACAAACCGATGTTTTATGATTGCTTGGAGTGATCAATAACGGCAAAAAGAAAATGCGTTACACTCAGGTCTAGTCAGTAGATAATATCTCTTCACAACCTGAAAGCGATTTACTGATCCGCACAACTTTGCGCGACCCCTTTGTTTACCAAACAGATTCAATTCAACAGTTTTCATCCATTGACAGCGATTTTGGCAACAATACACCGATTCGTGAGCTGCGATCCCTTTTCACGACCGGTATCGGTTGACCTGATTGGTAACAAAGGAAGGCCCGAATGTGGCTGAATTAAGATTTCTTAATTTCGCGATCATGAAAGCCCAAACCTGAAGCGGCATCTTCTGTCTCAACGCGCGGGTGTAACCGCGTGATGTTAACAGGAGAACTAAATGAGCATCCGAAAATCCTCGCTTCTTTTGCCACGAACGTCTGGCTGGATCGGCGCCAGCGCCCTGGGCGCAACCATGCTGGCCTCGACCGCCCTGCCGTCGTTGGCCGATGAAGCCCTGGCAGACCTGGTCGAATCCGTTTCGCCATCGGTCGTGACCATTATCGCCAAACAACAGGCCGCCCCTACCCCGGTTCAGGGAAAAGAGTTTGATTTCGAAGGCCACCCGTTCGGTGAGTTCTTCAAGCGCTTCGGCATGCCTGAAGGTTTCGACGCCCCCCAACGCGGCCCGACCCAGGGGCTGGGTTCGGGATTTGTGCTGGATGAGGACGGCTACATCGTCACCAACCACCATGTCGTAGACAATGCCGCCACGGTTACGGTCCGTCTGAGCGATGACCGAACCTTCGAAGCCGAGATCGTGGGGACAGACCCCCTGACCGATATCGCCGTTCTGAAAATCGACGCGGGCGAGGACCTGCAGGCCGTCAAGATGGGTGATAGTGAAGTAATCCGCGTGGGTGAAGACGTGGTCGCTATCGGCAATCCGTTCGGTCTGCATTCGACCGTGACCACCGGTATCGTTTCGGCCAAGGGCCGCAACATCTCGCAAGGGCCATATGCTGAATTCATCCAGACGGATGCGGCCATCAACAAGGGCAACTCGGGCGGCCCGCTGTTCAACATGGAAGGCGAAGTGATCGGCGTGAACTCGGCCATCTACTCACCCAGCGGCGGCTCGGTCGGTCTGGGCTTTGCCGTAACCTCGAATATCGTCGAACACATTACTGCAGACCTTTTGGATGATGGTCAGGTAAGCCGCGGCTGGTTGGGTGTCTCGATCCAGAACGTAAGCCCCGAACTCGCGGCCGCATTGGGGATCGATTCGTCAGCAGGCGCACTTGTGTCGGATGTCGTACCCGGCAGCCCTGCGGAAGGCGCCCTGCAGCAGGGCGACGTGATCCTCAGCTTCAATGACCAGAGCGTTGATTCCAGCAGCGAGCTTCCGCTTCTGGTCGGCACGACCAAGGTCGGCACGGACAGCACGCTGACCGTGTTGCGCGACGGCAAGGAGGAACAGGTCAAACTGACCATCGGACAGCATCAGTCCGCATCGGCGGAACCCGACAAGGCGGTTGACGAGACCCTGTCCGGTACATCCCTTGGTGTGACAGTTGCCCCGCTGACAGATACCGCGCGGGCCGAAATGGGCGTTGACCAATCCGTCGAAGGTGTCGTTGTGACCGACATGTCGCCGGACAGCCCGGCTGAAAAAGCAGGGCTTCGGCGCGGTGACGTAATCGTCAAACTGGGCGGTCAGGACACGATCACTCCGGAGGCCCTGAAGGCGGCGCTGGACAGCGAAAAGACTGATCCTGCGCTGGTTCTGATCAATCGCGGTGGCAACCAGATCTTCGTCGCGGTCGAAATCGCCTGATCTGAAACATGCGCGTGCCACGTGATGGGGAAATTTGGCGCGCGCCTCGCCGGCGGGTCTGAATTGTCCGCAGCCTGCCGGCACTGCCGGGTGTGCCTGGTCGCACCCGGCATGTGCTTTATCTGAAATTTGTGTTTAAATCCCGGCAGAAAGGAACCTCGATCATGAGCAGACGCCTTCTGATCGTCGAAGATGACGAAGAGACGCGGGACTTTATCGCCAAGGGGTTTGGCGAAGAAGGATATGTTGTCGAAACTGCGGCCGATGGCCGTGAGGGGCTGTATCACGCAACTGACGGAGGATTTGACGCTGTCGTCCTTGACCGGATGCTGCCGGGTCTTGACGGGCTGTCTCTGATCAAATCCATGCGCGCCGCCGGGTTGAAGACGCCCGTACTGATGCTGACCGCCATGAGCGCCGTTGACGAGCGCGTCAAGGGCTTGCGCGCCGGTGCCGACGATTATCTGGTCAAGCCATTCTCGTTTCAGGAACTGCATGCAAGGATTGAGGCATTGTTGCGCCGCCCTCAGGAAGCCGAAGAAAACCCGACGCTAAACTGCCGGGACCTTGAAATGGACCTGTTGACCCGCAAGGTCACGCGCGACGGTCGTGAAATTTCCCTGACCCCGCGCGAGTTCCAGATCCTGGAATTCTTCCTGCGCCGCAAGAACCGCGTGGTGTCCCGCACCATGCTGCTGGAAGGCGTGTGGGACTACCACTTTGATCCCAATACCAATGTCGTCGATGTCCATATCTCAAAACTCCGCCGTCAGTTGGATGAAGGCGACGCCCAGCCCCTGATTGAAACTGTCCGGGGGGCCGGTTACATGATTTCTGATGGCTAACCTGCGACTGTCCCTGCGAAATTCGCGTACGCGGCTTGTTTTGGCCAGCATGATCCTCAGCACATTGCTGACTGCGACCGTTCTAGGACTGGTCTATTTGACGGCAAACAGAACGATCGAAGGCGAAACGCGGTCTGTCGTAACCGCCGAGCTGACCGGGCTGGCGGACGAATACGACAGACGCGGAATGATCGGATTGATATCAGCCATTGATCGCCGTCTTGCGAACGCGGCCGAACGTGACGCTTTGTATTTGTTGACGGACAGGTTTGGAACACCTCTTGCCGGTAATCTCGCACAATGGCCCGACGATGTGACTGCAGGCAGCGGATGGGTCGATCTTCAGGTGCGGCAAACCGAATCCAATCAGTTTGTTCCGATTTCGGCGGCATCGGTCCGGCTGCCCGGCGGTGAAAGGCTTCTGGTTGGACGGGACGCGTCCGCCAGACAGCAGTTCGACCGTGTGCTGTTTCAATCAGTGGCGCTCGCCCTGGCCATTGCACTGGTTCTGAGCCTGCTGACCGGATGGTTGTTAACCCGGCTGGTGTTTTCCCGTCTCAAGGATGTTGCGGACACCGCGGACAACATCGTGTCCGGCGACCTGAGCCGCCGCATTCCTATTCGCGGCACGGGGGATGAATTCGATCAGGTCGCAGGCACCCTGAACAACATGCTGGACCGGATCGAAGAACTGATCAGCAACCTGCGCACGACATCAAACTCGATTGCCCATGATTTGCGCTCGCCCCTTTCGCGGCTTCGGCAAAGGATCGAAGCCTTGACCGATCCCGGCAAGAGTGGTCTGGACCGAGAAGTCGACATCGCCCGCGCGACCGGTGAAATCGACCACGTTTTGCGGGTTTTGGGTCAGTTGACCGAGATTTCACGCGCCGAGGCCGGTCTGGGCCGGGAACAGTTCGAAACAGTTGACCTGCAACAGTTGGTGGGCGACGTGGTGGACCTGTACGAGCCTGTCGCGGCGGACCAGGGTATCCGACTTTTAGTATCCGGCGAAGCAAAGCCTATTCAGGGGCATCGACCGCTTCTGTCCCAGGCTTTGTCAAACTTACTCGAAAACGCGATGAGATACGCGCCCGAAGAGTCTGATATTACGATAAACCTGTCCGGAATAAAGGATTACGTTCTTCTTAGCGTCAGAGACCAGGGCCCCGGTGTTCCGCCCGAGGATCTGCCGCGCCTGCAACTGCCATTCGTCACGCTCGATCCCGCGCGCACCGAACGCAATTCCGGACTGGGTCTGGCGCTGGTCGCGGCGATTTCGCATATGCATGGGGGCAAATTCTCGGCACGCAATTGCAATCCGGGGCTTGAAGCAACACTGACGCTGGCGCGAAAGGGTTAGTCGGGAATCCCGTCAATCGCCATCATCTTGTTTTTATAACGCTTGTCCCCGGTCACATCTGTACCGAACCAGCTTGGCGGCCTGAACCCTTCTGCTTCGGCCGCCGATGTGAACTCGACCTCGACCAGAGACAAGGGCGCAAGATCGCCCAGAAACACGTCCAGCTCAAACACCCGACCATCCGGCAACTCCCCGGTATAGCGCTCTTTTTCGACCCTGCGGCCCTCGGTCTCGGGCCAGAAGGTGTTGAATTGTTCGGGTGTGATTTCAGCCTCTCTTTCCACACGCACCATTGCACCCTTTCCCTTCAGTGTCAGGTAATGAACGTCGTTCTTCTGACGCAACCGCAGTTCGGTGGAATCGTCTGGCGCAGTCAGATAGCCCTGCCGCACCAAGGCCTTGCGCGTTTCTGTCAGATCAGGCCGTTCAGCCACCAGAAACTTACGTTCGATTTCCGTGCTCATGTCAGGGCTTCCAACTCGTCAAACAGCGCCTTGTAGGCCCGGCTTGCCACGCTCGAGCCCGCATAAACGCTGACAGGCGCGCGGTGCATACCCATGCGTTCAATATCGGCTGCGAAGGGTATGACCGTTTTCATGAACCTCTTGCGATACAGCTTTCGCATTCCATCCATCGTTTCCAGATGAAGGGTCTTGCGCCGTTGCACCATGGAAAAGAAGGCCTTGAGCTTCTTTTTGGGCAGTTTTTTCTGTTCAAAAAAACCGATCAGCTGATCGAATGTCCGTTCCGACAAGGTCGTCGGAATGACTGGAACCACAATCTGATCGGCAGCCTTGAATACGTTCTCGGACAATGTCGAAAAGTTTGGCGGACAGTCCAGAATGACCACATCATAGTCACTGCCCGCCGCAACCAGGGCTTTCTTCAACCGGGATCTTCTGTTTTTCATTCGCGACAGGAAAACATCGAAATCGCGATAGGTCAGGTTAGCAGGCAGGACGTCCAGCCGGTCAAAGTCGCTGGCGCGGATCGATTTGGTAAACCTTTCCACATCCTCGAAGAATCGTGCTTCAGTCAGCTTCTTTGACGGCTTTACCCGCAGGTAGAATCCTGACGCCCCTTGGGAATCCAGATCACACAGCAGCACGTTTTGACCCGAACGCGCATAGGAATACGCAAGATTGACCGAGGTCGCGGTTTTTCCCACACCACCTTTGTTGCTGTAGCAGGCAATGGTTTTCAATCCTCAGTCCCCCTTATGATGAAACAAGCTGCGGAAAAGATGCCGGATGTCCGGGCTGTCAAAATGGTTGAAATTGGCGATCACACGATCCCGTTCGGATTTTTGCCGCTGATCAAGCACCGAAATCAGCCCACCAGCGGCCAAGGCCATTTGGGCATCCACCCGGCCTTGTGTGTTCGACTGTTTAGTCACAAACCCTAGCAGCGCGTCCTGCTGGACTGAACAGTCATTGAAACGCCCCAGATTATCTTGCAACTTTTTCAATGGCTTGATGATCGACTTGAATGCCTTTGCATCAAAAAGTGGTGCAAAGTACTCCATAAGATACCTGAGTTTCTTGCAGTCGATCCTGAGATCGTGGACCGCTTTATCCGGGGTCATGGGGGATATACGCCGCGCCCTTTTGCAAACCTTGCGGTAGCGTTTCCAGATCAGGGCGCAAGCATATTCATAAGCGCCGCGTTCGGCGTTGGGCCCGGGTTGCAAAGACTGGGGAGCTGCAAGCAGCGCCGCAAGGTCATCCATCTGCTTTTGATAGGCTGCACTGCGGAACCGACGGGACAGGCTTGAAAGTTTCTGCGCACGTTCCGTCTGGAATTGCCGAAACATGGCCTCGGCACCGTCATGAAGATTGGGCGGTATCAAGCTGAAATACATATCCTTTTCCAAAAGGTAAACATCCAAGTCCCGCAGCCGACCGGTCGGGGCCATAAGGTCGGAAAATTGCCGCTTGAGGGCATTCGTATGCGCAGGTGAAAAGACCCCTTTGAACAGGCTGAGAACCGAGCGGACACGCCGCAACGAAACGCGGTAGTCGTGAAGAAACTCGGTATCAATGTCGGCAATAACACCCGCTTCGTTCCGCCGCGCAACAGCCAGAAAGGTGCGCATCAGATCCACGGCAACCTCGATTGAAGGCTCTTCTTTTCCCAATAGTACGATAGGTTTGGATTGATACGGGGGCGTTTCAGGGAACAGGATGGGGTAAACGACATCAAGACCGCCTTCGTCCCCGGCCATTTCCTGCAATGCTGCGCAGATCGTTTCATAGGCGGGTTCATATCCGCGCAGGGAACGAACTCGCACCAATGTCGCCTGCCTGTTTTCGGATTTCAGCGAAATCAGTTCGCCGCGCACACGCGTCTTTTCCAAATTGTCAACTGCGGCAAATTCCTGGATTTCCAAATCTCCTGCACCAAGGTTCATCAATGCACGCAGCTTTGGAAATCCGTTCAATGCATCACGTACCGGACCGTCCGATAGATCCTGAACGAACTTTCCCGTGCCTGTGCCCTTCTGAACCGGAAATCCTGCATTGCCCTGCAAAAGCCGCAGTGTTTCGCCGACCTCCAGCAAGATCGACCCTGCCGACCTGAGCGATTGATCGTGGCAATCCAGCCAGTTGAAGGACTGCGGCGGATTCCCACCTTCAACCCGTAAGGCCAGCCCTTTCAGGCCCTTGTTGAACGCAAGCGGGTCAAATTTCCCTTCAACAACGTACACTCCGGCCAGTTGCACCATCAGGGTCGGTCCTTGAGAGGCACGCGGGGCTCATCGATCAAAAAAGTTTCCATGATTTCTGTCTCACTCACTTCTTCGATCACCCGGCTTTCGCGACATTGTATTCGGCTACCGATTGTTACCGGTTTCCTTGATTTTCCAACATCGGAGACTTCACGGCAATATGGCACCATGAAACCGTAGCTTGGGTGATCAGGCAAGCATTGCGTCAATGTTATCCTTCAGGCCGGCGACACTCCATCAACCGGATGACAGCATCGCGGCGTCCAGATAAGACTTGGGCATGTCAGATCCTGTTTCATCCATCCGCAACCTCGGCCCTGCCTTTGAACAGGCATGCGCACGCGCTGGAATTCATTCGGCGCAGGAGTTGCGCGAACTGGGGGCCGACGCGGCGTATGCCCGGCTGCTTCACGCAGGGTCACGACCGCATTTCATTGGCTACTATGTACTTGTCATGGGATTGCAGGGCCGCCCCTAGAACGATTGCAAAGGCGAGGAAAAGAAAGCGCTGCGTCAAAGGTTCGATGCGATCAAGGCCAATACAAAGACCGCCCCGCAATCGAAGTTGGTTTCGGACCTCGACGCCATCGGAGTGCGCATCACGTCGAATGACCTCAAGCCAGTTTGAACAAAAAAAACCGCCCCCGAAACCGGAGGCGGCCTAATCTGTTCACCAAAGTGGTGGCTTAGCCGACCAGCTCGATGCCCGAGAAGAAGTAAGCGATTTCAACCGCTGCTGTCTCAGGTGCGTCCGAACCGTGGACCGAGTTTTCGCCAACCGATTCAGCGAACTCGGCGCGGATGGTGCCAGCTGCTGCGTCTGCAGGGTTGGTTGCGCCCATGACTTCACGGTTCTTTGCAATGGCGCCTTCGCCTTCCAGAACCTGAACAACGACCGGAGCCGACGACATGAATTCGCACAGTTCGTCATAGAACGGACGCTCGGCATGTACTTCGTAGAACTTGCCGGCTTGTTCCTTGGTCATGTGGATGCGCTTTTGCGCAACGATGCGCAGGCCGGCTTCTTCGAACTTGGCGTTGATCTTGCCAGTCAGGTTGCGGCGGGTTGCATCGGGTTTGATGATCGAGAATGTGCGTTCCAGTGCCATGTCGGCCTCTCCTTACTATATGACGCGGACCCGCGCCGAAATCTATCGCGCGCCGCCTAGCATGGTCTGTCCCTTATGAAAAGCACTATGATGCTTTGCGGATCAGATCGTGTCGGGCAACGGGTCACGCTGGTCGATCCAGCGCACATAGAGCACGGCAAGAAGGCCCGCGAAACTGCTGACGCCCATCATCCCCAGCACGATGAAGGGTGCGTTTCCGGGGGTGACCAGTACCCCGGTGGCCGAAGTCAGGATCGCACCCAAGGCCACCGTCATAGCGCCCGAAAGACCTGCTGCGCTGCCTGCAAGCTGGGGCCGCACGGACATCAGACCGGCGGTCGCGTTGGCCACGGTCAGCCCGTTCCCAAACCCGACAAACACGGCGGAACCAAAGAAGGACCAGACAGTCCCCACGCCCCCAAGAAACGTCATCAGGCCGATTAGGGGGCCAACCGAAGCGATCACTCGCCCTGCAAGAATCAGGGTGCTCAGTCTTGTGCGGGCTGCAAGCCGTCCGGTCAGAAAGCTGCCGGCCATGAACCCCATCGTGATGATCCCGATCCCTAGCCCCAGCAAGGCCGGGTTCAGATCGAACCACGTCGCCGCAACAAGTGGTGCACCGGTGATGAAGGCGTAGAACCCGCCGATGGAAAAGGCGGCACAGAATGAATACCCCCAGAACCGTCGCGAGTTGAACAGCAGCGGATAGAGCTTCATCTGGGCCAGGAATGTTGCGGTTGTGTTGGTGTTGGTCTCGCCCAGATCGACCCAGACCAGCGCCAGAAGGCCTGTTCCCATCAGGAAATACAGAACAAATCCGGCCCGCCAGCCGAACAACATCTCAAGCACTCCGCCCAGCATCGGGCCAAGCATTGGCGCCAGTGCCATGGCCATCGAGACATAACCCAGTTTGCTGGCGGCCTCATTGGGAGGATGCATGTCGCGGATGGCGGCGCGCGCCAGAACCTGCCCCGCGATAACAGCGCCCTGCAACATTCGGAAACCCAGAAACACCCAGATCGATTGGGCCATGGCGCAGCCGATTGAGGCGATGACGAAAAGTCCCATGCAGCACAGCAATACCGGCCTGCGACCGAACCTGTCGGACAAAGGCCCCATGATCAGTTGCAAAACCGCAGACAGCGCCAGGTACCCTGCAACAGACAGGTTCACGAGACCGTAATCTGCCTGCAAGTCCTCGCCGATATGAGGCAGAGATGGCAGAAACATGTTCAGCGACAGAACCGACAACGCAGTGATCAGGACCAGCGTGATCAGGGATGGAGGCGTTCGCGCGGGTCTCATTCAACAATCCGTTCCGGGTGAAATCATGTCAGCGCTATCACATTGATCGCGTGCTGAACATGTCAAGCTGCTGGCGGCCAATTTCACCCTCTGTTATGAGCGGCTCATGTTACGGATCGAAGACATAACCTACGCGGTAGAAGGCCGTCCCCTGTTCGACGGGGCCAGCGCAACAATACCTGACGGCCACAAGGTGGGTCTTGTCGGGCGCAATGGCACAGGCAAGACCACCCTCTTCCGCCTCATCCGTGGGGAGCTGGCGCTGGAATCGGGCAACATCAAACTGCCCAGTCGCGCGCGGATTGGCGGGGTGGCACAGGAAGTCCCCTCCTCCGATGTTTCGCTGATCAATACGGTTCTGGCCGCCGACACCGAACGCAGCGCGCTGTTGGCCGAGGCCGACGCAGCCACCGACCCGGCGCGGATTGCCGATATCCAGACCCGTCTGGTCGACATCAACGCCTGGTCGGCCGAGGCGCGCGCGGCTTCGATCCTGAAAGGACTGGGTTTTGACGATGAAGACCAGTTGCGGCCCTGTTCGGATTTCTCAGGCGGGTGGCGGATGCGCGTTGCACTGGCGGCGGTGCTGTTTTCGCAACCCGATCTGCTGCTTCTGGACGAACCGACCAACTATCTGGACCTCGAAGGTGCGGTGTGGCTGGAAAGCTATCTGGCAAAATATCCGCATACGGTCATCATCATCAGTCACGACCGGGGTCTGCTGAACCGCGCGGTGGGATCGATCCTTCATCTGGAAGACCGCAAGCTGACCTATTACGCGGTGCCCTATGACAAATTCGCCGAGCGTCGCGCCGAGCGGCTGGCGCAGGCTGAATCCGAGAACGCCAAGGCCAAGGCGCGCATCGCCCATCTGCAAAGCTTTGTGGACCGGTTCCGGTACAAGGCCTCTAAAGCCGTTCAGGCCCAATCGCGCCTGAAAATGATCGAACGCATCCAACTGGTTTCGACCCCGCAAGAAGCCGCGCTACGCGCATTCTCCTTTCCTGACCCCGAGGAGCTATCTCCTCCGATCATCCAGATCGAAGGCGGCGTGACGGGCTATGGTGAGACCGAGGTTCTGCGACGTCTGAACCTGCGCATCGACCAGGACGACCGCATTGCGCTGTTGGGCAAGAACGGTCAGGGGAAATCGACCCTGTCCAAGCTGCTGTCCGACCGCCTGCCCCTGATGGCCGGCAAAATGACCCGCAGCAACAAGTTGCGGATCGGCTATTTCGCCCAGCATCAGGTGGATGAGCTTTATGTTGATGAAACGCCGCTGGATCACTTGCGCCGCCTGCGCCCAAACGAGGCGCCGGGCAAGTGGCGGTCTCGTCTGGCCGGATTCGGTTTGAACGCCGATCAGGCCGAGACAGTGGTCGGCCGCCTCTCGGGCGGACAGAAGGCCCGCCTGTCGCTGCTGATCGCAACGATCGACGCGCCGCATATGCTGATCCTCGACGAACCGACAAACCACTTGGACATCGAAAGCCGCGAGGCGCTGGTCGAGGCGCTGACTGCATATTCCGGCGCGGTTGTTCTGGTCAGCCACGACATGCATTTGCTGTCGCTGGTCGCAGATCGGCTTTGGCTGGTATCGGACGGCACGGTCAAGCCCTTTGACGGCGACCTTGAAGCCTATCGCGCCATGCTGCTGGCCCGAGAAAAACCGCTTAAGGGAAAACCGCAAGCGGCCAAACCCAAACGCCCGTCGCGCGAGGCGATGCTGGCCCTGCGCGCTGATCTGCGCAAATGTGAGGACCGGATCGAGAAGTTGAGCGACATGCACGAGAAGCTGTCGGCCAAACTGGCAGACCCAGCGCTGTATGAAGACGACCGGATCAACGATCTGGAATCCTGGAACCGCAAATTTGCCGAGGTTGTCGAAGCCATGCAAAAGGCCGAGACCTTGTGGGTTGCGGCCGCCGAACGACTGGAACAGGCGGAATCCGCATGACCCAACCCGTCAAGGACACCAATGCCATGATTTCCGGCATGCGCCCCGTTTTGCAGCCTGGTGCGTTTGCCTTTGTGGTCTGGCCTGACAACAAACCCTGGCCTGACGGAACACGTGCAAGCTGCGTCGAGGCGGAGGGGTTGTCCCTGATCGTCCCGATTCACAGCGCGCCACAAGACACGGTCGCCATGCACTGCATCACATTGCAGGTTCATTCCTCGCTGGAGGGCGTGGGCCTTACCGCCGCCGTATCTGGTGCTTTGGCGCGGCAGGGAATACCTGCAAACATGGTCGCGGGATATCACCACGACCACATCTATGTCCCCGCAGCGCAGTCGCAAGACGCCTTGCGTGTCCTACAAGACCTGCAACGGAGCAGCAAACAGTGATAGACAGCGCATTCCTGATTACCGCGTTCACGACGCTATTCGTGGTGCTCGACCCGCCTGCGCAAACACCGATCTTTGTGGCGCTGACCCAGGGCATGGATTGGAACACGCGCCGCTCGATCGCAATCCGCGCGTGTCTGACGGCGGGCGTCATTCTGGCCATGTTTGCCGCCTTTGGCGAAGCGCTTCTGGGGTTTGTCGGTATCTCGATGGAGGCATTCCGGGTCGCAGGTGGCGTCCTGCTGTTTCTGACAGCGCTCGACATGCTGTTTGAGCGCCGAACAAAACGGCGTGAAACCAGCGCCGAGGAAGAAGAACACCCGGATCCGTCAGTCTTTCCGCTGGGCATTCCTTTGATTGCAGGCCCGGGCGCGATTGCAACGATGATTTTGCTGGCGGGTCAGCAGCCCGGCATACAGGGGCTGGCCGTCGTCATCGGTGTGATGCTGGTCGTGCTGGCGATGGTGTTCGTGATGTATCTGACATCCGGCGCTGTGGCCCGTATTCTGGGCAAAACCGGGCTGAACGTACTGACCCGCCTGCTGGGCATGTTGCTGGCGGCATTGTCGGTTCAGTTCATCCTGGATGGCCTTAAGGCCTTTGGATTTGCGTCCTGAATCCCCATATATCACTCAGGTAATATTGTTGGGATAACGGTATGGATGGCGACAGCATTGCACGTTTGGCGTATCTGAGCCTGCTCGGCGCAGCGGTGGTGGTCTGGTTCATCTCTCAGAACCGGCAGTCGCTGAACAAGACCCTGCAACAGATGATGGCCTGGGTGTTCATCTTTATTGGCGTGATAGCTGTGGTGGGCCTGTGGGAAGACATCCGTTCAACCGTGGGCCCTTCGGCGCAGATGTCCGTAACCGGCGACACGGTTGAGGTTCCCCGGTCTTATGACGGGCACTATTACCTGCCAGTTCTGGTGAACGGAGAGCCGATTACATTTCTCGTAGATACCGGAGCTAGTCAGATTGTCCTCAGTTCTGCAGACGCAAGGCGCGTCGGCATTGATCCGGATCAGTTGAACTATTTTGGCCGCGCCGCCACCGCGAACGGAGAAGTCCGGACAGCGCCCGTACGTCTGGACAGCCTCGAGCTTGGCCCGATCGTAGACCGCAACATCTCGGCCTGGATCAACGAAGGCGAGCTGCATCAGTCCCTTCTGGGCATGGATTATCTGCATCGTTTCTCGAACATCCAGTTTGCCGATGGCCGTCTGATCCTGTCTCGTTAAATAACCTCCGGGATCACATCCGACCTTGAGAACAAAACAAGAACATACTAACCTGACGGCATGTCTGCACACCTTCTTGGCCGCAAACCCGCGCGCGAGGCGCCGGGGATAAAACTGCACCCTCATATCACCCTGCAACTGGCCCGCGTGCACGAGGCCTGCGGCCCTGCCCGACGCAGCTTTGCCATGTGGCTGGCGGGTCAGGCACAGGGGCCGGTGCTGTGGATTTCCCCCGCGTGGGAGCCCGGCCAGCTGAACCCTGACGGGATGATGCCTTTTGCCGACCCCGCGCGTTTCCTGTTCGTCCGCCCCAACCGCGCCGAAGACCTGCTGTGGTGCATGGAAGAGGCGTTGCGCAGCGGGGCCATCCCGCTGATCATTGGCGACCTGCCCGGTGCACCCGGGCTGACACCGGTACGACGGATGCATCTGGCCGCAGAACAGGGCGGCGCGATGGGGCGGGCACCGCTCGGGCTGCTGCTGACACCCGGCGATGGCGGCGCGCAAGGTGTCGAGACGCGCTGGCACATGGCGGCGAACCACAAGGGCGAGGCCCGGTCCTGGACTCTGACCCGCCGCCGCGCCCGCGCCCTGCCCCCGGTCAGCTGGCAAGCCACCCAGACCAAACCGCGCGCGGGCCTGCACCTGCACCGGACCGAAGCGCAGGATGTTCCGGCCTGATCGGGCCATTCACGAAGGATGTGATTGGCCAAACACAAAGCCGGGCTCTAGCTGAGGGTCAGAGCTAACCAATCCACCTCAGGGCCCCGATGTTAACCAGACAAGTCAATTTCCAATGCAAATACGGCACCGCATGACGCGCCTGACCCGACGCGACGTCTTGGCCGGTCTGGCCGCAGCAGCCCTGCCGCACCCGGCACAGGCGGCCCTGCGCCCTTACGAACTTGTTCCAGACGGAACCACAGTCAGCTTTACATTCGACCTGGCCGGAATCCTGCAATCCGGCACCATGCCGATCCGGTCGGCCAGCATTGCCCTTGACCTGTCAGACCTTGCCAACAGCGAGGTCGATGTCCTCATGGATGTTGCCAAGGCGCGAACCCGAATGCCCATTGCAAAAGGACCGATGCTGAGCGCGAGTGTGCTGGACGCCAGCACCTATCCGACCATCCGTTTCAGATCGACCCGCATTCAACTTGGCCAAAGTGGCCGAATCTCAGACGGCGCGCAAATTACCGGCGATCTGACCCTGCGCGGCATCACACGTCCGATCACACTGCAGGCCGCGCTGTACCGTCAGCGCGGCACTGCGACCCAAGACCTGAACGAATTGTCGATCCGCCTGCGCGGCGCCCTGAACCGGCACGATTTTGGCGCGTCGGGCTATGCCGATCTGGTGCAGGACACAGTGGGGCTGGACATTCGTGCCGAAATCAAAGGTAAAGACTGAAGGGATTTGACAAAAACGACTCCGCAAGGTCGATAACGTGCGTGAAATCCCGGCCTGGACAGTCAAGTTGAGAACATCATGCGTACACTCATTTCCTTTGCGGCCCTGTTTCTTTCTGTCATTTTACTACAACTGTCGACAGGCGGCGTGGGTCCACTGGACGCAATTTCCGGTCTGACGCTCAACTTTACCACCGAGCAGATCGGTATGCTGGGTTCGGCCCATTTCCTGGGCTTTTTCGTAGGATGCTGGTGGGCTCCGCGTCTGATGGGCAACGTCGGCCATTCCCGCGCTTTTGCCGTGTGCACCGCGCTGGGGGCCATGGGGCTGATCGGACACACACTGACTGAAAATCCATATATCTGGGCCGCGTTGCGCGTAGCCTCGGGCACATGCGTTGCGGGAAGCTATACGGTGATCGAGGCATGGTTGAACGCCAAGGTCACGAACGAGACACGCGGGCGCGCCATGGGCACTTATCGTATCGTGGATATGGGGGCGTCCCTAAGCGCTCAGCTGATCATCGCGGTCCTGCCGCCTGCCTCTTATGTCTCGTACAATTTGCTGGCCATCCTGTGCTGCGCCGCGTTGCTGCCGCTGACGTTGACCCGGGCCAGCCAGCCCAAAACACCCGACGCGCCGCGACTACGACCAAAACTGGCCTGGAGCAGCTCTCCATTGGCGGTGGCGGGCGTTATTGTGGCCGCGCTGAGTTCTGCATCGTTCAGGATGGTCGGCCCGGTATACGGGCAAGAAGTGGGTCTGGGCGTGGATCAGATCGCGTTCTTCCTGGCCTCGTTCGTGCTTGGCGGGGCGTTGGCGCAATACCCGATGGGATGGCTTGCGGACAAATACGACAGACGCTGGGTACTGATCTGGTTGTCCTTCGCGGCGGTGCTCAGTTGTGGGGTAACGATGGCGGCTAGTGACACAGGCACGGTAGGTGTCATGCTGGCTGCAGGACTGTTCGGCTTCACGACATTCCCGATCTTTTCGGTGTCATCCGCACACGCCAACGATTTTGCCACAACCGAACAGCGGGTCGAACTTTCTGCGGCCCTGATGTTCTGGTACGCCCTTGGCGCAATCGCCTCGCCCTATGTCTCGTCTACACTGATCCAGGAATTCGGTCCCGGAGCGTTGTTTGCCTTTGTCGCGCTGGGCCATGTGTTCCTGATCGGGTTTGGCCTGGCTCGGATGAGATCGCGGCCAACGCCGGAAGAACGGACCAACTATGTCTATGCCCCCCGCACCTCGTTCACGGTCGGCCGTCTGCTGAAACGGTCGCGTGAAGGTCGATAAAACAAGGGCCGGGAAAGCCCCGGCCCGGGTTCGACAGTGTTCGGCCTGCGCCTTTTCACGACGTGCCGCGGCATAGTTGGTTGTTCAAGCAGTCGTGTAAGAAACTAAGCCCCGGACGCTAGTCCGAAGGCGGAGAAGACGGGATCATTTCATCCAGAATTGAACCTGCCTCATATCCCAGCAGATCAACTTCCATTCGCCCCGGATCTCCGAAAGCCCAGGCCCCCACGTGACGTTGCATTCTCTCATAGCCGACGAAATCAGCCATCGCCTCGTTGCCATGCGCGTTTTCCGCAAACATGACCTGGCCCGCCGCAACTTTCTGCGGCATCACGCGCTCCAGATACAGTTCCACGACATTGGTCCCCGTAACATTGGACCCGCCGTGATGAACGACATACATTTTGTCCCAGTCTTCTTTACTGATAGCGGCACGCGCATCTGACACGGCCTTGTGCAACGTGGACAGCTCGGCCCGAGCCGCTTGGCGCATGTTGGCCGCCCAAACCGGACGCATCTCGTTGATAGCGTTTGCTACGTCCTGCGGCGTGAGGGTACCGCGCTTCACCGCCCCGCTGGTGAAGGTGCGCGCGGCCTCAAGCATCTGTCGTTGTCGGGCAATCTCGTTTTCAGGCAGGTCAAGGCCCTCCAACGACGGCAACAACGTGTCGATTTCTTGCGCAATGGCTGCAAAGTCCTCTTTCCACCTTGCATCAGCGTCATCTTCCTCGGGCCAGGGGGTGACGGCACCGATGATCCCTAAAAGAACGTGGGATGTGGACTTGAATATTAGATAGTTTGGCGCGCCCCTGGGAAAGGACACCTGACCATTCTCGGACAGGATCGTAACATCCCGCGCGATCACCATGACCGGTCGGGTCTGAGACGTTAGTGCATCCTGGCCACGGCGAAAAACCGACAGCATCGCCTTGTCAAAGCTTTCAATTGCATCCATGGCTTTGCTTTGGTCAGCCTGAACGCTCGGCGTGGCGAATGCTGTCAGACACAGAATGGCGGACACCTGTATCAGGCGATGAACCCCGAATAGCTTCATTTCAAACCTCCGTTAACAATTTGCGCGACCATCATACATGGTCCGAGACCACCGCGCGAAGGCCACATTGCTTCTGCACTTACGCGTCTTTTCGGGCGTCTATCGGTGTAACCGGTCTTTTGCTGGCGAGATTCATACTGTAGACGGGCGCGCAGACAGATACGCGGAAACGGAAAATGGCTCGGATTCTCATCACCTCGGCGATCCCTTACATCAACGGGATCAAACACCTCGGCAATTTGATCGGCTCGCAATTGCCTGCTGATCTTTACGCACGCTACCAGCGTGGCCGGGGGAATGAGGTCATGTTCCTTTGCGCCACCGATGAACACGGGACACCGGCCGAACTGGCTGCCGCCAAGGCAGGAAAACCGGTCGCGGAATATTGCGCCGAGATGTACGGCATTCAGGCCGATATCGCCAAGCGGTTTGGCCTGAGCTTCGATCACTTCGGACGCTCCTCCAGCGAGCAGAACAAGAAATTGACGCAGCATTTTGCAGGCAAACTGGATGACGCCGGGCTGATCCGCGAAGTCAGCGAGAAACAGGTCTATTCCAACGCCGACAAACGGTTCCTGCCCGACCGCTACATCGAGGGCACCTGCCCCAACTGTGGCTACGAGCGCGCGCGCGGTGACCAGTGCGAGAACTGCACCAAGCAGTTGGACCCGACCGACCTGATCGAGCCGCGCTCGGCGATATCCGGCTCGACCGATCTGGAAGTGCGCGAAACCAAACACCTGTATCTGCGTCAATCAGCGATGAAAGACCAGTTGGATGCATGGATCGACAGCAAGACAGACTGGCCGATCCTGACCACATCGATTGCCAAAAAGTGGCTGCATGACGGCGACGGCCTGCAAGACCGGGGTATCACCCGCGATCTGGAATGGGGCGTTCCGGTCAAGAAAGGCGAACAGGACTGGCCGGGGATGGAAGGCAAGGTCTTCTACGTCTGGTTCGACGCGCCGATTGAATACATCGCCTGCGCCAAGGAATGGGCGGATGCGAACGGCAGGACCGACGCCGATTGGGAACGCTGGTGGCGTACCGACAAGGGTGCCGATGATGTCCGTTACGTTCAGTTCATGGGCAAGGACAACGTGCCCTTCCACACCCTGTCTTTCCCGGCAACCATTCTGGGATCGGGCGAGCCTTGGAAGATGGTGGACCATCTGAAATCCTTCAACTACCTGAACTACGATGGTGGACAGTTCTCAACCAGCCAAGGTCGTGGTGTGTTCATGGATCAGGCGCTGGAGATCCTGCCTGCCGATTACTGGCGCTGGTGGTTGCTGAGCCATGCGCCCGAAAGCAGCGACAGTGAGTTCACCTGGGAAAACTTCCAGCAATCCGTGAACAAGGACCTGGCCGATGTGCTGGGCAACTTCGTCAGCCGTATTACCAAGTTCTGCCGCTCGAAATTCGGCGAGGCCGTGCCGGAAGGCGGTGCCTTCGGCGACCGGGAACAGGCGCTGATTGTGGAGCTCACCAAACGTGTTCGCGCTTATGAAGGTCACATGGAGGCGATGGATGTCCGCAAATCCGCGCAAGAATTGCGGGCCATCTGGGTTGCGGGCAATGAATATCTGCAAGCCGCCGCCCCTTGGTCGACCTTCAAGGAAGACCCTGAACAGGCTGCCGCGCAGGTCCGGCTGGGTCTGAACCTGATCCGGCTTTATGCAGTTCTAAGCGCGCCGTTCATCCCCCACACCTCGGCCCGGATGTTGAGCGCGATGAACACGCTGGACACCGGCTGGCCCGACAATGTCGCCGACGCACTCAACGCCCTGCCCGCCGGTCACGCGTTCACAGTGCCCGAGGTTTTGTTCGCCAAGATCACCGACGAACAACGCGAAGACTGGCAAACGCGGTTTGCCGGAACGCGCACCTGACCGAACATCTATGTGAAATACCGAAACGGGGCCGCTTGAGCCCCCGTTTTTGTTTGGGCACCGACCTAAATGTACCAATCGGCGGAGAAATCTCTGCATGCATAGTGGAAGGGAACACATTCAAGACACTTGAGATATTGTCTTAAAGCGGCCATCCTGCCACGTAATTCCGCCGACTCAAAAAAGGCACACATGCCATCGCGGCGCCTAATCCATAGATTGAACGAGGCTCTTTCCATGTCCCTTGCAGCAAAGCACCCGATTTTCCGTAGCAGCGGAGCAGTCAGGACACTTGGCAAGTATTTTGCCGTTCTGGCCTGTTTGGGCATGGTACAACCTGCACTGGCACAGGAACAAAGCGACGCGCCGCCGCCCAAGGTTTCCATCGCGGCCGCCTATTCCGAGGAAATCACTGACGAGGCCGTGTTTATCGGGCGCGCCGAAGCCATCGACAAGGTCGATATTGTCGCCCGGGTCAGCGGGTTCCTAGATAGCCAGAATGTCGAGGACGGAGCCTCCGTGACCCAGGGCGACCTGCTGTTCACTATTGAACCCGACCTGTATCAGGCCACTCTGGAGGCTCGCAAAGCCGATCTGGATCGCGCCGAGGCCAATCTGGAACTGGCCAAGGTCGATCTGGCCCGTAAGGAAGAATTGTACAAGCGCGACGCGACGCCGGAATCGGAACGCGATATTGCCCGCGCCAACGAACTGGTCGCCGAGGCCGAGGTGAAAGCGGCCAATGCCGCCATTCAACAGGCAGAACTGGACCTGAGCTACACTGAAATTCACGCGCCTTTCACGGGCCGGATCGGACGGGTATCCACCAGTGTCGGCGACGTCGTCGGCCCGACCAATCCGCCACTTGTCAATCTGGTCAGCGAAGCGCCGATCTATGTCAATTTCTCGCTGAACGAAAAACAGTTCACCACGGTTCTGCAGGCCGTCGATGAAAACGCCTCATCCCTGGCCGAAAGCAACAAAAGCCCGGTGGTCAGGGTGACGCTGCCCAATGGCACAGAGCTGGACGAAACCGGCGAGATCGTATTTGTCGACAACCGCATTGACCCGCTGACCGGTGCCATCACCGTTCGCGCCCAGTTCGACAACGAAAGCCGCCTGATCCTCGACGGTGCATTCCTGAATGTCCATATCGAGGCACTGGAGCCGACCTTGCGGGTTCTGGTCCCGCAGGCTGCACTGCAACGCGATCAGCGCGGCGAATTCGTTCTGGTCGTCAACGACAAACAGATGGTCGAACAACGCTATATCACCACCGGCGATACATTCGGCACCGCCATCATCGTGCTTGACGGGCTGCGCGAGGGAGAAAGCGTCATCGTCGAAGGGCTGCAAAGGGTTCGCCCGGGTGTCGCGGTGGATGCGGTTGTCGCATCCGAGCAACCGGGAGAATAACGGATGTTCTCAGCCCTGTTCATCAGCCGGCCCAAGCTGGCGCTTGTCATCTCGCTTGTTCTGACGATCATGGGCGGCATCGGCTACCTTGTCCTGCCGGTCGCCCAGTTCCCTGACATCACGCCACCTGTCGTCAGCGTCACGACGACCTATACAGGCGCGAACGCTGAAACCGTGGAAAACACCGTGGCCGCCCCGATCGAGGCGCAGGTTAACGGTGTGGACGACATGATCTACATGACGTCAACCTCATCCGATAACGGATCGTATTCGCTGAACATTACGTTTGAAGTGGGCACCGACCCTGACATCGCTTCGGTCAACGTGCAAAACCGCGTGGCGCAGGCCATGTCGTCATTGCCGACCGAAGTGACTGCATCCGGCGTGGTTACACAGAAAGCATCGACAAACATGTTGCTGCTTGTAACGCTGACATCGCCCAATGGCACTTATGACAGCGTCTTCCTGTCGAACTATGCCTCAATTAACCTGAAGGACGCGCTGGCGCGTGTGCAGGGTGTAGGTAAGGCGGATGTTCTGACCAATCTGGAATACGCCATGCGGATCTGGATGGATCCCGACAAGATGGCCGCGCTGTCCATTACGCCCGGCGATGTGATCAACGCCATCCGCGAACAGAATATCGAAGTTTCGGCAGGTTCAATCGGGTCGCCGCCCGTGCCGGAAGGACAAACATTCCAGTACACGATCAAGACTAAGGGACGCCTGACATCGGCTGCCGAATTCGGTGAAATTGTCATTCGGACCGGTGATGCGGGCTCGATCGTTCGGGTCCGGGATATCGCGCGGGTTGAACTTGGCGCCCAGTTCTACTCGGCTTCGGGGTATTTCCAATCTGTACCGGCCACCGTGCTTGGCATTTATCAGGCACCCGGAGCAAACGCGCTGGCCGTGTCCGAGCGTGTGCAGGCGGAACTCGAACGATTGTCTCGCGCCTTCCCGACAGATGTCGAATATCAGGTGCCGTTCAACACCACCGATTTTGTCCAGCAATCGCTGAACGATGTGGTCTCGACCCTGATCCTGACCTTCATTCTGGTGATCTCGGTTGTGTTCGTCTTCCTTGGCAGTTGGCGCGCAACGATTATTCCGGCTGTGGCGATTCCTGTGTCACTGATCGGGACGTTCGCCTTTCTACTGCTTTTCGGGATGTCGCTGAACACGATCTCTCTGTTTGCATTGGTGTTGGCCATCGGGATCGTTGTGGACGACGCCATCGTTGTCGTTGAAAATGTCGAACGGATCATCGCGGACGAGGGCCTGCCCCCGGCCGAGGCAACCCGCAAGGCGATGGGTCAGATCACCGGGCCGGTCATTGCGACCACTCTGGTTCTGCTGGCCGTCTTTGTGCCCGTGACCTTCATGCCCGGTATCTCGGGACGATTGTATTCACAGTTTGCCGTCACAATCTCGACCGCGGTGGTGATTTCGTCGATCAACGCGCTGACGCTTTCGCCCGCTTTGTGCGGCCTTGTGCTGAAGGAACGCTCTGGCCCGCCCAAAGGCCTGCTTGCCGTGTTTGAGAAGTTCATTGGCACGGTACGCGGCGGGTATGTCGCCATTGTGCGCAAACTTCTGATCCTGCCGGTCATCGCGCTGGGTGTCATCGTTGCCCTTGCCATGGGTACCGGCACGATCATGTCGAACACGTCCAGCGGCTTTATCCCGCTCGAAGACAACGGCTATCTGTTTGTCGACGTTCAATTGCCGGACGCCGCCACATTGGAACGGACCGAAGCCGTCACGCGCCGTGTGGATGCGCAGATTCAGGAAATCCCCGGTGTCGCAAGCACGGTTCTGGTCAACGGGTTTTCTTTGCTGAACGGAACGATCACCAACGGCGCTGCGATCTTCGTAAACCTCGACAATTGGGATGATCGGCAAGAGGACGACCTGAGCGCAAATGCCATCCTTGCCAAAGTTCTGGCAATCGCAAACGGCGAGTCCGCTGCATCGATCGTGGCGTTCAACCCACCGCCCATTCAGGGGCTTGGCATGTCCGCCGGTGTCGAGATGGAGGTTCAGCAAACCGGTGGCGGTACGCCCCAGGATCTGGCCTCGGCGGTAGGATCGTTCGTGTACGCAGCCAATCAGCGCCCCGAAATCGGTCAGGCCTATACCACTTTCCGCGCGAATGTCCCGCAGCTGTTTGTCGATCTGGACCGCGAGAAGGCCAAGACACTGCAAGTGTCAGTGGCCGAGATCTTTCAGACCATGCAGGCGCAGTTGGGGTCGTACTATGTCAACGACTTCAACCTGTTTGGCCGGGTCTATCGCGTGATGATACAGGCGGACGGCACCTATCGCGACAATGTCGAAGACATCTCCAACCTGTATGTGCGGTCCACCAAGGGTGAGATGGTGCCACTCGGCACTTTGATCGACGTCGAGAACGTGCTGGGGCCGGTCCTGCTGAAACGTCACAACCTGTTCCGATCCGCGACCGTGACAGCAGTACCCGCACCGGGGCTGTCCAGCGGCGACGCGATCACTGTGATGACCGAGGAATCGGCAAATGCCCTGCCCCCCGGCTACGCATTCGAATGGACAGGGACCGCGCAGCAGCAATTGGCATCGGGCAGTCTGGTTATAGTGATCCTGGGACTGGCGATTCTGTTCGGCTACCTGTTCCTTGTTGGACAATATGAAAGCTGGACTTTGCCTGTCTCGATCCTGCTGTCTGTTATCGTCGCCCTGTTCGGCGCCGTCGCTGCAGTGGCCATCGTGGGAAGTGACATCAATCTTTACACGCAGATCGGGATGATCATGCTTGTGGGGCTTGCCTCGAAGAACGGCATTCTGATTGTCGAATTCGCGATGGAACAACGCGCCAATGGCCTGTCGATCCGAGACGCGGCGGCCGAGGCCGCATTCCAGCGTTTCCGCGCCGTGATGATGACCGCACTTTCGTTCCTGCTGGGCGTTGTGCCATTGCTTGCAGCCAATGGCGCGGGCGCGGCCAGCCAGAAGGCCATCGGAGTGGCTGTATTTGGCGGAATGCTGGCGGCAACGCTGGTCGGCGTCATTCTTGTGCCTGTCCTGTACGCTCTGATGCAAAGCCTGCGGGAATGGGTCAAGGGCACCCGGAATGATCCGGCTCCACCGAAAGAGACTGCATAAAACAGAACAAAGAAGCCCTGCGTTTTCCGCGGGGCTTTTTTCTGTCCATCAGGCGGATACGGCTACGCCTGATCTTTTCCGCTCATCCATCCACTGCTGAATGCGCGCGATCTGTTCACTGCTCAGGCGCAGACCCAATTTGTTCCGCCGCCAAATTGCATCCTCGGCATTACGCGCGAATTCCCGGTCCATCAGCCACGCCAGTTCACGAGCCGTGAACGAAGCTCCAAACCCCTCCCCCAGATCTTCTGCGTTTTGGGCCTCGCCCAGCATCAGGCGCGCTTCGGTTCCATAGGCCCGGATCAGACGGCGCGCCCATTTTTCGTCCAGAAAACCGTAATCCGATCGTAAGCCTTGAACCAGATCCTCTACTCCGTCGACCGGAAAATCACCCCCCGGCAACGCGACACCAGCGGTCCACGGCCCGTACAGAGCCGGGAAATGTTCCGCAACCTTTTCCATCGCGCTCTCGGCCAGCCGACGATAGGTCGTGATTTTTCCGCCGAAGACATTCAGAACAGGCGCACCGCCCTGTGCATCGACCTTGAGCGTATAATCCCGCGTCGCGGCCGTAGCACTGCTGGCCCCGTCATCATAAAGCGGGCGTACGCCGGAATAGGTCCATACGACATCCTCGCGCGATACGGGTTGATCAAAGTACTTCGAGGCGAACGCACACAGATAGTCCTGCTCGTCCTCGGTGCAGACCGGCAGCTGGGACGGATCAGGATGATCCTGATCGGTGGTTCCGATCAAGGTGAAATCCTGCTCATAAGGAATTGCAAAAATGATCCGGCCGTCTTCGCCCTGAAAGAAATAGCATTTGTCGTGATCGTACAGCCTGCGCGTCACGATATGACTGCCGCGAACCAACCGCACGCCATCGCGCGAATTCATGCGGATCCTGGTCTGAATAATGTCGCCGACCCAGGGGCCGCCGGCATTGATCAGCATCTTTGCACAAATGACACGTTGGGTTCCGCTGTCCCGGTCTCGAACCGTCACACGCCACAGCCCGTCAACGCGATCTGCAGACATGACTTCGGTGCGAACCATGATCTCGGCCCCGCGTGCCTGCGCATCGCGGGCGTTCAGGACGACTAGGCGCGAATCCTCGATCCAGCAGTCGGAATACTCATAGGCGGTTTCGAATTTACCCTGCAAAGGCCTGCCTTCCGGCACCGATCGCAGGTTCAGCGACGATGTGCCCGGCAGGATTTTGCGCCCGCCGAGATGGTCATAGAGAAATAGACCCAACCGGATCAGCCAGGCCGGACGCCTGCCCCGCATCCATGGCATCACTGTGCTGAGCAGCCGCGAAGTCGGCGTTTCCGCGTCAAATCGCATGTCCTTGTGATAGGGCAGCACAAAGCGCATTGGCCAACTGATATGCGGCATGGCTCGCAGCAGGGTTTCACGTTCGATCAAGGCCTCTCGGACTAGGCGAAACTCGAAGTATTCGAGATACCGCAACCCTCCGTGAAAAAGCTTTGTCGATGCCGACGACGTGGCCGAGGCCAGATCGTTCATTTCAGCCAGGCTAACCGAAAGACCCCGCCCGGCGGCGTCCCGCGCGATTCCACATCCGTTGATCCCCCCGCCGATGATGAAAAGGTCGGTGATCGGGTTTTCCTGCGCTTCCATAGCTGGTCGATTCTCTGTCTGGAAAAACTATGCGCATTAACCGTAATCGCCTTCGCTTCGTCAATTATAATTTTCGTTTTCTTTCGCTTTTACGAAAATTACGTCGCGAATTGACTTAAAAATCCATTCCTCTTGAAAAAATCGAAAAAAGAGAACAAAAACGAATACACCTTAGAAGACAGGAGTTTGCATGTCTCTTTCCTTCCGTCAGTCCGACATACTGGAAATCGCTCGCCAACAAGGGCGAGTGACTGTCGAAGGGCTGGCGGAACAGTTCAGCGTGACGGTGCAGACCATTCGCAGGGATCTGGCGGAACTGGCTGACATGGGGAAACTCGACCGGGTCCACGGCGGCGCCGTTTTGCACTCGGGCGTTTCAAATATCGGCTACGAAGACCGCCGGGGCCTGAATGAAGAGGCCAAGTCCCGTATTGGCGAAATATGCGCAGCCAGCATTCCGGACGGGGCATCGGTATTCATGAACATAGGTACCTCGACCGAAGCCGTCGCCCGGCGTCTGCTGGACCACAAGAATCTGATGGTCGTGACCAACAACATGAATGTTGCCAACATACTGGTTGAAAACCCCGAGTGCCGGGTCGTAGTGGCGGGTGGGGTCCTGCGCCGCTCTGACGGCGGCCTGATCGGAGATTTGACGGCCTCGACCATCCGGCAATTCAAGGTCGATTACGCGATCATCGGATGTTCGGCACTGGATGCCGATGGCGATCTTCTGGATTTCGACTTTCAGGAGGTTCAGGTCAGCCAGACGATCATCGCACAGGCACGGCAGACGTTTCTTGTGGCGGATCAGTCCAAGTTTCAACGCACCGCCCCGGCGCGAATCGCATCGCTGGCCGATATCGGGATGTTCTTCACGGACCACGCTTTGCCACATGATCTGGACGCTAAATGTGAGGAATGGGAGACTCAGGTGAAGCTCTGCCTTTAACCTGCGGTGCGGATTACATTTCTGCCGGTTTCATTGCCCCATTCCTTGCCACATATCCAATCGCCTGCCAGTATCGGGACAATTTACGGTTGTTCTTGCCTTTGGGGTCACTTGATTTGGGCCTGATCCCGCCGGGCAGAGACAATTCGATTGACGTACCGGGCACCTACGCCTGAGGATGGGGTACCTTCCCAAAATGGAGGCACGAGCATGGGGTTACTGGGTCAGCCGCTGGAATTTTATGACTACCTGACATTTGTCGCGCTGATATTGCTGCTTGCGGCGGTCATGGGCTTGTTCCTGTTCATCATGGGGTTGCCCGGTCGCATCGCGATCAAGCGCAATCACCCGCATGCCGAGGCCGTCAAGATCATGGGCTGGATGGGTTTTTTGGCCATCGTTCCCTGGGTTCACGCCTTTATCTGGGCTTTCCACGACGGTGTAACCGTTGATTTTCGCCGCGGACCAGATGAAGAAAAAGATGCCATCCGGAATGAAATAAAACGGTTGGGCGGCGTCGTGAAACCGGAATACCGCGACGCGCTTGATACAGACGACGCGCAGAAAAGCTAAGGCCAAAGGAAGTCAAAACACATGTTCGTCGCCCTTGGCATCACGCTGTTTTACATCATTTTCGTCTGGTTCATTTTCTTCAAGGCGCAATGGCTGAAATTCAATATCGTCTGGGGCATCGTCTCGTTCTGGGTTGGCGCACATTTGCTGCTGATCTTTCTGGTCGCCTTGCGGTTTTTTCAGCCATTCTCGATCGACAGTCATGTTGTCAGGTCAACTATCCAGATTGTTCCCCGTTTGACGCAACCAACGGTTTTGACCGAGGTTCTGGTTGAACCCAACACCGAGGTCAAAAAGGGCGACCCGCTTTATCGTTTTGACGATACGGTGTTCTCGCTTGCGGTGGACAACGCGACAGCCCAGCTTGTTGCCGCTGAGCAGAATGCGAAGATTCTTGAACAGGATGTCATAGCCGCGTCCGAGGCAATTGAGCGTGCAAATGCGCAGTTGGCCTATGCGAAGACGCAACAGGCCCGATACGAGAATCTTGTTCCTGCAGGCGGCGCCCGTCAGGATGAGCTTGACCGATGGAACGAACAGGTCACTGAGGATCAGGCACAGGTGCACGAAGCCGAAGCCAATCTTGAAAAAGCAAAACTGGCGCAAGCCTCGCAGATTGATGGCGTCAATACCGGTATCCTGCAGGCCCAGTCACAGTTGGACGAAGCCAAGTACTTCCTTGATAACACGACGATCTATGCGCCCGAAGACGGCATGATCGTTTCCCAGCAGGCCCGACCTGGCCTGGTTGTCGGGGATATCCGTCTGGGTGCAATCGCAAGCTTTGTAACAAAGGACAATCCCTATGTCCTGGCCACCTACCGTCAACAGAACCTGAAATTCGTCGAACCCGGTCAGCCGGTTGAGGTGGCGCTGGACCTGTATCCCGGCGAAATCCTGACCGGCAAGGTCGAGGCGATCTGGTGGGCCACCCGGCAAGGTCAATACCTGCCTTCAGGCCGCCTGCCCGGCTTTGAGCTGCCCAAATTACCCGGACGGATCGCCGTGCAGATTTCGGTCGATATCCCTGAGGGGCACACCTTCCCTGCGGGCGGTCACGCGGCAGTGGCGATTTATACCGGTCAGGGCAAGAGCTTCGAGTTTCTCAGGCGCATCAACATCCGCCTTTATTCCTTCGCCAACTTCATCCGACCGCTGGATATTTGAGGACGCGCATCATGATACGGGCCAGAACCTTCCGCAGATTGATGGGCAGCGCGCTTTGTGTCGTGACCTTTGCAGCCTGCACTCCGGTTGGCCCGGACTTTGTGCGCCCGAACTCTCCGGTCGTCAAACAATGGATCGAAGTGAACAATCCCAACACGGGGCAAAGCGGACTGACCTCGCGCAGCGCGCCCGTGGTAAAATGGTGGGAAACGTTCAACGACCCCACCCTGAACAGACTGATCGCCGAGGCCTACGCGCAAAATCTGACCTTGCAGGTGGCCGGGGCGCGTGTGCTGCAGGCGCGGGCGCAGTTGGGCATCGCGTTTGGAGAGCTTTATCCGCAATCGCAGGCAGTCGGTGCCTCGCTTGAAAGGCGGCAGATCAGCGACAACCTCAATCCAGTGTCCGATATCAACCGCATCATCCCGCTGGACACGGAGTTCTCGACTTCGCAGGTCGGGTTCGACGCGCAATGGGAACTGGATGTCTGGGGCGCGCAGCGGCGCGGCGTTCAGGCTGCACGGTCCAATCTGGCGTTGCAGGTTGCCAACTATGACGATGCCCTTGTGACGCTGACGGGTGATGTTGCCGCCCTTTACGTCAATATCCGCGCATTGCAGGAATCCCTGATCGTTGCACAGGAGAATATCCGACTTCAGCAGGAATCTGCGGATCTGACGCAGCTGCGGTTCAACAACGGCGTCACGACCGAGTTGGATGTGCAGGAATCCACCGCCTTGTTGAACAATACAAAAGCGCTGGTTCCTGAACTGCAAAGCGACTTGCAGCAAGCCAAGAATGCGTTGGCCGTCTTGCTGGGGCAGCCGCCATCGCGCTTGACCAGCCTGCTTGGAAATTCTGGCCGCATCCCCTCGGCACGGTCCAATGTCGCGGTCGGTGTCCCTGCCGAATTGTTGCGCCGTCGCCCGGATGTGCGGGCCGCTGAACTGGCAGCGGCAACGCAATCCGCGCAGGTCGGGATTGCGATGGCCGATCTTTATCCGCAGTTCATCCTTTCGGGTTCAATCGGTCTGCAGGCATCGGGCGGGCGCGACCTGTTCAACGCCAACAGCACCACCGGGCTGGCCAGCGCGGGTGTCGTCTGGAACGTACTCAACTATGGTCGGATCAAGAATAACGTGCGGGCGCAAGACGCCGCGTATCAGGCCCTGATCGCCAACTATCAGAACACGGTCCTGACCGCCTATTCCGAAGTTGAAAGCGCCATGGTCGCCTATGCGCAGGCCCGCAAGCAGGTCGAATTCTATCAGAACAGCGTTACGGCCTCGCGCCGGGCCGCCGAGATTGCAATCAGCCAATACCGTGATGGCATCGCCAGCTATTCGCGGATTTTAAACACGCAAACCGCCCTGTTGCGGTCGCAAGCCAACCTGATCAGCGCACGTCAACAAGTGTCCAGCAATCTAGTCGCCATTTACAAAGGTTTGGGCGGTGGATGGCAGATCCGGCAGAATCAGGAGTTCTTGCCCGGTACCGTTCTGGCCGAAATGGCATACCGCACCGACTGGGGTGATCTGCTGGAAAAGACCCCGACCGGTGTCAGCCTGAACTAGGTTCTATTTTGTCAGCCCCCGCAACCCGCCAGAGATCAGGATATTCACCTCGTAGAGGATGCGTGGCGCCGCCAGACCGCCGGGGCTTGCCAGATAGTTCGGGCTCCACTCGGGGTCGAATTTCTGTTTGAACGCGCGCAGGCCTTCGAAGTGATAGAACTGCTCGCCGTGTTCGTAAACAAACCCCCCGATCCGGTTCCAGAGCGAAGCCAGTTGCCGGTTCTCGATCCCTGAGAACGGCGCAGCCCCGAGCGAAAACCAGTGGAACCCCTGCTCGGACCCCCACACCATCATCTCGGCAAACAGCGCATCCATGACAAAACTGGCGCTGTCAGGCTCGTAACGCATCAGGTCCAACGACAGTTCAGACTTGTTCCCGCCCTGAAACAGATTGGCGAAGGCCACGATCCTGCCCGTCTCGACATTGCGCAAAACGGCGTGATCGAAATACGAAAGGTAATCGTCGTCGAAACCTCCCAAGGCAAAGCCCTTCTCTTCGCCTGCCTTACCGGCCAGCCAGTGATCCGAGATTTCACGCAATTCCGGCAAGACCGGTTTCAGGTCTTCCTTCGGAATGATCTCGAACACATAGCCATCACGTATGGCCCTGTTCTTGGCCTGCCGAAACCGTTTGCGTGACTTGCCGTCCAGCGAAAACCCTTGCAGCGGAACCCGCGCGACTTCGCCGATTTTCAGGATCGAAAGGCCCAGATCCAGAAAGGTTGGCAGGTATTTGGTCGAAACACTGTAGAAAGCACACAGCTTGCCCTCGCGGTCCGCCCGTTCGCGCAGTTGCCAGATCAGCTGCTGACCCGCGGTCTCATCGCCCACAGGCTCTCCCTTGGTGATCAGCGCGTTTCCGGTGTCGGCATAGGCAAGAAACGCGGTTTCATCCGGCGAAATCAGGAACTGCTTGTCGCCAGTCAATGAAATCTGGGCTTCGGTGTCTTCGCTTTGCAACGCAAGCCGTTCCACCGCCTCCGGTATTTCGGTTCGCACAGGAACCGGGATTTCGCGCCCGAACAGGGAATTTACAGCCACCACCCCAAGGATAACCGCAACCACCAGACTGGACCTGAGAAAACGCGAGGCATCGCCGTTCCAGGCGAACTCCCACCACAGGGCGTTTTGATACTCAACGTGCGAATACGCGAACAAACCGATCCAAAAAATCACCGCCATCAGTGCCAGCACACTGACCAGCCATGGAATATTCAGACGGAAGACCGACGCGCCGCTGACCCGATAAAACGCGCCGCGAAACACGGCAAGAACGGCAATGGTCACCACCATACTCAGCGCTTCATGGATATCCAGGCCGCGGGTGAGCGAAGCGATGAACCCGGCCACCATAAGAACCATCGCGACGACCCAGGCGCGATAGAGCTTACGGAACAAGCCGCGTGATACGAGGATCAGCAGAACCCCAACCACACTGCCCGCCAGATGCGAGGCTTCGACGAACGAAAGCGGCAATACCTCGCGTAACGCGCCAAGGCTTTGGGAATTGGACGGCAGCGCGCCGGACACCAGTAATACAACGCCCGCCACTGCAGAAACGCCAGCTGCAACCATTGGAACAATCGGGCGAAAAGCGCGATAGACCCAGCTGGCTGCTCCGCCAATCCTGTCGCGCTGTGTCAGCGCATAGGCCACTGCAATGGACAGGCTGGCGATGACGAAGGGCAGAAACGTGTAAACCACGCGATACAGCAACAAGGCTGCGATCACATCCGATCGGCCAGAGGCGCCGAGACCCGCGATCAGTGTAGCCTCGAACACACCGATCCCGCCGGGTGCGTGGCTGAGGATACCGACGGCAATTGCCGCCACGTAGATGGCAAAGAAATAGGGAAACCCGACGCCCAGATCGTTCGGCATCAAAACATACAGTGTCATTGATGCGCCAAAAAGATCCCCTACTGCCGCCACCGTCAAAAGGCTGGCCAGCTTTCCTCCGGGCAGGTTGAAGCCAAACCCACCATACGCCAGACGGCGCCCGCCGCTGGCAAGCCAGACAAACAGAGCCGCCAACCCGGCCAGCAGGCACAGGCCGATTACGGTTTCGGTCGTTTCACTGATCGGAAGAACCTGAGATATCCCGTCCGGATGCAACGTCAGCAAGATGCCAAGGATCAGGACCATACCCATCCAGAAGGCCACCCACGAGGTCGCGATAACCCCGGCCACACGGGCCAGATCCAGCCCAAGCGACGCATAGATCCGATACCGGATCGCGGTTCCCGTGATGTAGGAAAACCCCAGACAGTTTGACACAGCATAGCCACTGGCCCCGGCCATTCCGGCGACCGGCAGCGGAACCTTGTCTTCAGCCAAGCTTTTAACCGCAAACACATCGTAAAAGGACAGCGACAGAAAACTGAATGCGGTCCAGCACAGCGCGAAAAACATGAGCTTCCAGGACGTACCCGCAATATCGGTCTGAACGTCGGACCATTTCACATGCGAAGACAACTCGTGCAGGACGGTCAACGCAATGATCGTGATAAGGATCGGAACCGCGATACGAACCCAGGGTCTTTCCAGCATGGCCGCAGCCTTCTCGGCCATCCGCAAAACCCGGGAATCGTCACTTGTTTCCTGTACGGTCATCACGACATTCCCTGCTTCAAACCAATCGCGTATACGGAACTAAAGCCGCTAAAGCCTGCCCGACCGCCCAGGCGGAGTTTGGCACAATTTCCTTACCATTCAAAGCGCTACAGGCAGCAAGTCCTCCACCCTGTCAGACGCGCCCCTTCCGCGTTGAAAGCAGCAGGTTGGTTTCGGACCGCGTGATCCCTTCCATCCGCCGGATCTGAAACAGAACCTCGTCCAGTTCCGCCAGCGTTTCGGCCCCGATCTCGGCAATCAGGTCCCAGCTGCCATTGGTCGTATGAACCGCTCTAACCTGCCGCATGGCGGCGATCCTTGCCATGGTCCGCTCGGTTCCCCGGCCTTCGATTTCCAACATCATTAGTCCTCGAACCGGGCTTTGCGCAACATCGCGCCGCGTCAGAACGGTAAAGCCGACGATCTCTCCGGACTGTTTCAAACGATGCAGTCGACTGCGGACGGTTGTTCGCGTCACGCCCAGAATCTGCGCCAGCTCCGACAGCGAGGCGCGCGCATCCCGGTGCAATGCGTTCAGCAGCCTGCTATCCAAATCGTCCATCGTCGCTTACCAGTATGTTTATCCGGGTTTCTTTTTGAGCACTTTGCTATCTTCCGGGATGCCGTGTTGAAAGGTTAGACAAACACATGGCTAATGAAAACATAATACTTGTCGGCGCCCCAATGGACGCCGGAAAACGTCGGCAGGGATGCCGCATGGGTCCTGATGCCTATCGCGTCGCGGGTTTGCAGAAGGCCCTGATGGATCTGGGCCACAGCGTATCGGACCTCGGTGATGTCCGCCCTGACGACGTCCAATCCGCCGAGCATCCTCACCTGTTCGCCTTGCCCGAATGTGTCGGTTGGACCCAGGCGCTGAGCCGTGCGGCGCAAGAAAGCGCCCGCCAAGGTTTGCCCATCTTCATGGGGGGTGATCACGCGCTGTCGATGGGTACGGTCGCAGGAATGGCAACCCACGCTCACAGCATCGGACGGCCCCTCTTTGTTCTGTGGCTGGATGCGCATAGCGACTTTCACACGCCCGACAGCACCGGCAGCGGCAATTTGCACGGCACCCCGGTCGCCTATTTCACCGGTCGCCACGGGTTTGACGCTTTTCCGCCGCTCACGGCACCTGTGCCCACCAACCGCGTCGGCATGATCGGCCTGCGCTCGGTCGATCCCGCGGAACGGGCCGCGCTGGAACAGGACCGCGCCATGCTGGCCGATATGCGCAGCATTGACGAAAATGGCATCAAAGCACCGCTGATGGCCTTTCTGGACCGCGTCCGCGCAGAAAACGGTATCCTGCACGTCTCGCTGGACGTCGACTTTCTTGACCCCGCCATCGCACCTGCCGTGGGCACCACCGTTCCCGGCGGCGCGACCGAACGGGAAGCGCATCTGGTGATGGAACTACTGCATGAAAGCGGCCTCGTACGCTCGCTGGATCTGGTAGAGTTGAACCCGTTTCTGGATGAACGCGGCCGAACCGCAAAACTGATGGTCGATCTGGCCGCCTCGTTACTCGGTCGCCGCATATTCGACCGCCCCACCCGGAGTTTCTGATGCAGTCGCTGCAAGCCCCTTCGGCCGTCGTGATGATCCGGCCGCATGCATTTGCCTCGAACCCGGAAACGCACGGGGACAATGCGTTCCAGACACTTGCCAGCCGTTCGGCGACCGCAACCTCATCTACGGCGCGCGATGAACATGATCAGGCAGTCGCGCAACTGCGGGCCGCAGGTGTCAGGGTTCACGTCTTTGACGATCACGGAGAACTGGACACACCCGACAGTGTGTTCCCGAACAACTGGTTTTCGACCCATCCCGGTGGGCATGTCGCGATCTATCCGATGTACGTTCCTTCCAGGCGGCGCGAACGTCGTTCCGACGTCATCGAGATGCTGAAACAGGAATACCGGGTTCAGGACGTGATCGACTATTCCGGACTGGAACAGGACAAGCTGGCGCTGGAAGGCACCGGCGCGATGGTCCTGGATCACATTGGTCGGGTGGCTTACACGGTAAAATCAAACCGCGCCGACCCCGTTCTGCTGGAACGGTTCTGTACTCACTTCAACTATGAGCCTATTGTTTTCGAAGCGAAAGATGCCCTGGGGCGCGATGTCTATCACACCAACGTTCTGATGGGTATCGGCACCGAATACGCACTGATCTGCCTGGACATGATCACCGACCCCGAGCGACGCGCGACAGTCAAAGCCAGGCTGGAGGAAACCGGTCGTGCAGTCATCGACCTGGCCCACGATCAGATCGCGGAATTCGCGGGCAACGCCATTGAGCTGGCTGGCCAAGACGGTCTGGTCCTGGCTTTGTCCAGCCGGGCGCTGGAAGCGCTGACGCCCGAACAGATTTCCATAATCGAAGCCAGTGCAAAACCACTGCCGCTTTCGGTTCCCACAATTGAAACAGCGGGTGGATCCGTGCGCTGCATGATCGCAGGCATTCACCTGTCCCGCCGATAGGAGATCCTGATGCAACCTTCTGACAAGGCGCTTGTGCCCTTTGTTTCTGTCGACAACATGATGCGCCTCGTCCATCATGTCGGCCTTGAAAAGATGATCACGCAGATTGCCGCGCAGATCGAATCTGACTTCAAGCGATGGGAAAGCTTCGACAAAACGCCCCGAATCCCCGCCCATTCCCCCCATGGCGTGATTGAATTGATGCCAACTTCGGATGGTGAGGCATACGGTTTCAAGTATGTGAACGGGCATCCAAAAAACACGTCCGAGGGTCTGCAGACCGTGACCGCGTTCGGGTTGCTGGCGGATGTTTACACGGGCTATCCCACCCTCTTGACTGAAATGACCATGCTGACGGCCCTGAGAACAGCAGCAACCTCTGCCTTGGTCGGCAGCTATCTGGCACCGAAATCCGCAACGACGATGGCCATGATCGGCAATGGCGCTCAATCCGAGTTCCAGTGCCTGGCGTTTAAGGCAATGTGCGGCATCGACACTGTACGGCTGTATGACACCGACACGAATGCAACGGCCAAATGCGCGGCAAACCTGCAAGGCAAGGGTCTGACTGTTGTTTCCTGCAAAACGGCAGAAGACGCCATCGAAGGCGCCCAGATCATCACCACTTGTACAGCTGACAAGAAATACGCCACCATTCTGACGGACAACATGGTCGGTCCCGGCGTTCACATAAACGCAATCGGCGGTGATTGCCCGGGCAAGACCGAGTTGCACAAGGATATCCTGCTGCGTTCGGAAATATTTGTTGAATACCCCGAGCAAACGCGGATCGAAGGCGAAATTCAGGCCCTGGACTCAGACCACCCCGTGACTGAAATCTGGCAGGTGATGACAGGCCAGGCCAAGGGGCGCACGGATGAACGGGCGATTACACTATTCGACAGTGTCGGTTTTGCGATCGAGGATTTTTCTGCCCTTCGTTACATCAAACGCGCCATCGAAGAGACAGACTTCTTCGAGCCGTTGGACATGCTGGCGGACCCCGACGATCCACGTGACCTCTATGGCATGTTGATGCGCGCCGAAACCTGAAACCAGCTGGGGGTTTCAATGGTCAAGGGGGCGCTGCCCCCGCCGCCCTTCGAGCGACTCCCCCGGGATATTGTTGGCCAGATGAACAAGGGATCCGCTCTCCGACCATTGGTCCGGAGAGCTTCACCTGGCGCGGTCATCGGCATCCCTGCCTGTACCGCCAATCCCGTATCCGACAATTTGATTAAAGATCCGTTACTTCATCTGGCCAAAAATATCCCGGAGCGCGAGGCAGAGCCTCGCAAAAACCCAGGTCAACCAGCCAGGGACGGCAGATAGAGTACGATACCCGGAAAGGCCACGAGCAGGGCGATGGTAACGGCGTCGGCCACAAAGAACGGTGTCACGCCTTTGAAGACATCCTGAACACTAAGATCCGGACGCACTCCAGCCACAACAAAGCAATTCAGCCCGATTGGCGGCGTGATCAGGCAAAATTCGGCCATTTTGACCACCAGAATTCCAAACCAGATCGCACACATCGGGCCGGACATTCCAAAAGCACTCTCGGCAGCGCTGACAGCTTCGCCGCCGTTCAGTGCCATTACCGCAGGGTATACAACAGGCAATGTCAACAACAGCATGCCGATCGCGTCCATGAACATGCCAAGCACGGCATAGGCCAACAGGATGCAGATCAGGATCAGCATGGGCGACATTTCAAGCGACGTGATCCAGTCGGAGAACGCTCCGGGTAGATCGGCGAAACCCAGAAAACGGACGTAGATCAGAACGCCCCAGATGATCGAAAAAATCATCGCCGTCAGCTTGGCGGTTTCCAGCAGCGCCGACTTCAATTCACCCCAGCGCATGCCGTGATAAAGGGCAAAGCAGAACACGATAAAGGCTCCGATTGCCCCACCCTCGGTCGGCGTGCCCCAGGCTTTTTCGCCAAATGGGTTGTAGACAAAACAGATAATGATCAGGATCACCGCGACGATTGGCATTGCCCCGGGCAGCGATGCGAAACGCTGCTTCCAGGTAAAGCCTGTTACCGGCGGGCCGACTGATTTGAACACAACGGCGATACCGACAATCAGGCCCCCATAAATGACCGCCGAGAACGCGCCGGGAATAAACCCGGCCAGCAAAAGCTTGCCAACATCCTGCTCGACGATGATCGCATAGATCACAAGGATGGCGGACGGTGGGATCAAGGAAGCCAATGTCCCGCCGGCGGCGACAACGCCTGCTGCAAATCGCTTGTTGTACCCGACCTCCAGCATCTCGGGGATTGCAACACGGGCGAAAACGGCAGACGTGGCGACGGACGCGCCCGAAACGGCGGCAAAGCCTGCGGTGGCGAATACGGTCGACACCGCCAAACCACCCGGAACCCAGGCAATCCAGCGTTTTGCCGCCTCGAACAAGGCGCGGGTCAGCCCGGCATAGTAGGCCAGATAGCCGATGAGTATGAATGTCGGGATCAGGCTGAGCGTGTGCGAGGCCACCTTGGAATGCGGCACCTGTCCGGCCGTTTTCACTGCCACCGTCAGCGCCTTGCCAAAGCGATCGGGGTCATATCCGAACTTGGCCCAGAAAATCCATACCAGCCCAACAAGACCTGCCAGCCCCGCCGCAAAGGCGACGCGCATTCCTGTGACCACCAAAAACAACAGGCCGCCTGTGACCCACAATCCGATATCAATCGTGTCCATGAGTCAGCCTTGTCCTTCGAACTGATCGGCCTCGGCGGCGGCCTGCGCGGCCGCGTCCTGGATAAGAGGCACAGCGACCGGGTGATCCAGCCCCAGAACAAACGCGCGCCCATAGCCCCAGATCTGCAGAACAAGACGCAGGCACAGAACGGAGAACGCCACCGGAGCCAACAGTTTGGCCGGCCACAGAGGGATACCAATGTCGATGGAACTGTCCCTGCTCCACATCGGCGCGGCAAAATCAAACGACCGCTCGAAATGGGACCAGCTGCCCCAGACAAGGGCCATCATCAAGACAAGGATCAAGACGACGGAAATCGTCTCGAAGAACCAAAGCGCCCGGCCGCGAAGACGCGCGATGACGATGTCCATGCGAATATGCCCGCCATCTCGCTGCACGTAGGAAACGCCCAGGAATGCGATCAGCGGCATCGCCTGTTCAATCCAGTCGACATAGCCCGGCAATGGTGCGTTAAGCGCATTCCGGCCGCTCACCGATACAACGGCAAGAACCATCAGTGAGAAAACCGCCAGACCGCTGATCAGGGCCAGCAGTCTTTCTGCCCGAAGAAGATGCTGGTCCAGACGGCTGAGACGACTGCCATCCTCCAGCACGGTGGCCTGTCCCGCCATCCTGCTTTTTCCTTGTCGTTGAAGAGAACCGGACGCCCGATGGCATCCGGTTCATAACATCAGTTTCCGCCGCGTTGCTGCTGCAGTGTCGACTGAACAAGATCGTACAGGTCCTGCGCAGGCAGACCCTGATCGGTCATGTCGGCAATCCACTGTTCGCGGATCGGATCGGCCGCCTTGGCGCGGAACTCCTGAAGGACGGCGTCGTCAATCATGACTTTCTGAACGCCTTTTTCCTCAAGAACACCGTCCCACTTTTCAAGCAGGGCCCCGTAATTGGCCAGATAATGATCGATCGCCTCGTCAATCGAACTGTCCAGTGCCTCGCGATGCTCTGCCGGAAGCGCCTCATAGGCGTCGATGTTCACCACGACCGGGCAGTTTACGGTGCCAGGGTTCAGGTTGGCCGTCCACCAGTCGGCTTCGTTGATGGTGCCGAAGGACAGGTGTGCGTGCTGGGCAAATGCCACAGTATCGACAACGCCGGATTCCATCGCGTTGAACGCTTCGGTGGCGGGCACTGATGTTGGCACGCCCCCTACGGCTTCAAACGCTTTGCCCAACCCACCGGTCGCGCGCACGCGCATTCCATCAAAAGCGGCAAGGGTGTCGCGCGGCTCGCCCGTGCCGACAAGGTTATACTGCGGCATGGGCGACGTCATGATGATCCGGGCGTTCCACTGCGCCATTTCTTCTTTGACGGCCGGGTGGTCATAAACCGCGTGGCTGACCGCCACTTCCTCGTCCAGATTGTTCACGCCCAGAAACGGAAGTTCGAGAACGGTGATCGCCCGGTTCTTGTCCCGATGATAGCCCGCACAGAACTGCGCCATTTCAAATGCGCCGATCTCGATCCCGTCCAGGTTTTCCCTGGGTTTTGACAAACCGCCATAGCTGACGTTGATCGTGAACTCGCCGCCGGTCTTTTCGGCAACCAGTTCGGACAGCTTTTCAACATGCTCTGTAAATGCGCGGCGCTTGCCCCAGACCGAGGCGTTCCATTCGGTCGCAACGGCTTCGCCTGCAAAGGCCACGCCAATGGCCGCGACGGCGGCGGCGCTTAACATCCTGTTCATAGTGATCTCTCCCTGTGATGCGCCCCTTGGTCAGAGCGCTTGGACATAAAGCTAGCGCCAACATCCGGATGTGCCAACCCCGCAGACGCTTATGAGTTGCCGCCTTCAGGGCGCGACCTGCCGGTACAATCGAAAGAAGAATTGGGAATCCAAAAGGCATCCGGGAAATTCCGGAAAACTGCAGTTCGAAAACAGTTACACGGTAGGCATTGTTATTTTTACATTTTTTTTATACTTTTCGTATTTCTTTACACTTTTTAACCAGATAACGAAATTTGTTTACAAACAAATCGTGGAACTACGGCAATTTATTTATTTGTTTTCAGAACCCCGTATATTCGCAATCGGGAGGAAACGGGTCGACATTGCCTGTTTGACGGGCAAAATCGGTTCATAAATATCCAGTCCTAGAGGGAGGAGCCTCAGTATGACAACCGCTGCCCAGGCAGATGCCAAAACATATCCGCCATCCGCAGAAATCGTGTCCCGTGCGCATATCGATGCTGACAAATACGCGGCAATGTATGCAGCCTCTGTCAGTGATCCTGATGTCTTCTGGGATGAACAGGGCAAGCGCGTCGACTGGATCAAGCCTTATACTCAGGTCAAGGATGTGGACTACAGCTTTGGCTCGGTGAAGATCAACTGGTATGCCGATGGCACGCTGAATGTTTCGGCAAACTGTCTGGACCGTCACCTGGCGACACGCGGCGATCAAACCGCGATCATTTGGGAGCCGGATGATCCAAACGACGCAGCGCAGCACATCACCTATGCCGAGTTGCACCGCCGCACCTGCCGGATGGCCAACATTCTGGAATCAATGGGCGTGCGCAAGGGCGACCGGGTCGTGATCTATCTGCCGATGATCCCCGAAGCCGCCTATGCCATGCTGGCCTGCGCCCGGATTGGGGCGATCCATTCGATTGTTTTCGCAGGTTTTTCCCCGGACGCCCTGGCAGCGCGGGTCAATGGCTGCGACGCCAAGGTCCTGATTACTGCCGACGAAGCCCCGCGCGGTGGCCGCAAGACGCCACTGAAATCGAATGCCGATGCGGCTTTGCTGCACTGCAAGGACACCGTGAAATGTCTGGTGGTCAAGCGGACCGGTGGCCAAACCACATGGGTGGATGGGCGTGACCACGACTACAACGAAATGGCGCTTGAGGCGGATGACTACTGCGCGCCCGCCGAGATGAGCGCGGAAGACCCGCTGTTCATCCTTTATACCTCTGGCTCAACCGGTCAGCCCAAAGGCGTGGTGCATACCACCGGCGGCTATCTGGTCTATGCAGCCATGACGCATGAGATCACTTTCGATTATCACGATGGTGACGTGTACTGGTGCACCGCAGATGTGGGTTGGGTCACGGGCCACAGCTATATCGTCTACGGCCCACTGGCCAACGGCGCGACCACGCTGATGTTCGAGGGTGTGCCGACATTTCCGGACGCCTCGCGGTTCTGGCAGGTCTGCGAAAAGCACAAGGTGAACCAGTTCTACACCGCGCCGACCGCAATCCGTGCCCTGATGGGACAAGGCAATGAATTCGTCGACAAATGCGACCTGAGCGACCTGCGCGTTCTGGGCACAGTGGGCGAGCCCATCAACCCCGAAGCCTGGAACTGGTACAACGAAGTTGTCGGCAAAGGGAAATGCCCCATCGTTGATACCTGGTGGCAAACCGAAACCGGCGGTCACTTGATGACCCCCCTGCCCGGCGCACACGCGATGAAACCCGGCTCGGCCATGAAACCGTTCTTCGGCATTGTGCCGGTGGTTCTGGACCCGCAATCCGGTGTTGAGATTGAGGGCAATGGGGTCGAAGGCGTTCTGTGCATCAAGGACAGCTGGCCGGGCCAGATGCGCACCGTCTGGGGCGATCACGAGCGGTTCGAAAAGACCTATTTCTCGGACTACAAGGGCTATTACTTCACTGGTGACGGCTGCCGCCGTGATGAAGATGGCGATTACTGGATCACTGGTCGCGTTGACGATGTGATCAACGTATCCGGGCACCGTATGGGCACGGCCGAGGTGGAAAGCGCACTGGTCGCGCATGCCGCCGTCGCCGAAGCCGCTGTCGTTGGCTACCCCCATGAAATCAAGGGGCAAGGCATCTATTGCTATGTCACCCTGATGAATGATCGTGAGCCCAGCGACGAACTGCTGAAAGAACTGCGCACCTGGGTGCGGACCGAAATCGGCCCGATCGCCAGCCCGGATGTGATCCAGTGGGCGCCTGGCCTGCCCAAGACACGCTCGGGCAAGATCATGCGCCGTATCCTGCGCAAGATTGCCGAAAACGACTTTGGCAGCTTGGGTGATACTTCGACACTGGCTGATCCGTCGGTCGTCGAAGACCTGATCGAAAACCGTGCGAACAAGTGAGGATGTGATGGACGCTGCCACGATCACCACACCCGCCGTTCTGATCCTTCTTGGCCCTCCGGGCGCCGGGAAGGGCACACAGGCCCGCATGCTTGAAGAAAAGTTCGGGCTGGTTCAACTGAGCACCGGCGATCTGCTTCGGGCCGCCGTTGCTGCCGGAACCGAAGCGGGCAAGGCCGCGAAGGCCGTGATGGAAGCCGGCGATCTTGTCGGTGACGAGATCGTCATAGCCATCCTGCGCGACCGGATGGCGGAACCGGATTGCGCCAAGGGTGTCATTCTGGACGGATTCCCGCGGACTACTGTTCAGGCCGAAGCGTTGGATGGACTGTTGGCCGAAAACGGTCAGAAGATCAGCGCCGCGATCAGCCTTGAGGTGGAGGATGCCGAGATGATCACCCGCATCTCGGGCCGCTATACCTGTGCTGGCTGCGGTGAGGGGTACCACGATCAGTTCAAGAAACCGGCGGTCGAAGGAAAATGTGACAAATGCGGTCACACGGAGTTCAAGCGCCGCGCAGATGATAATGCGGTAACCGTTGCGTCCCGGCTGGAAGCCTACCATGCGCAGACCGCTCCGCTGATCGACTACTACGACAGTCATGAGGTTTTGAAACGGACCAACGCTATGGGCCGGATCGAAGACATCGCCAGTGATCTGGAACAGATCGTCGGCGACGCGATGAGTTAAGGGGATAAGTGAAGCCCAATTTGGGGCTCTGATCCAACAAAAGAATACTTCAACGGACCCGCCTTGGCGGACCGGAGGAGTTTTGCCAAACGCCACCCGGCGTTCGGCGCATTCGAGAGGCGGCCCAACGCACTGGAGGAGTTGGGCAAGGGGCCGCTCAACGACGAAGCGAAGGAGGAACCCGCGATGGCGGATCAATCTACAAACTCCGCGCAGGCTGCCGAGGCCGATAAGGGCTATTGGCAGGCCAACCTGCGCCTCATCTACATCAGCCTCGTGATCTGGGCGCTGGTGTCTTTCGGATTCGGCATCCTGCTGCGTCCGCTGCTGTCGGGTATCGCTGTTGGCGGCACCGACCTGGGCTTTTGGTTCGCTCAGCAGGGATCGATTCTGGTCTTTCTGGTGCTGATCTTCAACTACGCCTGGCGCATGAACAAGCTGGACGCCGAATACGGCGTGGATGAGGAGTAACCCCCATGGACCAGTTTACCATCAACCTGCTGTTTGTCGGCGCGTCGTTCGCACTGTACATCGGCATCGCGATCTGGGCCCGTGCGGGATCCACATCCGAATTCTACGCCGCCGGTCGCGGCGTTCACCCGGTCACCAACGGTATGGCGACAGCGGCGGACTGGATGTCCGCGGCCTCATTCATCTCGATGGCGGGCCTGATTGCCTTTACCGGCTATGACAACTCGACCTTCCTGATGGGTTGGACCGGTGGCTACGTGCTGCTGGCACTGCTGCTTGCACCTTACCTGCGTAAGTTCGGCAAGTTCACCGTATCGGAATTCATCGGTGACCGCTTCTACAGCCAGACCGCCCGTATCGTTGCGGTGATCTGTCTGATCGTGGCTTCGGTGACCTATGTTATCGGCCAGATGACCGGCGTTGGCGTGGCCTTCGGCCGCTTCCTTGAAGTGTCGAACACATCCGGTCTGCTGATCGGTGCCTGTGTCGTGTTTGCCTACGCAGTTTTCGGTGGGATGAAAGGTGTGACCTACACTCAGGTCGCTCAGTACTGCGTGCTGATCACCGCCTACACGATCCCGGCGATCTTCATCTCGCTGCAGCTGACCGGCACTCCGATCCCGGCGCTGGGACTGTTCGGCGACACCGCAGGCGGAGAGCCTCTGCTGAGCAAGCTGGACGCGATCGTGACCGAGTTGGGCTTCAACGAATATACCGCCCACCACTCGAACACGCTGAACATGGTACTGTTTACACTGTCGCTGATGATCGGCACTGCAGGTCTGCCGCACGTGATCATGCGCTTCTTCACCGTGCCGAAAGTGTCTGACGCCCGCTGGTCGGCTGGCTGGACGCTGGTCTTCATCGCTCTGCTGTACCTGACTGCCCCTGCGGTTGGCGCAATGGCGCGACTGAACATCACCGACATGATGTGGCCCAACGGTGGCATCGAAGGTGGCGCTGTTTCGGTTGAAGACATCGACACCGATCCACGTTACGACTGGATGCAGACGTGGCAGAAAACCGGTCTGCTGGACTGGGAAGACAAGAACGGCGACGGCAAGATCCAGTACTACAATGACGCGAATGCCGACATGCAGGCTATTGCGGAAGAAAAAGGCTGGGTTGGTAACGAACTGACCAAGTTCAACCGCGACATCCTGGTTCTGGCCAACCCCGAAATCGCCAACCTGCCGGGTTGGGTGATCGGTCTGGTCGCGGCCGGTGGTCTTGCGGCTGCCCTGTCGACCGCTGCGGGTCTGTTGCTGGCGATCTCGTCGGCGGTGTCCCACGACCTTGTCAAAGGTGCGATCAACCCGCAGATCTCTGAAAAAGGAGAACTACTGGCGGCTCGTATCGCCATGGCCGTGGCCATCGTCGTTGCAACCTACCTGGGTCTGAACCCACCGGGCTTTGCGGCGCAAACCGTGGCACTTGCCTTCGGTCTGGCGGCGGCCTCAATCTTCCCGGCACTGATGATGGGGATCTTCTCGACCCGCATCAACAACACTGGCGCAGTTGCTGGTATGCTGGCAGGTCTGACCGTGACCTTGGTCTACATCTTCCTGCACAAGGGCTGGCTGTTCATTCCGGACACCAACTCGTTTACCGATGCTGACCCGCTTTTGGGTCCGATCAAGTCGACTTCGTTCGGCGCTATTGGTGCAATGATCAACTTCGGCGTTGCTTACGTCGTCGCCGGTATGACCAAAGAGACTCCGCCGGAGATCGTCGAATTGGTCGAAAGCGTGCGCATTCCCCGTGGTGCGGGCGCAGCTCAGAACAAATGAGCCTGATGTGGTCGGTACCCTCCATGGCTGACCACATCTTTCGATCCACTGTACCCGCCCGGCATCCCACCGGGCGGGGCTTTTCATTCAGAAGCCAAGGACGACCCTATGCCCCTGTCCCATGATGAGATCACCCGGTTTCTGAAATCCGTTCACCCCTATGACGCCCTGCCCTCGGATACGCTGGACGCCGTTGCCCGGCAGATCGAGGTTCACGAGGTCGAAGCGAATAGCCCGGTTTACGCGTTGGGCGGCCCCCTGCCTGGTGTTTTCGTAATCTACGAAGGACAGGTCGAAATCACAGATGAAAACGGAGCGGTCGTATCCCACCTTGGTCTACGCAACTCCTTTGGCGAGCGGGGGCTACTGAAAGACGGCAAGGCAGCAACGCATGCGCGCGCGGACACGCCGTCTGTTCTGATTCTGCTGCCGCCCGCTCTGGTGCGCCAACTGATCGACGATCATGATGTGGTCTCGAGATTCTTCAACCGAACCCGGGGCAACCGCTCCACTCCGCAAAGTCTGGCAACCACCGCTATTGACGTGTTGATGGCACGCGATCCTGCGACTTGCCCACCTTCCACCCCGGTTCAGAAGGCGGCGCAGTTGATGCGAGAAAGGCATATCTCGTCGCTTTGCGTAACCGAAGGCGGGACCCTTCTGGGCATTGCTACGCTGAGGGACATCGCAAGCAAGTTCGTGGCAGACGGAATGTCCGCAACAACGCCGGTATCGTCGATCATGACAGTAAATCCGGTCACACTTTCGCCCTCGGATATCGGCTCGGACGTTCTGCATGTGATGATGGAGCGCGGCATCGGCCACATTCCCATTTCTGAAGGCGGACGTCTTGTCGGCATCGTCACGCAAACGGACCTGACCCACTATCAGGCCGTCAATTCCGCCGAACTCGTGCGTCGGATCGCCCGCGCCCAATCCGCCGAGGAGATGGCGCTGGTGACGGCCGAAATCCCTCAGCTGCTGGTGCAGTTGGTTGCCGGAGGGAACCGGCATGAGATCGTGACTCGTCTGATCACCGACATTGCCGATACTGCCACCCGGCGCTTGCTGGTATTGGCCGAAGGCAAACTTGGGCCGCCACCCGTTCCCTATCTGTGGCTGGCGTGCGGTTCGCAAGGGCGGCAGGAACAGACGGGTGTTTCAGATCAGGACAACTGCCTGATGCTGGACGATAAGGTGACGGACGCCCAGATGCCCTATTTTGCTGATCTGGCCAAATTTGTTTCGGACGGGCTGGACACCTGCGGGTATTTCTATTGCCCCGGCGACATGATGGCCACCAATCCGCGCTGGTGTCAGCCGGTCCGCGTCTGGCGCGACTATTTCAAGGGCTGGATCGCCAAACCCAACCCCGAGGCACAGATGTTGGCCTCGGTTATGTTCGACCTGCGCCCCATCGGCGGCGCGTTCGAGCTGTTCTCGGATCTTCAGGCAGGCACGCTTGGCGCGGCCAGTGCAAATTCAATCTTTGTCGCCCACATGATTTCCAACTCGCTCAAGCACACGCCGCCATTGGGCTTGCTCCGCGGCTTTGCGACGATCCGTTCGGGCGAGCATCGAAACACGCTGGATCTGAAACACAACGGAGTCGTGCCTGTGGTGGATCTGGCCCGGATTTACAGTCTGCAGGGGCAATTCACCGAAGCCAACACACGTGCACGCCTGAAAGCCGCCGAGGCCGGCGGCGTGCTGAGCCCAGCTGGCGCGCGGGATCTACTGGACGCCTACGATCTGATTGCCGAAACCCGGCTGGAACATCAGGTTCGGCAGATCAAGGCTGCGAAAGATCCCGACAATTACCTGCCCCCGTCGGATTTGTCCGACTTTGAGCGAAGTCATCTGCGCGATGCCTTTGTCGTGGTAAAAACGATGCAGTCGGCGGTAGGCCACGGCAAGGGCATGTTGGGTTAAGTGTAGCTTGACGAGTACGATGGGATCGCTTTCGGCGACCGTATTTGGAACAAGAAGAAGAGGCGAGACGCGCCTGAGTCAGAAAGGTTGGCCATGTTTCTTGAATTGATCGGTACGGTTTTTGCAGGTTTTGCTTTTGCAGGCATCGCAATGCTGTTGAACAAGCTTTCCGGTGGCCGTCTGCCCCGCTGGACCGCGCCGGTTGCCGCCGGTGCCGGGATGATCGGAGTGACCATCGCCAGCGAATATTCGTGGTATGGGCGCCAGCTTGAAACCTTGCCTGAAGGAATGGAGATCGTGCAGGAGGTCGAAAGCCGCGCCTTCTATCGACCTTGGACCTATGCCGTGCCCTTCGTGGATCGTTTTGCCGCGATCGATACCGTATCGGTACGCACCAACGCGCAGGTTCCCGAGCAACGCCTGGTGGATTTATACTTCTTCGGTCGCTGGGCCCCGGTTTCGAAACTGCCCGTTGCAGTCAATTGCGCCGAAAACAGCCGCGCTAACCTGGCAGATGGTGCAGAATTCGCCGATGACGGACGGCTGCTGAATGCCACCTGGATCGCGGCGGGTTCCGGAGACCCGGTCATAGAAGCCACCTGCGAGGTCTGATCATGCTGACCCGGCTGAGCCTGCGCCTGAGAGTATTCCTGTTCTTCTGTCTGCTGGCACTTGGCGGATTGACCGTCTGCATTGCAGCCCTGTGGGTCGGATACGCACGAACGGGCAACCCGGACCTGGCCAATGCGTTTGTTTTTGCCGGTATTCTTATCGCCTTTGGCCTTTTGGCGCTAAGTGTCGGAGTCTGGCTGTTGTTTGACGACAATGTCGCGAAACCGATCGAGCGCTTGTCGGCTGAACTGCGCGCCCGTGCGCATGCCGGTGTTAGCAGCGACCTTGACCTTCAGGCCGCTCGGTATTTGGGGGATCTGGCCCCGGCAGCGGCAGGGCTTGCGGATCGGCTCACTGACAAGACCCTTGATATCGCCGAAGCCGTCGCTGCGGAAACTGCTCATCTCGCGGCTGAAAAGCGGAAGCTTACGGCGCTGTTGACGGAAATTCCGGTGGCAATGCTGCTGGCTGGTCCGACCCATAAAATCGTTCTCTACGACGCGCAGGCCGCCGAGGTTTTGGCCCAGATTTCCCATCCTAGGCTGAACGCCTCTCTTTTCGAGTATCTGCAGCCGAACCCGCTGACAGCGGCGTATGAGAAGATGTGCAAAACCGGGCTCGAGGTCGCATGTACGCTGATCAGCATTGATGGCAACCAAAGCTATGCCGCGCGTATGAAACCCCTGGGCCATGCGCCCGGCTATATGCTGATCTTCGATGACAGCGCCGCCAATATCCCGCCCGAGGCCGCCCGCCCGCTGGTTTACAATTTCGATCTGCTGGACGGAGCCACCGATGTAGAATTCGAACATCGCGCCCTGACCGACCTGTGTTTCGTGGTGTTCGATACCGAGACCACGGGCCTGCTGCCGCACAAGGATGAAGTTGTGCAGATCGGCGCAGTCCGGGTGGTCAAGGGCCGGATCGTCGAAGGTGAGCATCTGGATTTGCTGGTCAACCCCGGAATTCCGATCCCTCCGGCTTCGACCAAGGTGCACAAGGTCAGCGACCACATGGTCCAGGGGGCTCCGGACATTGCCCAGGCTGGGCGTGTTTTTCATCAGTTCGCTCATGATGCGGTCATTGTGGCCCACAACGCCCCGTTCGATATGGCGTTTATGCGCCGGCATGAGAAACGCATGGGTGTGGAATGGAACCACCTGATTTTGGACACGGTCCTGCTGTCGGCAGTGCTGTTCGGTGCCAGCGACACACACACTCTGGATGCACTATGCGAGCGACTGGACATCACAATCCCGGAGGCGCTGCGCCATACGGCATTGGGCGATGCCGTCGCGACGGCCGAGGCTCTGGTCAAGATGCTGCCCATGCTTCGGGCACGCGGGATGGTGACATTTGGCGATGTTCTGGTCGAAACACGCAAACATGGGCGATTGCTGGAAGATCTGAACTGACGCGTAAATATTCACGCCATTTTCACCTTTCCATGGACAAACCCGACCGCTCATGGCACCTGATGCGCGTCTAAAACACGAGCGCGCAATGACGGATAGAACCTTCACCCCCGGCCCGGATCACAGCAACGCCTTTCGCCAGGCGTTGGGCTGTTTCGGCACAGGTGTGACGGTCATCACGACCAACACGGCCGCCGGACCGCGCGCCATTACCGTGAATTCCTTTTCCTCGGTGTCGCTGGATCCCCCGCTGGTTCTGTGGTGCCTTGCCAAGGATTCCAACCGCTTTGACGCCTTCAGCGCATGCACGGACTATTCGATCCACGTCATGGCGCAGGAGCAGCAGGATCAGGCATTGAAGTTTGCCCGAAACGGCTTTGATTTCTCGCATGCAGACTGGCGCGCGGATCATGCCGGTCGCCCTCAACTGGACGGCTGCCTGGCGCGGTTCGATTGCCATCTGCACGACCGGCACGAAGCGGGCGATCACCTGATCTTGGTGGGCCGCGTCGAAACCGCGATGTACCGGACCGGTCAGGGCCTGATTTTCAAACGCGGTCAGTTCGGTGGTTTTGTCGATACGATCTGAACGCTATTCGTCCAGTGACCCATGGACGGCAAGCGCCTCAAGTTCAGCATCTTGGGGAACGATGACGCGAAACGCTTCATGAACACCTGAATCGGTCAACTCGCGAGCAACGGTCAGCAGCGTGTTGGGCGCGTGTTCTTCACACAGGCCGGACATATGGTCAATTTCGGCCTGTGCAACGCCCAGGGCTGCATCGATTGACGGGGCTCCGTAGAAACGGACGAAATGATCCGCGAGGCTCTGCGCGATCTGGTCAAGTTCGGATGGTTCGACCTTGGTAACGGCGACGAATGTCACCCGTCCGAATGTCTCAAGCCCCAGCCAGCCGTTGGCAAAGGCCTGCCGCGCCTTGCCTGCCAGATCAGCCGACCCCCAGTTCGAAAACTCGAACCCGCCCGAAATACACCATTCACCGGTGCGCGCAGGCGACTGAAAGACATTCATGTCACTTTCGTCAAAGTGAATGGCACGGGCCAATTTCATCAGGATGCCTCCAGTAATTCAGTCAGTGGGCGCAGTTGGGTGTCCGAACCCTTGCGGATCAGCATACCGAACCTTTCATCCGTGCCAAGGAAGACGCCCTGTTCTTCAATCGGCTCACCCACGCCGCGCAGAAGTCCCATCCATTCTGCGTGCAACGGGCCGTTGCCGTCCTCTTGCCAGCGATTGAGCCATGTCAGCATGTGACGCGACCAGCTTTCGACCAACTGCACCGGGCCGACTTCGGCACAGCCTTCGTCATACAGCGCGGTGACATCAGGATTTTCCCCGGGTGCATCGCTTGTCTGCAACAAGGCCAGTTCCCACCCGATGACCAACCAGTCAGGGATTTCTTCCAAACTAGTGGCGGAAGCAGCGGCCCGAAACTGCCCACACCGAGCACCGTTCACGCAGACCAAACCGTCCCAGCCCAGATGTACGGCAACCTCGGGCGGGGCCAGCGCGCCCAAAGCGTTCTGAAAACCCACCGCGCACAACGGAAGCATTGCCATTGCGTCCTGCAGCGGCACCTCGGGCGCGAAGACAATCGCAACCCGCAGACGGTCTGCCTGAATATTGTAAACGACCGCGCCCGCGTCACAGCCCAGCGCAGCCATGGCCTGCGCGCGGTCAAACGGGTCTTCCCCGCCCTGAACCGGATGTCCGGTCAGCAATGGGGGGAAGACCGGCTCGATCATGCCTGGCCCTTGGCGATCATGTCGCGGGCGATCTTGCGGAACGCCTCGGCCTGCGGACTGTCTGGCTTGCTGACCACGATCGGCGCACCGGCATCGGCTGCGACGCGAATGTCCAAATGCAGCGGAATTTCCCCCAGCAGCGGAACGCCCAGCGCAGCGGCTTCGGAGGCCACTCCGCCGTGTCCGAATACATGCTCCTCATGTCCGCAATTCGAACAGATATGGGTCGACATGTTCTCGATCATCCCCACGATGGGCGTTTTGAGCTGATTGAACATGTCGATGCCTTTGCGGGCGTCGATCAGCGCCACATCCTGCGGAGTTGACACGACGATGGCGCCATCCACCCGGAATTTCTGGCTCAGCGTCAGTTGCACGTCGCCGGTGCCGGGCGGCAGATCGACGATCAGCACATCCAGTGCACCCCATTGCACCTGGTTCATCATCTGCTGCAGCGCACCCATCAGCATTGGGCCACGCCATACAACCGCCTGCCCTTCGTTGGTCATCAGGCCCATCGACATCATGGTGACACCGTGATTGCGCAACGGCAGGATCGTTTTTCCGTCAGGGCTTGCCGGTCGTCCGGAAACCCCCAGCATACGCGGCTGCGATGGCCCGTAAACATCCGCATCCAACAGTCCAACACGGCGACCTTCGGCGGCCAGTGCGCAGGCCAGATTGGCGGAAACAGTCGATTTACCGACCCCGCCCTTGCCAGATGCCACTGCGATGATCCGGTCAACACCCGCAACCGGCTGTGGCCCCGTTTGCGAAGGCTTGGGTTTCGGCTTCAGATCCGGCGGCGCCTTTTCGGAATGCGCGGTCATCATCGCGGATACCTTTTCAACGCCCTCGACCATTTTCGCGGCCTGTTCGGCGGCGGCACGCACCGGCTCCATCCGCTCGGCCTGTTTCGGGTCGATCTCCAGCACGAAACGAACGGTTTCACCTTCGACATTCAGGGCGCGCACCACACCTGCACTGACGATGTCCTGACCCGAAACCGGGTCGGTGATCTTTTTCAGATTCGCCAGAACCGCGTCACGAACACTCATGCATCTGTTTCCTTGTTCCGCCCCATAGTGTGGGTATCGCCTGTCATTGCATGTGTCTCCGTCTTTTTCAGTTTATTTGACGCTATCCGCCTATCGCCGCTAGGCTTGGGGAATGCGTGCCATCCTTTTGTGCCTGAGCCTGTCGCTGTCTGCCACCCCTTCGTTATCGCAGGAGGCGCTTGGGCTTGCGGCTCCGGATCAGGTGAGGGACTCGGGTCTACTGCAACATATTCTTCCGCGCTTTTCCCTCAAGACCGGAATCCGGGTTATCGCCGATGAAAACGGGATAATGTCTGTGGCGGCCTCCCCGCCGGGTAAGCCCGTCTTTGCCCGGGATGGCGTCACCTACCATCTTCGTATTCAGGATGACCCCCGCCAGGTCCGGTTTGAGGACTGGATGCTGTCGGACATTGGAAAGCGCACGATCGAAAGCTTTGTGCCGGATCAGGGCCCTCCTTTCGATACGCAGTTTGACACCGTTGAAACTGCAGAAGAAACGGCAACGAACGCGAACACTGAGATCGGGCGCGAGCTGTCGTTTACCCATTGCGGAAGGTGTCATGTTATTGGTCCGCGCAACCGCATGAACGGTCTGGGCTCGACCCCTTCCTTTGCGGTTCTGCGCGCCATGCCCGACTGGTCGGAGCGGTTCGAAGCCTTCTTTGCGCTGAACCCGCACCCTTCGTTCACGCAAATCGCGGGGCTGACACCGCCGTTCGATCCGACCCGGCCCTCGCCTATTCACCCGGTCGAAATCACGCTGGAGGACTTGGAGGCCATCCTCGCCTTCGTATCGAACATCCGCGCGGCCGATCTGGGCGCGCCACTGCAGCATCAGTGATCCTTTCGCTTCGAGAAGTAGTCCTCGGTGGTGACAACACGCGGCCTTGGGCTGGATTGAAAAGGATTGTCCTGGTGCTGAAACTGCGCATTTACACGGCAATTGTCGCACATCTGGATCATCCGCGCCTGTTCGGATGAGGCAAACATCGGATGGCTTCCCGACAGTTTGTCCATAATGCGCTCGACCGTGGACTTCACACCGAACAACGCTCCACACTCGACGCAGGCAAAGGGTTCTTCCTCGTTCAACACCTGCTGAGACAGGGCTTTGTCACTCAGGTCCAGCTGCGGGACCAGAGCAATCGCTTTTTCGGGGCAGATCGTCCGACACAGGCCACATTGCAAACACGCGTCCTGCTGGAAATTCAGTTGCGGCATATCCGGGTTGTCGACCAATGCGCCGGACGGGCACAGCGACACGCAGCTCAAACACAGCGTGCAGGCATCCGTATCAACAGCAATGGCCCCATATGGCGCGCCCTGTGGCAAAGTGATCGGCTCATGGGCGCCAGGGTTCAGCGCCTGCGCTGCCAGTCGCGCGACCTGCCGACGATTTCCCAAGGGGAGGACCGGATCGGTCAAAGCCTGCGGGACATGCTGATCGTAAAGACGGTCAGACAGTGCATCCGGGTCAGTTTCATCAATCACACCAAGACACTCGGGATCGGCAATTGCCTGCGCCAGCATCAGTTCCTTGTCCAGCGCGTCCTTTTCGGTCGTTGGCGAAAGCAGGACATCGACTCGTGCAAATCCGTGGGCCAGACCGGCCAGCATTTCCGCATGACCAAAGCCCGAGATCACGCTCAGTTCCAGCGGGATCACATCCGCAGGCAAGCCCCGACCGAACCGGGCAGCAAGCCGGATCATCTCGGCCCCATGGGCATCGTGAACCAGCAAACGCGGAGCGATGCCTCCGGCCCTTCGGTAGGTGCGCGCCAGGACATGCATCCGGGACAGCAAAGCGGCCAGGGGCGGATCCTCGTAGGTGATCGCCGTCGACGGGCAAACCGATGAACATTCGCCGCATCCGGCGCAGATCATCGGATCTATTGCGACGTGTTCTCCGGCCGGAGTAATTGCACCCGTCGGACAAATGTCCAGACAATTCGTGCAAGCCACCTGTTCCGCCCGGGAATGGGCGCAAAGGGTTTCATCGAGACGAACATAGAGCGGCTTTTCGAACGTTCCAACCAATTGCGCCGCATCAAACGCCACCCTTTCGACGGCCAGCGCATCGCGCGGATCGGTGCGCAGGTAGCCTTCGCGCTTGGCCGGGGCCTGAACAAATGGGGTGCCGCCGGTCAGGTCGATCACAATGTCGCAGACCGATCGCGCGCCATCCTTTGCGTCGGTCCAACCGAACGCGCCCCGCCCGCCGGGTTTCAACTGCCTCAACCTGTCCAGCTTCAGCGAGAACGCACCAAGCGCCCCATTCAGCGTGCGCAGTTCCCCATGCACGACGTCAAACGATCTGGAGACCGGTACAGCGTCATCCGTGGCCAAAACCGTGATCGCCAAAGTATCTGACAAGCGCCCGGCCAGCGCAAAAGCGGCCTCGCCCGGCCCAATGATAAAGCAGGTCCCTTCGCTAACGACATCGACGCTGGGAGTGATCGGTTGCGGCAGCAGTGCTTCGGCGGCCAGCGCAGCCATCTTGGGTGCCGCATCCTGCCCCTGTTCGGACCAACCTGCGCGGTCGCGCAGATCGACAAAGCCGGGCGTTTCAACACCCAGATCGTCGGCAAGGTCACGAAACACGTCCTGCTCCTGCCCGCAGGCTATGATTGTCGTATCCTCGCCTTTCAGCGCAGCGGCGGCGGCTTCCAGTTCCCGCGTGCACAGCGCGCTGTGAATTTTGGAACACGCCACGTCGCAGGCCGAGGCCACCTTGTCCGCATCCAGCGATTGGGTTCCTGCGCAATCGCAAAGCAGCATCTTTATGGCCATATCCATCCCCATCGCTTTCCCCACCCTCAGCACATTAAGCCGTATGCGCAGTGAGGCAATGTCCACGGCACCAAAGAAGGGTTTATTCGCCGGATCGACCCCGCATAACCCTCGCCCGGGCACCAAAATTCATTACCAATTGGTTAAAAAATAAACTTGTGGTGATCAATTGTCATGTTTCGCTCTAATAAGATGCTTGGCGAAAAGCCGTATTGTGTACCATAGTGGACACCAAGGAAGGCAGGGGAGAGCCTTTCGGGGAGGATTAGGTGGCCAGGGCCGCAAATCAGATCGAAATGCCGGTTGGCGTTGTTGTGCGCAAAACACCGGGTGTGACCCGTTGGGCGCGGTGGAGCTGGCGTGCAGTGGCGGCTTTGCCCGGAGCAGGACCTGCAGATTGGAAGGAATTGCGCCGCGAGGGGGAAGCCGTGGAGTACCACGCAGCCACCCTTCCGCTGACACTCTGGGCAGACGAAACCGAAGCCTACATGGTGAACCTCGCTGACATTCAGCCGTCCGTCTATCTGGTCTTGCGGGACGAGCTTGACGGAGATCATCCGTTGAATGCGGTTCTAATCACGGCTTCTCCTTTTGAAGGTCAGGACTATGCAGATACCGGAGAAGAGATCGTCGAAAAAATCCCCATGAGCGAAGGTCTGATTGCGTGGGTGCGCGACTTTACCCTGCAACATCACCGGGATGAGGTGTTCGTCAAACGCCGCCGTGACAAGAAACGGACCGATCTGGTGGAAGATGGAAAAGGGGATGCGCGCATTCGGCAGGCCTCGGACGTGTATCGCGCGCCGCGGAGGATCGTGCAATGACGGAAGTGCGCGATTTCTGGTCCCGCCGCAAGGCTGCCGTTCAGGCGGAAGCCGAGGCTGAACGCACCTCCTCCGAAGCGCAGAAAGTGGCAGAACAGCAGGCAGAGCTGGAAGAGAAGTCAGATGCGGAGATTCTTGCCGCATTCGATCTGCCGGACCCGGATGATCTGAAACCCGGTGACGACATTTCAGGGTTCATGGCCCAGGCCGTCCCCGACCGCCTCCGCCGACGTGCATTGCGACGCCTGTGGCGATTGAATCCGGTTCTGGCCAATGTGGACGGGCTGGTCGACTACGGTGAGGACTATACGGACGCCGCATGCGTCATCGAGAACATTCAGACGGCCTATCAGGTCGGCAAAGGTATGCTGGCCCATGTCGAGGCGCTGGCCGCCGAAGATGATGAAGAAGAACGTCCACCCGAAGGCGAGGACGAGGTGATCACCGAAGTCCGGGACGAACCGGCACTCGTTGAGGACACGCGACCGGAACCTGTACAGGTCGCAGAAAGCGATACGCCTGACGATACCGAACTAACCCCTGCCCCGCGCCGTATGAAGTTTGAATTCGAAGGATAACCCAATGACCGCAAGCAACGCGCAAAACCTGGATGTCTCGGCCGAAGACCGACTGCGCGCGGATTTCTACAACTTCCTTGGTTTGCTGTTGGCGGGCCCGCCGGATCAGTTGCTGCTGGATCAGATGGCCGGATTGGGTGGCGACGACACTGAACTGGGCAAGGCCATTCAGGCCATGGCAAGGGTTGCCAAAGTCACCAAACGTGCAGCGGCGGAACGGGAGTTCAATGCGCTGTTCATAGGGCTGGGTCGGGGCGAGTTGCTGCCTTATGCCAGCTTCTATCTGACAGGTTTCCTGAACGAGAAACCACTGGCCCATTTGCGCAACGACATGGCAGCGCGTGGGATTACCCGGGCGCAAAACGTGTTTGAACCCGAAGACAACATCGCGTCGCTGATGGAGATGATGGCGGGCATGATCGTCGGGCGCTTTGGCGCGCCTGCCACGCTGGAGGACCAGAAGGTGTTCTGGAACAAGCACATCGGCCCATGGGCCATGCATTTCTATTCGGATCTCGAAGCCGCCGAAGCTTCGGTTCTCTATGCCTCGGTCGGGACAGCCGGTCGGGTTTTCATGGAGATCGAGCGGGAGGCTTTCCGGATGACGGCAGCGTAACTTGCTGCCATTCGCCAGCGCCCTAAACGGCGCTAAATCGCAATTGGGAAGGAGGAGCCCATGAGCAAGACCAAGGAAGACGGCGCCACACGCCGCGATTTCCTGAAACTGGCTGGAACCGCAGCACCCGCTGCCGTTGCCGCCGCCAGCCTGACCGGGAAAGCCGAGGCAGCCGAGCTGCCGACGGACGAGACCCGGATTCAGAACACAGCGCATACACGCGCATACTTGAAAAGCGCGCGCTTCTGAGCCGCGACGACAGCGCCCGGGTCTGATCCGGACGACGTCACACCCGACTGACGGTTGCGATTGGCCCTGACGTCGGCTTCAGCAGTACCAAGCCAGCCATGGCTCACATGGCCAGCAAGGGAGGAAAACAATGCTTAGGAAAAAGACCAACGGGGTTGCGAGACGCCCCCAGCGGACAAGTATCCTGTCCCAGGTCGGCGAAAAAACCGTCGATCGCCGCGCATTCCTGCGTGGCTCGGGCCTGACGATCGGCGGCCTTGCCGCGATCAGCGCCACGGGTGGAACCGTGACGCCAGCCAGCGCCCAGACAGCGGCAAACCAGGCCGTTGAGAATATCAAATCCGTATGCACACACTGTTCGGTCGGCTGTACAGTCGTCGCCGAAGTGCAGAACGGTGTCTGGATCGGGCAAGAACCCGGTTGGGACAGCCCGTTCAACTTGGGTGCGCACTGCGCCAAGGGGGCCTCGGTCCGCGAGCATGCCCATGGCGAACGCCGCCTCAAATATCCGATGAAAAAGGAAGGCGGCGAGTGGAAGCGCATCAGCTGGGAAGAGGCGATCAACGAGATCGGCGACGGCATGATGAGCATCCGCGAAGAATCCGGACCGGACAGCGTGTACTGGCTGGGGTCCGCGAAGCATAACAACGAACAGGCCTATCTGTTCCGCAAGTTCGCCGCCTACTGGGGCACGAACAACGTGGACCATCAGGCCCGTATCTGCCACTCAACCACTGTTGCGGGTGTTGCGAATACATGGGGCTACGGCGCCATGACCAATTCGTATAACGACATCCATAATTCCCGGGCCATCTTCATCATCGGCGGCAACCCGGCCGAGGCGCACCCCGTCTCGCTGCTGCACGTTCTGCGCGCGAAAGAGCAGAACAACGCGCCGCTGATTGTCTGCGACCCGCGCTTTACGCGCACCGCGGCGCATGCGGATGAATATGTCCGCTTCCGCCCCGGCACAGACGTTGCGCTGATCTGGGGCATCCTGTGGCACATCTTCGACAACGGCTGGGAGGACAAAGAGTTCATCCGCACCCGTGTCTGGGGCATGGACCAGATCCGTGAAGAGGTTGCCAAGTGGAGCCCGGATGAGGTCGAGCGCGTCACCGGTACTCCGGGCTCGCAGTTGAAGCGCGTTGCGCGCACCATGGCCAACAACCGTCCCGGCACCGTGATCTGGTGCATGGGCGGTACGCAGCACACCAACGGCAACAACAACACACGCGCATACTGCGTGTTGCAGCTTGCCTTGGGCAACATGGGCACCTCGGGTGGTGGGACCAACATCTTCCGCGGCCATGACAACGTGCAGGGCGCGACGGACCTGGGCGTTCTGTCACACACCCTGCCCGGCTACTATGGCCTTTCGGCAGGTGCCTGGGGCCATTGGGCCCGTGTCTGGGGTGAAGAACCGGAATGGCTGGCTGGTCAGTTCGCCACGATCAAGGACAAGGAAGGCAAGGACAAACCACTTCAGAACGAACGTGGCATCCCGGTCTCCCGCTGGATCGACGGTGTCCTGGAAGACCCGGCGAACATGGATCAGGACAACAACGTCCGTGCCATGGTTCTGTGGGGTCACGCTCCTAACTCGCAAACGCGAGGGCCGGAGATGAAAACGGCGATGGAGAAGCTGGACATGCTGGTCGTGATCGACCCGTATCCCACCGTCTCGGCCGTTCTACATGACCGCACCGATGGGGTCTACCTGTTGCCCGCCTGCACGCAGTTCGAAACCCGTGGCTCGGTCACAGCGTCGAACCGTTCGCTGCAGTGGCGCGACAAGGTGGTTGATCCGCTGTTCGAAAGCCTTCCGGACGAGGTCATCATGGCCAAGTTCGCCAACAAGTTCGGCTGGGCGGATCGGTTCTTCCGCAATATCGAGATGGAAGACCCCGAAACCCCGAATGTTGAAAGCATCACGCGTGAGTTCAACTCGGGCCTCTGGACCATCGGCTACACCGGTCAGTCGCCGGAACGTCTGAAAAGCCATATGGCCAACCAGCACACGTTCGACAGAACCACGCTGCAGGCCATTGGTGGCCCCAACGACGGCGAATATTATGGTCTGCCCTGGCCCTGCTGGGGAACGCCGGAAATGGGTCATACGGGGACACCGAACCTGTATGATATGTCCAAACCGGTGGCCGAAGGCGGCCTGACCTTCCGTGCCCGTTTTGGCGTGGAACGTGATGGCGACAACCTGCTGGCTGAAGGGGTCTATAGCGTTGGATCGGAAATTCAGGATGGTTATCCCGAATTCACGATGCAGATGCTGATGGACCTCGGCTGGGATGGCGATCTGACGGCCGAGGAACGCGCGGCCATCGACGCCGTTGCGGGGCCAGAGACCAACTGGAAAACCGACCTGTCCGGCGGTATCCAGCGGGTCGCGATCGCTCATGGCTGTGCGCCCTTCGGGAACGCCAAGGCCCGCGCAGTCGTCTGGACCTTCCCGGATCCGATCCCACTGCATCGCGAACCGCTCTATACGAACCGGCGCGATCTGGTGGAGGACTATCCGACCTACGAGGACCGGCATGCCTATCGCCTGCCCACCCTTTATGCTTCGATCCAGAAGAACGACTTTTCAAAGGATTACCCGATAATCCTGACGTCAGGTCGTCTTGTCGAATATGAAGGCGGCGGTGATGAGACGCGGTCGAACCCGTGGCTGGCTGAACTGCAGCAGGACATGTTCGTCGAGATCAATCCGCGCGATGCCAACAACCTTGGTATTCGTGACGGGTCGCAGGTCTGGGTCGAAGGTCCCGAAGGTGGCAAGGTCAAGGTAATGGCGATGCTGACCAACAGGGTCGGTGCCGGCGTGGCCTTCATGCCGTTCCACTTCGGCGGCCATTTCCAGGGCGAAGACCTCAGGGCGAAATACCCTGCTGGTGCCGATCCCTATGTCTTGGGTGAAAGTTCCAACACCGCCCAGACCTATGGCTATGATTCAGTGACCCAGATGCAGGAGACCAAGTGTACTCTCTGCAAGATCTGGGCAGCGTAAGGAGGACGATAATGGCTAGAGCAAAGTTTCTCTGCGACGCTGAACGCTGCATCGAGTGCAACGCCTGCGTGACCGCGTGCAAGAACGAACACGAGGTGCCGTGGGGCATCAACCGCCGAAGGGTGGTGACGATCAATGACGGTAATCCGGGTGAACGCTCGATCTCGGTTGCCTGCATGCATTGTTCGGATGCACCGTGTATGGCGGTGTGCCCGGTCGACTGCTTCTATCAGAACGAGGAAGGCGTCGTCTTGCACTCCAAGGACCTGTGCATCGGCTGCGGCTATTGCTTCTACGCGTGCCCGTTCGGCGCGCCGCAATACCCGCAGGCTGGCAACTTCGGATCGCGCGGCAAGATGGACAAATGTACCTTCTGCGCCGGCGGTCCCGAAGAGAACAACTCGACCGCAGAGTTCGCAAAATATGGTCGCAACCGGATCGCCGAGGGCAAACTGCCCATCTGCGCCGAGATGTGTTCCACAAAAGCCCTGCTCGCCGGTGACGGCGATGTGGTCTCAGCCATCTACCGCGAGCGCGTCGTGGCGCGCGGGTTTGGCTCGGGCGCATGGGGCTGGGGCACGGCTTACGACCAGAAAGACGGATAAACCCGTTTTCGTGAACCAAGCAGGCGACCCGCAATTGTGGGTCGCCTGAACAGGGATTTTGACCGAGGTTCAGATGTTCCGCTTACTCACCGTATTGCTGCTGACATTTTCGGTGGCCCAGACCGCCATCGCCCAATCAAGTGAAGCCGATGCCCCCGCCCCTGCTGACAGGTCGGCGACCGGGGGGGCTTCGACACTTGAAGATATCCTGGCGCGTCAGCGCGGCGAAAAGGTGGACGACAGCTATCGCTCGGACAACACCGGGCAAAGCAACGCCGAAGGCCTGCTGGGCCAGTTGGGTACACGCGGGGTTGCCTCGGACAGCGATGTTTATCGCGCTTTGCGCTATGGGTCAGCGGACGTGACGGTGTCGTCCAAAGGTCCAGCAGCCGGGGTGCTGATTCAGGACGGCGGCATGTGGTGGCTGAACTTCCGCACCGGTCCGCTGCGCGAATATGGCAGCTACATCATCGGCGGAATGCTTGTTGTCCTTCTGCTATTCTTCCTGATCCGTGGAAAGATCAGGATCGACGGCGAAAAGACCGGCCGCACGGTCACCCGCTTTGGTGGCTTTGAAAGGTTTGGCCATTGGCTGTTTGCCGGGTCGTTCCTGATCCTTGGCGTTACGGGTCTGCTGACTCTATATGGCCGCGACTTCCTGATCCCGCTTGTCGGCAAGGAAGGGTTTGCAACGATTGCTCAGGGGTGCAAATGGCTGCACAACAACCTCGCATGGGCTTTCATGTTGGGCCTGATCATCGTCACGGTGAACTGGATCGCCCACAATATCCCCAACCGGACCGACCTGAAATGGCTCGCTGCCGGAGGAGGTCTGTTTACCAAAGGAAGTCACCCGCCCGCCTGGAAGTTCAACGCGGGCCAAAAAATCATCTTCTGGGCCTGTATCCTGCTTGGCGTCTCGATCAGCTTGTCCGGTCTGTCGCTTCTGTTCCCCTTTGAACTGCCGATGTTCGCAAAGACCTTCTCGGTCGCCAACGCGACCGGGCTTCCGCAAATGCTGGGCCTGACCCTGCCCGAGCAGATGTCCCCGCAGGAAGAGATGCAGTATGCCCAAGTCTGGCACGTGATGGTCGCGTATGTGTTCATCGCCATCATCATCGCCCATATCTACTTGGGCTCGGTCGGGATGGAAGGCGCATTTGACGCTATGGGCACGGGCGAGGTCGAGGAACAATGGGCGCGCGAGCATCATTCGCTGTGGCTGGAAGACGTCCAGGAAAAAGAGGCTGGCAAGGCAGCGGCCTCGCCCGCGGAATAGATGCGCAAGCTGGTCATAGCACTGGCCCTGATCCCCTTCCCGGCTTTGGCCGAGTTTTTCACGCTCAAGGGTCACGGCGGGCCGATCATGGGGATCGCCGCTGCGCCGGACGGACGGATTGCGACTGCCAGTTTCGACAACTCGGTCGGGCTGTGGTCGGACCGCAAGCCGGAATGGCTTGAAGGGCACGAGGCCGCCGTCAATTCCGTCGCCTTCAACGGCCGTGCTGTCTATTCCGCCGGAGACGATTTCACGCTGCGTCGCTGGCCGGACGGAGAGATCGTTGGCCAACACAAAGGCAAGATCGTTGGGCTTGCCGCCTCGAAGACGCATGTGGCCACGGCCAGTTGGGACGGAACCATCGGGATTTGGCCAGAAGATGGTTCGGCCTCGCTGACACTTCAGGCGGGCAGCGGCGTGAATGCCGTCACCTTTTCGCCGGATGGGGCCACGTTATACTCGGCAGGCATGGACGGTACATTGCGCGTTTGGGACGTTGCCAGTGGACAGGAAACTGACCGGATGGTCGAACACGGGTTCGGTATTAACGAACTGGTTCTGAACTCCACTGACAACTGGATCGCCTATGGCGCCGTGGACGGTGTGACGCGCATCCTGGACCTGACAACCGACGAAGAACGCGACTTTACGCTCGACCGCCGTCCAATCCTTGCCCTGGCGCTTAGCCCCGATCGCAAACTTTTGGCGGTCGGCGACGGCGAAGGCTACATCATGGTGATCGACACGGTCGAATGGCGCATCGCGCAGGATTTCCGTGCAACCTTGCGCGGGCCGGTTTGGGCATTGGCCTTCTCGTCGGACGGTCAGAACCTCCATGCCGGCGGCATTGACGAGGCGATGTACAGCTGGCCCGTCGCCGCCCTTGGGGATCAGGAACAAATGGCGGCAGCCGAACCCAGCTTCCTTAAAAACCCCGATGAGATGAGCAATGGCGAACGCCAGTTTGCCCGAAAATGCTCGATCTGCCACAGCTTGACCCCCGACAGTGAACGACGGGCCGGACCGACTTTGCACGGCGTTTTTGGCCGGCAGGCGGGCACCCTGCCCGGATATTTCTACTCGGACACGCTGCAAGACTCTGATATCGTTTGGAATGAGGACACAATTAATGCCTTGTTCGATCAGGGTCCGGACCATTACATTCCGGGATCGAAGATGCCGATGCAGCGGATCGCCGGGTCACAGGACAGAGTGGATCTGATCGACTTTCTGCGCCACGCCACCGCACCGGAAAACTGAGCCGGAGGGAACCATGAAAGCCTTTCTTGCCGCCGTTGCGGCGATGGTCGTTATCACTGTCAGCGCGCCTTATGCTCTGAAACAGGCCGGGTTCAGTGCTGCGGACGCAGGGTCTGGTTCCGCGGTGCGCCTCGACTGAATGTCCCACTACCTTACCACAAAAGAACTGGCCGACCTGCTGCGCATTGGTGAGCGGAAGGCCTATGATCTGGCCTCCTCGGGCGAGGTGCCTTGTGTGCGCGCAATGGGCAAGCTGCTGTTCCCCCGGGCCGAGGTCATCGCCTGGCTGAACGCGTCGCGATCCGGGCCGCAGGTCGCGGAACCGCCCCTTCCGCCGATTGTCGCAGGAAGTCACGATCCCCTACTGGACTGGGCCTTGCGGGAAAGCGGATCGGGGCTGGCAACATATTACGACGGGTCTTTCGACGGCCTGAACCGCCTGAAAGATCGCAGCGCGCAGGCTGCCGTGTTGCATATCCACGAAGAAAACGGGTTCAACACCCAGGCGATGCGCAACACCTTCGGCGAAGCACCGGTTGTCCTTATCGAGATCGCGCAAAGACAGCGCGGGCTGTTGCTGGCCCCAGGCGTGTCGGGCATCAGGGAATTTGGGGACCTGAAAGCGCGGCGGGTCATACTCCGTCAGGATAGTGCGGCAAGCCAACATCTGTTCGACGGTCAACTGTCCACCTGCGGCCTCACTCGGGATGATCTGGACGCGCTGCCATCCTGCGCCCGAACCGAGGAAGAACTGGCTGTGGCCCTGCACGATGCCAAAGCCGAGGTCGGATTCGGATTGGGGGCCTTGGCCGGACTGTATAATCTTGGTTTTGTCCCGACGCATACCGAGAGGCTGGACCTTGCAATCTGGCGACGCGCTTATTTTGACGCTCCCCTGCAGAAGCTGTTGGAATTCCTGCGATCAGAACGATTTGCCACCAGAGCAGCCGAATTCGGTGGATACGATCTGTCCCGTATGGGAACAGTCCATCATAACGGGGCCAGTGGCTGAGCGCCTGCTTTCATCTGGCGTTTGGGAAGAACAGCTGTTGTCCGTCCAACTGGTAGGACTCGATGGCGGCCTGTCCGTCAGGCCCTGTCAGCCAATCGATAAAACGTTGTCCGGCAGCGGCCCTGACACCCGGGTACTTTTCCGGGTTAACCAGAATAATGCCGTATTGGTTGAAAAGGCGCGGATCACCTTCGACAAGAATTTCAAGATCGCCCTTGTTTCCGAATGACTGCCAGGTGGCCCGATCCGTCAGCGCATAGGCCTGCAACCCGCTTGCCACATTAAGCGTGGCGCCCATTCCCGATCCCGTTTCACTGTACCACCTCCCCGACGCTTTGGTCGGATCAACCCCTGCACTGGCCCAATGACGCATTTCGGCCTTGTGGGTTCCGCTGTCATCCCCGCGCGAGGCGAAGGGGGCCTCGGCCTCGGCCACCGCAGACAGGGCGGCCAGAACATCGGAGCCGCCGCGAATACCGGCCGGATCCGACTTGGGGCCTACAAGCACAAAGTCATTGTACATGACGTCAAAGCGTTCGACGCCCCAGCCGTCAGCAACGAACTGCTCTTCGGCGAGCTTTGAGTGCACCAGAAGGACATCGCCGTCCCCATTGATCGCATTCCTGATCGCCTGCCCTGTGCCGACCGCCACGACCCGAACATCAATTCCGGTTTCCGCTTCAAAACCCGGCAGGATGTAATCCAACAGGCCCGAGTTCTGCGTCGATGTGGTCGATTGAACGATGATAAACGGCGCTTCCGCCTGCGCGGGGGCAAGCTGCAGGCCAAACGCTACAACCGCTGCCCGAATGAAGTTTCGGATCATTCAGTTCTCCGTCGAGTTTTCAAGTGACCAGTCCGCCATCAAGGTAACGTCGCGAGGCTTCGCTTGTCGGCGCCTCAAGTACCTGATTGGCGGCGCCATGTTCAACCACATGACCGGCCTGCATCATGACCACATCTGCCGCCAATCGCCGGGCCTGACCGATGTCGTGCGTCACCATCACGATGCGGACGCCCCGCATGGAAGCCCGCAAGATCATCTGTTCGATTTTCTGCGTCGCGCCTGGGTCAAGTGCGCTGGTCGGTTCGTCCAGAAACAAGGTATCGGGCATTGTAGCCAGTGCCCGAAGAATGGCCAATTGCTGCGCCTCACCTCCGGAAAGGGATCGTGCCGCTTGACGCGCCTTGGCTTCCAGCCCGCCCTCGGTCAGCAGCTCTGCAATTCGGTCCCTGCGTTGAGCCTGGTTCAGCCCCTGTCGTTTCAGCACAAAGCCCAAATTGCCCGCAACAGAGCGGCGCAACAGAACCGGCCGCTGAAAAACCATCGCCTGACGTGCCTTGTGTTCGGCATTCAGCGGCACATTGTCCTGAAACACTCGACCACCGTCCGGCGCGATCAACCCATGCAGGCACCTGAGAAGAAGGCTTTTACCCGCCCCGTTCGGCCCGAGGATCAACGTCGGGCCAGGCCCGTCCAAAGTCAGTTCCCGCACATTCAGCAGATCTTTGCCATCACGCGCGATCCTGAGATCCTTCACCTGCAGTTTTCTATACATTTCACCGGACAGATCACGCATGGCGTAATCCTTCCCGCTCGGCCCTGAGGCTCAGCGCGCTGACCATGGCATTTACCGCTACCGCAATTCCGATCAGGATCGCCCCAAGGGCCAGCGCAAGCGCCAGATTGCCCTTGGATGTCTCAAGCGCGATGGTGGTCGTCATGACCCGCGTCACGTGATTGATATTGCCGCCCACGATGATCACCGCGCCAACTTCGGCGATCGCGCGCCCGAAACCCGCAAGCAACGCCGTGACGAGTGCCAGCCGGGCATCCCACAACAAGACCGGAACCGAGGCCAGTCGCGACACGCCAAGCGAGCGCAACTGCTCCGAATACTCTTCGGCCAGCATCTCGACCACCTGTCGTGTCAATGCTGCGACGATGGGCGTGACCAGAACCACCTGCGCGATGATCATCGCGGTTGGTGTGTAAAGCAGCTGCAAGACGCCCAATGGCCCTGACCGTGACAACATCAGATAGACAAGCAACCCGACCACCACGGGCGGCAAACCCATCAGGGCGTTCATCAGAACAATCAGCACTCGGCGTCCCGGAAACCGAGCCACGGCAAGAGCAGCACCCAAGGGCATGCCGATGGCGGCTGAAATCAACACGGCAAAGATCGAAACGCGCAGGGATAGCAGGACAATCGACCAAAGCTCTGTATCCCCGTTCAGGATCAGAGCCATCGCCTTGCTGAATTCTGATGCAAAATCCTGCATTTCATCCCACTTGAACGCCAACTCGTACGAATTGCATCAATTCACAACGAAATACTAATCGGAAATGATTGTAAGTACAGACACTTTTGCGGCACCTCAAACCAAAAACGCGGCCCGTTTCCAAGCCGCGTTTCGTTGTTTCAAGTAATCCGGTTGTCAGTTCAATGCTGCATCCGTGATCTTATGAGTCCATGCCCCTTCCGGTTCCTTCGTGATGGCAGGGTTTTCCGCGGACACGGCCGACAGAAGCGTCTTCACGGTCTGCTCATAGTCGCTGGGGTCAAGCGCGCCATCCGATCCTTCGATCAGCTTTGCGATTTCACCCATCATATAGACCTGATGATCCAGTTCCTGTGCGCCGGTTTCGTCAAACTCCAGCACGATCTCGGCTGCTTCTTCCTGGTTCTCGGCAGCGTATTTCCACCCTTTCATCGAAGCCCGAACAAAGCGCTCCATCTTGTCGACAAAGGCCGGGTCATCCAGGTTTTCTTCCATGACGTACAGACCATCTTCGAGCATACCAAAGCCCATCTGCAGGTAGTTGAAGGTCACCAGTTCTTCCGGGGTGATACCGGCCTGCAGGATCTGGCGGTACTCGTTGTAAGTCATGGTCGAAATGCAATCAGCCTGCCCCTGAATCAGAGGATCTGCCGAAAACGCCTGCTTCAGAACCGTAACACCGTTTTCATCCGCACCATCCGTCTCGATTCCCAGAGATGCCATCCATGCATAGAACGGGTATTCGTTCCCGAAGAACCAGACACCCATCGTCCGCCCCGGGAAATCTTCCGGAGATTCAACGCCGGTGGACTTCAAACAGTTGACCTGCAATCCGCCGGTCTTGAAGGGCTGCGCGATGTTGACCAAGGGTACGCCCCGCTCACGCGCCGCAAGTCCGGCTGCCATCCATGTGGTGATGACGTCAGCCCCGCCCCCTGCGATGACCTGTTCCGGCGCGATATCAGGGCCGCCGGGCTTAATCGTGACATCCAGCCCTTCTTCGTCATAATAGCCTTTTGCTTCGGCCACGAAATAGCCCGCGAACTGCGCCTGACCGACCCATTTCAACTGTAGCGTTACCTCGTCCGCCGCCAGCGCCGTAGTGGCTGCCAGGCTGAAGGCTGTAACCGCCCCGCTGAGTAGCTTATTCATCTTCATTTCTCCTAGTTGCTATTGGTGCCCCGTTTTCGGGGTCTGTTGAATTCTTTCCTGCGTTATCCTCGTTGTGACGGATGCCAGAATGTCACCGCCTTTTCGATCATAGCCACCAGCCCGTAAAAAGCCGTTCCGGCCAGCGCGGCCACAACAATCTCGGCCCAGACCATATCCAGCGACAATTGTCCGACGCTGGTCGAAATTCGAAAGCCCATCCCGACTATGGGCGAACCAAAGAACTCGGCCACGATAGCGCCGATCAGGGCCAAGGTGGTAGAAATCTTTAGTCCGTTGAAAATGAACGGCATCGCCGCAGGAAGGCGGAGTTTCACAAAGCTCTGCCAATAGGTCGCCGCATAGGTCTCCATCAGGTCGCGCTGCATGGTTGTCGCTTCGCGCAGGCCAGCCACGGTGTTGACCAGCATGGGAAAGAACACCATCACAACCACGACGGCGGCCTTGGAATGCCAGTCGAACCCGTACCACATCACCAGAATGGGTGCGGTGCCCACGATCGGCAGCGCAGCAACGAAGTTACCAACCGGCAGCAGACCCAGGCGCAGGAAATCCCACCGGTCCACGGCAATCGCCATCAGAAACGCCGCGCCGCAACCAATCACATATCCGCTGAAGGCGCCTTTGATGATCGTCTGCACGAAATCGGCCCAGAGGATCGGCAAACTGTCCGCAAACCGCAGCGCGATAACCGACGGTGCGGGCAGAATGACCAGAGGAACATCCAGCCCACGCACCAGCATTTCCCAGATGCCAACAACCGTCAGCCCGAAAACCAGAGGGGCCAGAAACCTGACCATGCGCGTGTCCGCCCAGGGACCACTGGCCAGCCGGCTGTTCAGCCACCAGCCGAACACCCACAACAGGACTGCACCAAAAACCAGTATCATTGCGCCATCCCCATGCGTTTCAGTACCGCCCGTTCTATCAGATCCAACAGACCCACCAGGCAAGCCGCCAGAATGGCCGCCGCGAACAGGGCTGACCAGATCTGAACGGTCTGACCGTAGTAGCTGCCTGCCAGCAGCCGCGCGCCCAGACCGGCAACCGCACCTGTCGGCAGTTCTCCGACAATTGCGCCGACCAGCGACGCTGCGATGCCGATTTTTAGCGAAGCGAACAGGTACGGCATCGATGCGGGCAGGCGCAGTTTCCAGAACCCCTGCGACGTGTTGGCATTGTAGGTCCGCAGCAGGTCAAGTTGCATGGCATCCGGGCTGCGCAAGCCTTTGACCATGCCGACAACAACCGGGAAAAAGCTCAGGTAGGCCGAGATGATCGCCTTGGGAATAATCCCCTGAACACCCACCGAATACAGAACGACGATGATCATCGGTGCCAACGCAATGATCGGGATCGTTTGGCTGACAATGGCCCAGGGCATAACAGACAGGTCCATGACCCGGCTATGGACAATCCCAACGGCCAGCAAAATGCCAAGCCCGGTACCAATGACAAAACCCAGAATCGTGGCGCTTAAGGTTACCCAACCATGATACACCAGCGACCGCTTGGAGGTGATATTCTTGCCTATCGTGGTCTCCCACAGCTCGATCGCGACCTGGTGCGGGGATGGCAGGCGCGGTTTTTTCTGCTCCCACGTGGCGGGGATCGCAAAGCTGTTGCTCAAAACCAGCCTGGCCTCTCCCATGTCGCGGCGCGCGCTGGCGGTCGGTGGCTGAACCTCGGCCCCGCCGCGCTCAAGCTCGGACAGCACACCCTTGATGTTCATCGGAACACAGGCGGCGTACCAAATGGCAACGATAGCAGCCACGACTGTCAACACGGCAACAATCTGCTTCATGCACGCCACTCCATCCGGATCACTGGCAGGGTTTCGGGCGGCACGGGCGGCTCCGTTCCGGCCTCGACAAACCCTTCCCGGCGATAGAACCTTTGCGCTGCCTTGTTCGGCTCATGTGTTGTCAGCCACAGAAAATCGCGATTTTCCTTGGCCTTGTCCAACAACCGCTTACCAATCCCCTTGCCGGTTCGCAGGCAGTATAATGCGCCGACCTTGCACGCCACGGGATCAACGGACATGTAGCAGTCTACCGGGTCGCCCACGACCCAGATTTCGCGTTGCGGAAAGGCCTCATTGATCAATCCGGCAAGCTTTTCCACGGGCAGTTCTTCGGGCATCCAGCATGTTGCCTTCATCCAAGTCGAGATAACTTGTGCGCAGGCCGGGACATCGTCCCGCTCTGCCCGTCTGATAGATTCACCCGGCATCAGACGTCATCCCCGTGACCGGCACGCAGCCCCTCGCGCACGCGGTGGGCCACCTCAATGAATTCCGGAGAATCCCGGATGTCCAAAGGCCGTTCCTTGGGCAGCGGGCTGTCGATCACATCCGTGATCCGTCCCGGACGCGGGCTCATCACTACGATCTTGGTGCTCAGATACACCGCCTCGGGGATCGAGTGGGTCACAAACCCGATTGTCTTTTCCGTCCGCGCCCACAGCGCAAGAAGCTGTTCATTCAGGTGGTCGCGCACGATTTCGTCCAAAGCGCCGAAAGGTTCGTCCATCAGCAGGATATCGGCATCAAAAGCCAGCGCCCTGGCAATACTGGCACGTTGCTGCATCCCACCGGATAGCTGCCAAGGAAACTTGCCACCAAACCCTTCAAGATCAACAAGTTCCAGAACGTTCTTCACACGCTCATCCTGCTCGGCCGCCGAGTACCCCATGATCTCAAGCGGCAGCTTGATGTTCTTGGCGATGGTCCGCCAGGGATACAGCCCCGCCGCCTGAAACACATAGCCATAGGCCCGGTTCCGCCGCGCTTCATCCGGGGTCATGCCGTTTACTGTCAGGGTTCCCCCGGTCGGGGTTTCAAGTGCCGCGATACAGCGCAGGAAGGTGGTCTTGCCACAGCCCGAGGGGCCGATGAAACTGACAAAATCGCCCTTGTCGATCGACAGGTTTACATCTTTCAATGCGTGGATCGGCCCGTCATTGGTCTGGAAGGTGAGGTCCAGCTGTTTTGCCTGAATGACGGGCTGTTCATTACTTGTCATATTTGTCCTTTCACCGACAAACGCTCAAAACCGTCGCGTAGGTCTGGTCAGGGTTTGCAAGGACAAACCCCTCGTGCCCATCGCTGTAGAAATCCCATGTAAAGTCATAGGTTTCTTCATAACCGATACATTTCGCCGTCAGTGTCGATATCTGTCCATCTTGATTTCCAACAACCAAGACATCGCAGGCGGTTTCGTAAAACAGCAACCGCCCTTCTTTCAACAAGGCCATGTCTGTTGCCTCGGCGGTGCTGCGTTCAAAGTGAACGTCGCATCCCGAGTTGTTGCCATATACCGGAAAACCTGACTGCGCATACGCGACAGTTCCGCTACATAGCAACGAAGCCATGGAACAAAGTAGTCCGCGCAAATCACACACCTGTCGCCGGAATACCCGTGCGTTCCACCGGTCGTGGGGCAGTCAGGTCTTTCCAGGTGCTCAGCGCCTTGTTCACATGGGTATTGGCCTCACGCGCAACAAACTGACCGTGCCCCTCCTGCGTTTTGATCTCGCCATCATGCACCGCGACTTGCCCACGGCTGAGCGTGAAACGTGGCAGACCCTTGACCTTCTTGCCCTCAAAGACGTTGTAGTCGATCGAGGATTGTTGCGTGCCCGCGCTGATGGTTTTGGTCTTTTGGGGGTCCCAGACGACCAGATCGGCATCCGCCCCCACCAAAACTGCGCCCTTTTTCGGATAGCAATTCAATATCTTGGCGATGTTTGTCGATGTAACCGCCACAAACTCGTTCGGCGTCAGCCGCCCTGTTTCGACACCATGGGTCCAAAGCATTGGCATCCGGTCTTCCAACCCGCCGGTCCCATTAGGGATCTTGGTGAAATCGCCGACACCGAACCGCTTCTGCTCGGTCGTAAAGGCGCAATGGTCAGTTGCCACCACGCTTAGCGATCCTGATTGCAGGCCTGCCCACAGACTGTCCTGATGCTGCTTGTTGCGGAACGGCGGGCTCATCACTCTGCGCGCCGCATGATCCCAGTCCTGGTTGAAATACTCGCTTTCATCCAGCGTCAGATGCTGAATCAGCGGCTCGCCCCAGACGCGCTTGCCCTGCATTCTGGCCCGGCGGATGGCCTCATGCGCCTCTTCACACGAGGTGTGCACGACATAGAGCGGCACGCCCGCCATGTCGGCGATCATGATGGCACGGTTGGTCGCCTCGCCTTCGACCTGAGGCGGTCGGGAATAGGCGTGCGCCTCGGGGCCGGTATTTCCTTCAGCCAGCAGTTTGGCGCTGAGTTCCGCGACTACATCACCGTTTTCGGCATGCACCAACGCAGTCCCGCCCAGTTCGGCCAGACGCCTGAAGGATGCAAACAACTCGTCATCATTCACCATCAGCGCGCCCTTGTAGGCCATGAAGTGCTTGAACGTGTTGATACCCCGCGTCTCGATCACGGTCTTGATGTCGTCAAAGACCTGCTCGCCCCACCATGTTACTGCCATGTGGAAGGAATAGTCGCAGTTTGCACGCGTCGATTTATTGTCCCAGCGTTTCAGGGCATCCAGCAGGCTTTCCCCTGGATTCGGCAATGCGAAATCGACGACCATGGTGGTCCCGCCGGCCAGCGCCGCCCGCGTGCCGCTTTCGAAGTCGTCACTGGAATAGGTTCCCATAAACGGCATTTCCAGATGCGTATGCGGGTCAATTCCACCGGGCATGACATAACACCCGGTTGCATCCAGTTCCTTGTCGCCTTTCAAATCTGGGCCAATTTCCGTGATTACACCGGCTTCGATCTTTACGTCAGCCTTGTACGTCAAATCGGCGGTGACGATTGTTCCGTTCCTGATAACAGTGCTCATGTCAAACTCCCTGTTGCGGTCTGCGCCGCTTGCTTCATCTGGCCAAAAGTATCCCGGGGGAGACGCCCAGCGGGCGACGGGGGCAGAGCCCCCTACTCCACAATCTCCGCAGTTTCGACGACCGCGTGAAACAGAACATCCGCCCCGGCAGCAGCCCATTCCTTGCTGATCTCTTCGGCCTCGTTGTGGCTCAGGCCATCTACACACGGACACATCACCATCGCCGTCGGGGCAACGCGATTAATCCAGCAGGCGTCGTGCCCGGCGCCGGATATGATATCTGTATGGGAATACCCCAAACGATCAGCCGCGCTTCGAACCGCTGCAACGCAGGTCTCGTCGAACTTCACCGGGTCAAAACCGCCGACTTTCTCAAATTCGATCTGAAGCCCCATTTCATCCACGATATCCTCGGCAGCAACACGCAACCGGTTTTCCATGTCGGTGATCACGTCCAGTTCGGGCGACCGGAAATCGACCGTGAACACCACCTTGCCCGGGATCACATTTCGGGAATTGGGGTAGACGTCGATATGCCCTGCCGCCCCAACCGCGTGGGGCGCGTGGGACCACGCAATTTCGTCCACTTTCTCAAGGATGCGCGCCATGGCCAGACCCGCATTCTTGCGCATCGGCATCGGGGTCGACCCGGTATGGGCGTCTTTGCCGGTAACCGTGATCTGGGTCCAGCTCAGGCCCTGGCCATGCGTGACAACGCCGATGTCCTTTTCCTCGGCCTCCAGGATGGGGCCCTGTTCGATATGCAGTTCAAAAAAGGCGTGCATTTTTCGCGCACCGACTTCCTCGTCTCCTCGCCAGCCAATGCGTTTCAGCTCATCGCCAAACTTCTTGCCTTCCGCGTCTTCCCGGTCATAGGCCCAGTCCTGCGTGTGCATTCCCGCAAACACGCCCGAGGACAACATGGCCGGCGCATATCTGGTGCCTTCCTCGTTGGTCCAGTTGGTCGCAACGATCGGGTGCTTCGTCTTGATCCCCAGGTCATTGAGTGTCCGGATGATCTCCAACCCGCCCAGCACACCCAGCACACCGTCGTATTTCCCGCCGGTCGGCTGCGTATCCAGGTGCGACCCAACATAGACCGGCAGAGCATCAGGGTCAGAGCCTTCGCGATGGGCGAACATGTTGCCCATCTGATCCAGTCCCATGGTGCAACCGGCTTCCTTACACCATTTCTGGAACAGCGCGCGCCCTTCGGCATCTTCGTCCGTCAATGTCTGGCGGTTATTGCCGCCCGCAACGCCGGGGCCGATCTTTGCCATCTCCATCAGACTATCCCACAGCCTGTCTCCATTAATTCTGAGATTCTGCGCCGGAGCTGCCATCTGTTTTCCCCTGTTGCTTGCGATTTGGCTCGCTTTTGGTGTCTTGATTTGACCATCTGGTCAAACTCACGCTATCACGGGTTCGACATCAGTCAAGAAATTGCATCGCGTCGACGGAAATTTAAGCATAATCAGCACCCGTCGGACAAAAATTGGGGTAACTGGGATCAATGCCAAAAGACCGTGCGCCTACCCGAATTCAGAAAAAGAACCGCGCAGCGATTCTCGAGGCGGCGCTGAACGTTTTTTCAGCCCACGGTTTCCGCGGTGCGACGGTGGACCAAATCGCAGCCGAAGCCGGATTGAGCAAACCGAACCTTCTGTATTACTTCCCTTCGAAGGAGGCGATTCACACCGCCCTTCTGTCCGGGCTTCTGGACGTGTGGCTGGCTCCGCTTCACGATCTGGACGAAAACGGCGATCCGCTGGAAGAGATCCTGTCTTACATCAACCGCAAGCTCCAGATGAGCCAGGAGTTACCCCGTGAAAGCCGCCTGTTTGCCAATGAACTGGTTCAGGGCGCGCCTCGTATCCGGGATAATCTGTCCAATGACCTGAAGTCTCTGGTCGACCAAAAAACTGCTGTTTTGACCACCTGGATGGATCAGGGCAAAATTGCCCGTCTTCACCCCTATCATCTGATATTTTCCATCTGGTCCCTGACCCAGCACTACGCCGATTTTGAAGTGCAGGTCCGGGCAATTCTAGGTGAGGAAGACCCGTTCGAAGGCGCAGCGCCCTTCATGGAAACCTTGTACCGCAAACTGTTAACCCCTTGAGAAGCAGTTAACAAACTTAAGGAAGAGTCTTCTTCTTGCACCAGACCCAACCCGGAACCCTGGATTAAACGCAAAGCTGGCCGCGTGTGGTTTCCAAATGAAACAAAGCGGCGCGGATATCATCTTATCCGCACCGCCAACCAATGAACCTTCAGCTGTCACAAAGGGCCGATCGATTTTCTGATCCGAAGAAACTCGATGCGTTTTCTCGGATCAGGTTTTCGTCCAAAAGATACTGGATTATTCAGCCGCTTTCGCCATTGGGTTGTTCGGATGCGTGGTCCAGTTCGCATAGCCGGGCTCAACGACCTTTTGTGTGCGTGGGTCGATCTCCCCTGCTGCCATCGGCTCCATCGAGATACATCCTTCGACCGGACAGACATCGACGCACAGGTTACAGGCCACGCATTCATCATCCATCACTTCAAAAACGCGATCGGCGGACATCGAAATCGCCTGATGGCTGGTGTCCTCGCAGGCGGCATAGCATCTGCCGCACTTGATGCACTGGTCCTGATCGATCTTGGCCTTGGCCACGTAGTTCAGGTTCAGGTATTGCCAGTCCGTGACATTCGGCACCGCCAGACCAACGATTTCAGACACGTCGGAATAGCCCTTTTCATCCATCCATTTGGACAGACCGGCCGTCAGTTCATCGATGATCTTGAACCCATAGGTCATCGCCGCCGTGCAGACCTGAACAGTGCCGCACCCCAGCGCCATGAATTCCGCAGCATCGCGCCAGGTGGTCACGCCACCGATGCCTGAAATCGGCAGGCCATGCGTTGCCTCCGCGCGCGCAATCTCGGACACCATCGACAAGGCAATCGGCTTGACCGCCGGCCCGCAATAACCACCGTGGCTGCCCTTACCGTCAATCGAGGGTTCGGGGCTGAACGTGTCCAGATTGACGCTGGTGATCGAGTTGATCGTATTGATCAGCGATACGGCATCCGCACCACCGTTCTTGGCCGCAGCAGCGGGTTTGCGGACATCGGTGATATTCGGTGTCAGCTTCACGATGACCGGGCGGTCATAGTATTTTTTGCACCACCGGGTAACCATCTCGATATATTCCGGAACCTGCCCGACGGCCGACCCCATTCCACGCTCGCTCATCCCGTGTGGACAACCGAAGTTCAGCTCGATCCCGTCCGCTCCGGTTTCTGCGACGCGCGGCAGGATGGCTTTCCATGCCTCTTCCTCGCACGGTACCATGATCGAGGCGATCAGCGCCCGGTCAGGATAGTCTGCTTTGACCCGCGCCATCTCCTCGAGGTTTACTTCAAGCGGGCGGTCGGTGATCAGTTCGATATTGTTCAGGCCCAGCAGGCGACGATCTGCGCCGTAGATGGCCCCGTAGCGCGGACCATTCACATTCACGACCGGCGGCCCTTCGGCACCAAGCGTTTTCCACACGACACCACCCCATCCAGCCTCGAATGCGCGTCGTACGTTATATTCCTTGTCCGTCGGCGGCGCGGATGCCAGCCAGTAAGGGTTGGGGCTGGAAATTCCCAGAAAGTCAGTTGTCAGATTGGCCATGGGTTCTCCTTACCGGGTTAACCGGTTTTCTTGAAAATCATCTCGGTCGGGCGAATGCGCCCGGCGTCAAGGTTTGCGACATAGTTTTTGAACTTCTCAGGGGCAGTATCACCCATCATCAGATGGATCCCCAGCGGTGCGGGGCCGCTTTCGGCCGTGCGGGCAAAGACCTCTTCAAAGAACGCTTTCGCGAATTCCGAGCGGTCGTTTTCCGTGATCAGTTCAAATCCAACAGCCGAGGCCGCGTCCCTGTACGCACCAGGCGTGTCCACGAACGAGGTGTCGGGCGTCGTCGACCAGGGCAATGGGAAGACCATCGGTTCATCCACCGCACCGCCCATCACGTCAAACAGCGCAAAGGTGCCGCCTTTTGCCAGCACCCTGGCCACTTCGGCGAACAGGCGTTGTTTGTCCTGAATGTTCATGCCGACATGCAGCATGACGGCAAGGTCAAAGCTGGCGTTCGGCACCGGCATGTCCAAAGCGCTTCCGGTCAGAAAGCGCACCTTGCTTTCAAGACCGACAATCGCACTGAGGGCGGTTGCCGTCTCGACGAACTCAGGGGTCAGATCGATGCCCGTAACGGTCGAGGTGTAGCGGTCCGCAATGTAGCGCGACGTTCCACCGATACCGCAACCGATATCCAGCACCCGCGTTGCGTGGGTCGGCGAAAGTTGCGCAAACAGATGATCCGTCGCAGCAACTCCGCCTGTGTGGAATTCGTCGCCCGCTTTCAGATCGGCAACCGTGGCCGCGTCCGGGTCGATACCGCTCTGCCGTAGCGCATCGCGAACGCGTTCTGTCAGTTCACCTGTCGTATAGTGGCGGGCAACGGCTTCTTCGATCCGGGACATGGCAACACCTCAGCAATGCGATTGAAAGATCAATGCCTCACTGTATCACGAAACAAGCGTTGCATGGATGTCCATTGCGGCATCCCTGCCCTCGGCCACCGCGGTCACGGTCAGGTCTTCGCCACCGGTTGCACAGTCGCCACCGGCCCAGACACCTTCGATGGATGTGCGGCCCGCGTCCGTAACGACGATCTTGTTGCCGTCCAGATCCAAACCTTCAGGTGCCCCTTCCAGTGTCTGACCAATTGCCTTGAGGACTTGATCCGCCGGAACACGAATGGTTTCGCCGGTTCCGCTCAGCTTGCCTTCGCGGGATTCGGTATATTCAAGCTCGATCTCGGCGGTGGAGCCATTTCCATGAATGGCCACAGGCTGAACGTTGCACAGAATTCGAACACCATGAGAGGCCGCCAGATCCTGTTCATACCGGCTGGCTCCCATCGCTTCGCGACCGCGACGATATGCGATGGTCACATGTTCGGCGCCAAGAAGGCGGGATTTCACTGCCGCATCCACGGCAGTCATGCCGCCACCGATCACCACGACGTTGCGCCCTACCGGCAGATGCGCAAGGTAATCTGCCTGCCGCACGTCCGAGATGAAGTCGACCGCATTGCGCACTCCGTCCAGATCATGCCCTTGTGCGCGAAGTGCGTTCACCCCGGCCAGACCGATCGACAGGAAAACCGCGTCATAATTCTGGCGCAGCCCGTCCAGCGAGATGGTGTCACCCAGTGCGGAACCCGTCTCGATTACGATACCGCCGATTTTCAGCAGCCAGTCCACCTCGGCCTGAGCAAAATTGTTGGTCGATTTGTAGGCCGCGATACCATATTCGTTCAGCCCGCCCGGCTTGGGCCTGGCGTCGTGGATCACCACGTCGTGGCCATGCATGGCCAGACGATGGGCACAAGCCAGTCCCGCAGGGCCCGCGCCAACCACGGCGATTGTCTTGCCGGTCGATGGCGCCCTTTCGAATGGATGCACCCCGGTCGCCATGACGCTGTCCGTGGCGTAACGCTGCAGTCGACCAATCTCAACCGGCGACCCTTCGGCGGTTTCGCGTACGCAGGCCTCCTCGCACAATGTTTCGGTCGGACAGACCCGGGCGCACATGCCACCCAGAATGTTCTGTTCCAGAATGGTCTGGCCTGCCGCTTCCGGCTGACCGGCCTGAATCTGGCGCATGAACAACGGAATATCGATGTCCGTGGGACAAGCGGTAACGCATGGCGCGTCATAGCAGAAATAGCACCGATCCGCCGCCACAGCCGCCTCATGCGCGGCCAGCGGCGGATGCAGATCCGTGAAATTCGAGGTCAGCTCATCGCTGGAAAGCCGCCCGGCGACAATACCGGGGACCATCTGGCCCTGTGCCATCACTCTACTCCCTGTAGATATGTTTATTGTGACCTCAGCTTGCCACAAACTAATTTTTTATCAATTGGTAAAATTTATAAAATCACCAAAAAGTCGAAAAAGCTGAGAGAACGACCTCAACTTCACCGTATAGTTTTTTGTTTTTATTTGCTTTTGGTCAAATTTAACTATTCGAGAAAAATCTTCGAGTTAAACTCCGTACATGGTCCAATAATCACCTGCAGCGGTGGGACAGCGGGTATTCGACGGACAGCGCAGCCAGTCCCAGGCGCCAAATGACTCGTCTGCCTCCTACCTGCCGCCATTGATGACAAACATGTCCAGGCCTGTTTGAGTTCCTGCGTCGCGTTCAGAATTGGGCGCGCCGCAGCGGTTTTCCAATCTCGCATCTGGTTTTGGCGTCGTCTGCCGCTTACAGTGCGTCACCAGAACCAGAGCAGCGCCGGAGAACGGCGAAAATCCGTGAGTTTATCGATGCAGGCCAAGGCCACCAAGTTCAATATTGTCATCATCGGACAGAACAACCGCCTGCAATTCGAGGCTGTGCTGTTTGCCGCCTCGCTTCGACATTGTTCACCGGGATTCACAGGCCAACTGTTTGTTGCGGTTCCCCAACCCGGCCCGCGCTGGCAACAAAACCCCAGCATTCAGAACGAGGATGTTCTCAAAGTCCTGCGACAACTGGACGCCGAGATTCTGCCCTTTGACAACCATGCCTTCGGCGAAAGCTATCCTTATGGCAACAAGATCGAAGCATTGCTGGCCATGCCCGAGGGTGAGCCATTTGTGTTTTTTGACAGCGACACCCTAATCACGGGCGATCTGAACACAGTTCCGTTCGATTTCGACCGCCCCGGCGCGTCATTGAAGGTCGAAGGGACATGGCCAAAACCCACGCTGTATGGCCCCGGTTTCGACGGCATCTGGCGCGCGCTCTATCAACGGTTCGGGCTGGACTTCGAAAGCTCGATCGACACAGACCAACCGCTGGATCACTGGCGGCGCTATCTGTACTTCAATGCAGGGTATTTTTTCTATTCCTGCCCACACGCTTTCGGAAAACGGTTTCTGGAATACGCGCTCGCTATCCGCGACGAGGATATCCCAGAGCTTGTTGGCCAGAACCTTGACCCCTGGCTGGATCAGGCCGCGTTGCCGCTGGTGATCCACGCGCTTGGCGGCGGGCGCGACGCCCTGCCGGACGGATTGCTGGATGGCACCGTAAGTTGCCACTACCGGCTGTTCCCGCTGCTTTATGCAAGCGAGTCGGATCATGTCATCGAAGTTCTGGAAACAGTGGCCGCGCCGAACCGGATCAAGAAGGTTCTGAAGAACTACGACCCGCTGAAAAAGCTGGTGATCCAACGCAAGGGCGAGAAGATCCGCAATATGTTCGACCGCAAGAACCTGCCCCAGCGCGAGCAGGTCATCCGCAACCAGATCAAGAGCAAAGGACTGTGGATGCGCTGACTGGATCGTTGTGCGCACGCGACCAATGCCCTAGAGATTCTGCAAGACAAATACCAACAGGAGATTTTCCAGATGTCTGATGGACCCACTTATGGTTTCGACACGCTGCAAATTCATGCCGGTGCCCGGCCCGACCCGGCGACCGGAGCGCGCCAGACGCCGATCTACCAGACAACCGCTTACGTATTCCGCGACGCGGACCACGCTGCCGCGCTGTTTAATCTGCAAGAGGTCGGCTACATCTATTCCCGCCTGACCAACCCTACCGTGGCTGTTTTGCAAGAGCGTGTCGCGACCCTTGAAGGCGGTGTGGGTGCGGTTTGTTGTTCCTCGGGTCACGCCGCGCAGATTATGGCGCTGTTTCCGCTGATGGGGCCGGGTTGCAATGTGGTTGCATCAACCCGCCTTTATGGCGGCACCGTCACGCAGTTCAGCCAGACCATCAAACGCTTCGGCTGGTCCGCCAAGTTCGTCGACACCGACGATCTGGACGCCGTCAAGGATGCCATCGACGAAAACACACGGGCGGTGTTCTGCGAATCCATCGCCAATCCGGGCGGCTATGTCACAGATATACGCGCGCTGGCGGATGTTGCGGACGCCGCAGGAATCCCGCTGATCGTCGACAACACGTCGGCCACGCCCTACCTGTGCCGCCCGATTGAACAGGGTGCCACGCTGGTCGTACATTCGACCACCAAATACCTGACCGGCAACGGCACCGTCACTGGCGGCTGCGTCGTGGATTCAGGCAAGTTCGACTGGTCCGCAAATGACAAGTTCCCGTCGCTCAGCGAACCGGAATCCGCTTATCACGGGTTGAAATTTCACGAGACCTTTGGCCCGCTGGCCTATACTTTCCACGGAATTGCCATCGGGCTGCGTGATCTGGGCATGACGATGAACCCGCAGGCTGCGCATTACACGCTGATGGGGATCGAAACCCTGAGCCTGAGAATGGAGCGCCACGTAGAGAACGCCCAGAAAATCGCCGCGTGGCTCGAAGCAGATGATCGCGTGGAATATGTCACCTATGCTGGCCTGCCGTCGTCGCCCTATTATGATCGGGTCCAGAAGTGCTATCCGCGCGGGGCCGGTGCCCTGTTCACCTTCGCGGTCAAGGGCGGCTATGACGCGTGCATCAAACTGGTCAATGCGCTGGAGATATTCAGCCATGTGGCCAATCTGGGTGACGCACGCTCGCTTATCATTCATTCGGCCTCGACCACACACCGGCAGCTGACGCCCGAACAACAGGAAGCCGCCGGTGCCAGCCCGAACGTGGTACGTCTGTCGATCGGGATCGAGGATGCCGACGACCTGATTGCCGATCTTGACCAGGCGCTCAGCAAGGCAAGCGCCTGATCCATGGCAACCGGCAGCGAAACGAACGACCTTGGCCAGCCGATTGGCTGGCCCGTTTCGGGTGACTTCCCGCGTCCGACACCGCCTTACACGCCGATGCAAGGAGGGTTCTGTTCCGTTGTACCGCTGGATATCAACAGGCACGCGCCCGGTTTGTACCGGGCGTTTGCAAACGACGCGGACGGCCACAACTGGACCTACCTGCCCTACGGACCCTTTGAGTCCGAAGCCGCCTTTGTCGAATGGGCCCAGAACAATTGTTCCGATGCTGATCCGATGTTTCACTCGGTTCTGGATGCCAATGACGTCCCGGTCGGCATGGCCTCGTACCTGAGAATCACGCCCGCTGCCGGATCGATTGAGGTCGGTCACATCCACTTCTCGCCCCTTTTGCAGCGCAGGCCGCAATCGACCGAGGTGATGTACCTGATGATGCGCCGCGTTTTCGATGGGCTTGGCTATCGCCGCTACGAATGGAAATGCGATGCGTTGAATGCACCGTCTCGACGCGCGGCCGAACGCCTTGGATTCACTTTTGAAGGCGTGTTCCGGCAGGCGACCCACTATAAGGGACGTAATCGTGACACGGCATGGTATTCGATAATCGACAGCGAATGGCCACGCATCCGAAAAGCCTTTGAAGCCTGGTTGCTGCCCGAGAATTTCGACGCTGCGGGCAAGCAACGACAACCGCTGCAAGCCCGCGCAGAGGTCTGACTTTATTCGGAAATTTCGAATTCCATCAAGACATTGACCGAGATTGAAACCTCACCGCCGGCAACCGGAACATTGCCTGCTTCGGCCATGCTCATCTGGCGCATATGTGGCATGGGCTGCACACCCCCGCCCTGTTCGTCAATTGACTGAACCGGGCCAAGTGTCACGCCCGCGGCCTGGGCCAGTTGCTCGGCCTTGGCGGTTGCCTCGGCGACAGCTTGCGCTCGAGCTTTTGCTTCAAGCGGCTTGGGGTCCTGAACATCGAAACTCAGGCCGCCAAAGTCATTGGCACCGTCCTGAATGACCGCATCCATGATCTCACCCAGCTTGGTCAGGTCACGCACCCGAACAAAAACCCGGTTCGACGCAGCAAAACCTGTGATTTCCGGGTTCTGCCCCGGCACATTGTTTCGGTTGGACCAAACCGGCGAAAGGGACAGATCGCGGGTTTGCACGTCGCGTGCCTCGATCCCTTTTTCGTCCAGTCGCGACATAATTCTGGAAACCGCGTCGGATGTTGCCTGCATCGCCACCGAAGCCTGCGTATCCTGGTTTGTGACACCCAATGTAATGGTCGCCATGTCGGGTGTGGCCTGAACGGTCCCTGCCGCGCTGACGGTGATGCGACGTTCTTCCGCATGGGCCGCGCTTGCCGCCGTCATTGCCAGCATGGCGGCTAGAAAAGCAAATGTCTTCAAGGTGATCCCTCCAATTCTTGCTGTCTTAAGATGGGGTGACCGGGCGCTCTCGTACAAGAGGTGACTTGGCTTTTTCTTTCCCTCGGCGATATCCTGCTTTACTGTCGTGCTGCGAACGCAATGTCGTTTGCATTGACGATGACAATTATGGTTCTTCGGAGTTATGAAACCCGCTTTTGCGTTATCATTTTCTGCCGACGGAATTTCCCTGCATCACCATTCGGATGACGACTGGTTCTGCATTGGCACGGTTCCGCTGGATGCGCCGGATTTCCCGGATCGCATGCAGGCGTTGCGCGACGCGGGTTTTGCGCTGGAAAACGACCTAAGCTGCAAGGTCGTGATTCCGGAAGACCAAATCCGGTTTTTGACAGTCGAAGCCGAAGGACCGGACGCAGACGATACTGGGCAGAAAGTACGCGATGCACTGACCGGGGCCATCCCGTATACACTGGACGAACTGGCTTATGATACAGCGACGGACGGACAGCAAACTCACGTCGCGGCAGTGGCAACGCAAACTTTGGACGAGGCCCGGGAGTTCGCGACCCAACACGGGTTCATTCCTGTCGTATTCAGTGCAGAAACCGGCCCAAACCCTTTTCCGACCGAGCCCATATTCTTACCTCGGGAAACCACAGAACTGCCCGGTGCACCCGAACCGGCCGATACGGCGCAAGAGCCGGAAGAAGAAGCGGAATCGAACACTCCGGTCCATGCTATCGCGGCGACCGATGCCCCAATCGCATTCCGGGCGCAGACCGCGCCAGGCGCCGAGATTGGCACTGGCGCGGCACACCCAGGTGAAGCCAAACTCTACAAATCTCTGGCATTGGTCGCAGGCATTCTTGCAGTCGCCATCGGGCTATGGTTCCTGACCGGGTCCGAAGACGAAATCAGCCCGGAACCCGTTCTGGCGCAGAGCGTTCCGGACGAAACTGCGTCCCCAAGTGTGCCAGAGCAAGTACTGGCAGAAAAAGCACCAGAACCGGAAAGCGATATTGCCGAAGTCGCTGTCGCTCTGCCCCCGGTAAAAGAAACGTCAGAACCGGACACAGAGCTCTCTGAAACCCCCATCTCTCCGCCTGTGGTTGAGGAAAAAGCTGAGCCGACCGCGACGGATCTTGCTATTCTCGAGGCGTTGGACGTCAGCCCAACACCCGTCGAGCAGGTGGCCCGCGATCCTCAGGCGCAACAGGAACTGCAATCCCAGACAGGTGTTGTCCTGACCGCACCCGATGCGCTGATCCTACCCACCGCGGTGCAATCGGACGACCTGTATCTGTCATCGCTTGACCCATCGAACCTTTCGCATGACGCGGTGGCGCTGCCTGCGGCCGAACAGTTTGACACTGATCAGCCATTCGAACAGCCCGCTGCACCCAGCGGCGCGGGAACACGGTTTGTACTTGATGAGCGGGGTTTGGTTACCCCCACGGCCGACGGTACACTGAATCCGGATGGGGTCATGGTTTTCCTCGGACGACCGTCTTCGGTTCCGCCCGCAGTCCCGGTTCGCTTCGAACAGGAACCCATCGTCGAAGAGGGCAATGACAGGCTGGCTGGGCTGCGTCCGAAAGTCAGGCCAGGTAATCTGATCGAAGGGTTCGAGCGCCAGCATCTGGGCGGTCGCACACGGGACGAGTTGTCCGGGCTGCGGCCGAAACTGCGGCCAAAATCCCTGCAGGAGCAACCTCAGATTGATGAAACCCCGACCGCGTTGGCGGTCGTTCGGGTTCCGCGCCCCAAATCCCGCCCGGCAGGTCTGGCAGCGGCTTCCGCGCCGACGGCAAACACCACGTCCGCCAATCTGGGATCAACGGCCGCCATCGATCAAAGCAGTGACGATGTCGGATCGTTTGCGGCAAAATCCGTTGCGCCCAAAATTCCGAGCCGGGCTTCTGTCGCCCGTCAGGCCACTCTGGACAATGCCATCAACCTGCGAAAGCTCAACCTGATCGGAGTCTACGGTTCGCCAGCGAACCGCCGCGCCCTGATCCGGCTGCCCAGCGGCCGCTACAAAAAGCTTAAGGTCGGGGATCGGCTGGATGGTGGCCGTGTAATCGCGATCGGGGACAGTCAGTTGCAGTACCAAAAGAAGGGGCGCAACGTGACTTTGAAAATGCCCCGCAGTTAACAGCCAAAATCGAATGGGAAAAAAACACGCGCGCTGACACGCCAGCGCGCGCTTTATATAGCCGCGTCAAGCGGCTGAAATCTCGCCACTTTCTATCTGTTCGCGTTCGATGGATTCGAACAGCGCCTGGAAGTTTCCTTCGCCGAATCCGTCGTCACCCTTGCGCTGGATGAACTCGAAAAAGATCGGTCCGATGACAGTCTTCGAGAAGATCTGCAGCAGGATCCGTGTCTCACCTCCGTCGACGACACCTTCGCCATCAATCAGGATGCCGTGCTTCATCATCCGGTCCAGGGGTTCGGAATGCCCCGCGACCCGGTCCGTGGACATGTTGTAGTAGGTCTCGTTCGGGCCTGGCATGAACTTCAGCCCCTTGTTCGCAATCGCGTCGGTTGAATCGTAGATGTCCTCACTTCCCACTGCGATGTGTTGAATGCCCTCACCCTTGTATTTCTTCAGGTACGAAACGATCTGGCCGGTCTCGCCTCTGTCCTCGTTGATCGGAATGCGGATGCGGCCACAGGGCGAGGTCAGCGCACGGCTGTAAAGACCGGTGAATTTTCCCTGGATGTCAAAGAAGCGGATTTCGCGGAAATTGAACAGGTTTTCGTAAAACCGGAACCACTTGTCCATATTCCCCTTGTAGACATTGTGCGTCAGGTGATCGAGGTAATAGAACCCGTCACCGCGGGGTTTGGATTGCTGCGTCCACTCGAATTCCTGGTTGTAGGGCGACGTGTCATAATAATGATCGACGAAGTAAATCAGCGAGCCGCCAATCCCCTTAATGGCTGGCACGTTCAGTGTTTTGTCGTCGGCATCGTAAGGCTCGGCACCTTTTGCAACGGCGTGCTCATAGGCCTTTTGGGCATCAACCACGCGCCACCCCATTGCTGGCGCGCACGGTCCATGTTCGGCAACAAACTTGGCTGCAAAGCTGTCGGGGTCGGAGTTCAGGATATACGTGACATCGCCCTGCTGCCACAGTTCGACGCCGGGCTTCTTTTTGTGGTGCCCCACCCTTTCGAATCCCATCTTCGAAAACAGGTCGCGCAACTCCTGCGGTTCTCGATGCGCGAATTCGACAAACTCGAAGCCGTCGGTCCCTGCCGGGTTTTCTTTGCTGATTACGGATTTCGGTGCGTTGTGCGGGAAAGGTCCCATGGCGGGTCTCCTAAAAAACAGGAATTTCTTTGCTGATTCTAAAATACGTCTTAATTGACGCTGTTTCTGCGCATAATTTTCGTGTAAACTAGCGGTATGTGCGCGATTTACGCACCAAAGACAAGAAAAACGGGGCGAATCCGCATATGTTGGATGCCATGGACACACGCCTGCTGTCTGCGCTGCAAAAGAACGCGCACCTGACGGCACATCAGCTGGGTGAAATGCTGAACCTGTCAGCCAGTCAGGCAGGGCGCCGCCGACAAAGGCTGGAGGCGGAAGGATACATCACCGGCTACGCCGCTCGCCTGGACCCGTTGAAACTGGGACTGCACGTGCAGGGTTTCGTCCAGGTCCATCTGGGCACGCACGGCCCCGAACAATCTGCCAGCTTTGCCCGCATGATCGACGCCCGCCCCGAGATAACAAGCGCCTGGACGATGACAGGAGAGGCAGATTATCTGTTGCACATATTCTGTGATGACCTTTCCGCGCTCAACCGCTTGCTTCATCAGGTGATACTGCCGCATCCTGCCGTTGCGAGGGTGCAAAGCCAAATTGTAATGGATCAACTCAAGCGCGACGCACCCCTTCCGACCTGACCGGGACACGAGGACAAACATGGACGATTTCCTTTACCAGGCAACGATCTATCTGGCGGCGGCAGTTATTGCGGTGCCTTTATCAGCGCGTCTGGGGTTGGGTTCTGTACTGGGGTATCTGGCGGCCGGTATCGTGATCGGGCCCATTCTGGGGCTGGTCGGTGCTGAAACCGAAAGCCTGCAGCATGTAGCCGAGTTCGGCGTCGTCATGATGCTGTTTCTGATCGGGCTGGAACTTGAACCGCGCGCCCTTTGGGATATGCGCGACAAGCTATTGGGGCTGGGCGGGCTTCAGGTCGCAATGTCGACGGCGGTGATCGCCGGTGTTTCAATATACGCAAACCACCCGTGGACCGTGGCATTGGCGGTTGGTCTGACCCTTTCGCTGTCGTCAACGGCTATCGTTTTGCAGACCTTGTCGGAAAAGGGGCTGATGCAGACCAATGGCGGGCGGGCCACATTCTCGGTTCTGCTGACACAGGATATTGCGGTCATTCCGATCCTTGCGATGCTGCCGTTGCTGGCCCTTCCGCGCGTTCCGCACCTTGAAGGCGACGGCTCTATCGACCGTGGCAATGTCGATGCGCATGGCGCGGCCCATCACAGCCTGTCCTTGGTCGAGGGCTTGCCGGGCTGGGCGGTCACGCTGGTCACGCTCGGCGCCGTTGCTTTCGTCATTCTGGCGGGTGTCTACCTGACCCGTCCCCTGTTCAGATTCATTCACGCCACCCGCCTGCGAGAAATGTATACCGCACTGGCCCTTATGATCGTTGTGGGAATCTCATTCCTGATGACGCTGGTTGGCCTGTCGCCCGCTTTGGGCGCATTTCTGGCCGGCGTGGTTCTGGCCAGTTCGGAATTCAGGCACGAGATGGAAAGCGATCTGGAGCCGTTCAAAGGTCTGTTTCTGGGGCTGTTCTTCATTACAGTCGGTGCCGGGATCAACGTGGGCTATTTCTTCAACGATCCCTTTGACCTGATCGGGCTAGCGCTTCTGGTGATCCTGGTCAAAGGGATCATCCTTTTTATCGTCGGACGTGCCTTCAAGCTTCGCGGGCGCGATCACTGGCTGTTCACTCTGGGTCTGGCCCAGGCGGGTGAATTTGGTTTTGTCCTGCTGGCCTTTTCCACGCAGCAGAATGTCATCCCCACCGATCTTTCCCAGAAACTGCTGATGATCATCGCGCTGACGATGCTGATTACACCGCTGCTGTTCATCATCTACGATCAACTGTCGCGCCGCATCGGCGATGTGCGCCCGCAGCCGGAACCGGACGAGATTGACGAAAAAGGCCCGGTAATCATCGCGGGCATAGGCCGCTTTGGCCAAATCGTAAACCGACTGGTTCGGGCAAGTGGTTTCAAGACGGTCGTTCTGGACCACGACATCGACACGGTGCAGTTGATGCGCAGGTTCGGCGTCAAAGGGTTTTTGGGCGACCCGACCCGCCCCGAACTGCTGCGCGCGGCAGGGATCGAAAAGGCATCCGTTCTTGTCGCAGCCATGGACGATCACAAGCAGGTCACGCGGCTGGTTGGCTACGCAAGGCGACAACGCCCTGATCTGCACATCATCGCCCGTGCCTATGACCGCAACCACGTTTATGAGCTGTATCAGGCCGGTGCGAACGATATCGTCCGAGAAACCTTCGACAGCTCACTTCGCGCTGGCCGCTATGTCTTGGAGAACATCGGCCTCAGCGACTATGAGGCAGCACAGGCGGAACAGACATTCTATCATCATGACCGGATGTCGGTGCGCGAGTTGGCCGAATTGTGGATACCGGGAATGCCGACGGCCGAGAACAAGAAATACATCGAAAGATCGCGCGAGCTTCAGAAGGAGCTGGAAACCGCGCTTTTGGAGATGGCTGAAGAAAACGCCAAGAAGTCTGCCTGACCCAGGCCCCTACCCGGGTCAGAAATAGCGTTTAGCCGTCCGAGACACCGGCCTCGGCAAACGTTGCCATTCCCGAATGACAGGCGACGGCGCTTTTCAGGATGTTGATCGCAAGCGCACCACCCGACCCCTCACCAAGCCGCAGGCCCAGGTTCAACAAGGGTTCTTTGCCAAGCTGCGCTAGGACCGCGCCATGTGCGCCCTCGGCGCTCTGGTGGCCGGCAATTGTATGGTCCAGCGCCCCTTCGGTCACGTCCGCCAGACACGCAGCAGCCGCAGAGCAAATGAATCCGTCCAGAATAACCGGAATCCTCAACACACGTGCCGCCGCGATGGCACCGGCCATGGCGGCAATCTCGCGCCCACCCAGGCAGCGCAGGATATCCAGCCCGTCGCCAGCCTGACCATGCAGGGCGACACCTTCAGCGACCACCCGGGTTTTGTTGGCCAGACCCGCATCATCAACGCCGGTGCCACGCCCGGTCCATTCGGCCGCCTCGCCTCCAAACAGGGCGCAGGCAATTGCGGCCGCCGGAGTTGTGTTGCCGATCCCCATCTCGCCAACCACCAACAGATCCGCCGTTGGATCGACCGCCTGCCAGCCTGTACGCAACGCTGACAGAAGCTCTTGCTCATCCATTGCCGGAGCTTTTGAGAAATCCGCAGTTGGCGTGTCCAGATCCAGCGCGTGTACGTTCATCGTCGCACCAGCCGATTTGGCCAGTTGGTTGATCGCCGCACCGCCATGCTGAAAATTCATCACCATCTGAACGGTCACTTCAGGTGGAAATGCTGATACGCCTTGCGCCGTAACACCGTGGTTTCCGGCAAAAACGATCACTTGAGGCGCGGAAATCTGCGGCCGGGCATCCCCACGCCATCCCGCATACCAGATCGCCAGATCCTCGAGCCGACCCAGCGCGCCCGGAGGCTTGGTCAGTTGGCCGTTGCGCTCGGACGCGCCAGTTGTTGCGGTTTCGTCCGGGCCGGGTGCAGAGCTCAGCGCATTCCGGAAAGTTTTCAGGTCGGTAAGTTCGGGCAGCATCGAAAGCCTCGTTGCATCAGAGTGGTCCTGTGTGTTTAACCGAAGCATCCAGACCAACAAGACCCCGAAAGGCGCGGGAGTGCTCAAAAACGACACCAAACTCATTTCCGGCTGGGATATACCCCTGGCTTTGGTGCTTCTGACCCGCCTGCCCGTTCCCCGGCTGCCGGATCATGTATTCGCGCGTCAGGCTCAGGCTGCGTGGGCTTTCCCGATTGCAGGGCTGGCCGTCGGAATAATTGCCTGTCTGGTGGGATGGATTGCCATCTCCCTGAACGTGCCGGCCCTTGTCTCTGCCGGGTTGCTGGTGGGAGTTCTGATTGCAGCAACCGGCGCAATGCACGAAGACGGGCTGGCAGACACCGCTGACGGGCTTTGGGGTGGGTTCACCCGGGACCGGCGGCTTGAGATCATGAAAGACAGCCATATCGGCACCTATGGTGTTCTGGCACTTTTGTTTTCACAATTGATCCGGGTGTTTGCTGTGGCATCCCTGCTGACGGCCGGAGGGATCAGCGCCATCCTGACCGCATGCGTAATGTCTCGTGCGATGATGCCCGTTTTGATGGCCATCTTACCAAATGCCCGTTCATCCGGACTAAGTCACTCTGTAGGTCGCCCCCGTCCGATGAGTGCAATTGCAGGCCTGATTGTTGCTTGTGCAGTCTCTGTGGCGCTGATCGGTGGCTCTGCCTTTTTCCCGGCACTTTGCGCGGCGCTGATCGTCGGCCTGTTGGCCATCGTCGCAAAGGCAAAAATCGGCGGCCAGACCGGGGATATTCTGGGCGCGGCGCAGCAATTGGCCGAGATCACGATCCTTGTTGCGTTGATCACACTGCTCTAGGCGACACCGCCGGTTTCAATCCGCAACACCTCTCCGCAATGTTTGCAATGCACGGCATCCGGGTCGTGCCGATAAAGTCCACAGCTTCGGCATTTATGCCTGACCTTCTGGGGCATGAATATCGCCTGCGCCAGCCGCACGAAAAGTGCGACACCGACCACCATGATGAAAACCGAGAACAGCTTGCCCCACGGTGTCGACAGCGTGATGTCACCAAATCCTGTCGTCGTAAGCGTCGCCATCGTGAAATACAGCGCGTCAATATATGGCGTCTGGCTGGTTTCCGGGATGAAGTAGACCAGAACTGCCGTCGAGGTCACAAACACAAAAACCAGCAAATTGATCGCAGCAATTACTGCGTCTTCATGCGTTCGAAAAAAGGGGCTGTCGCGTCGCAGGTCGCGCAACAGATGATAGGAATGGATCAGACGTAGCGCGCGCAATATTCGAAGGAAGGCCAGACTGCCGGTGAGGAACGGATCCAGGATCAATGACAGGATCACGACGATATCGGCCAGCGTGTAGATCTTGCGCAGCAGCCTTTTGCGATCCTTCGAAATCCATAGCCGCGCCGAAAAATCCATAAGGATGATCAGGCCCACAATCATACTGACCAGAGTGATGCCGGGCCCATGACCGCCATGTGCGGTCGCGACAAAGAAGATGATCGTAGCAGCATCAAACAGGATCAAGGTATACCTGAACCGCACCGATATCGGGTCTTTTCCGATATAGAGGAACTTTATCGCTTGCTTTACCTTCACTGCCTATCCCCCTTTGTTCAGGGCAAAATTACCCTCAAACCCACCGGGGACCAAGCAGCAGAATAAAAAAAGGCCGCCCCCGATGAGGGACGGCCCGAAACCAGGTAGCCGATTGAGATCAGGCGGCACGCGACATCAGAACCTCGTCGACTTGCTTGGCAGCCGAAATCTCTCCATGCCCGGATACTGCGGCGACTTCGCGCGTCAGACGCTCAAGCGCGGCTTCGTAAAGCTGCCGCTCGGAATAGCTCTGCTCGCGCTGGTCATCGGTACGGTGCAGGTCACGAACCACTTCGGCGATCGAAATCAGATCGCCCGAGTTGATCTTTTGTTCGTATTCCTGCGCCCGGCGTGACCACATGGCGCGTTTGACTTTGGCTTTACCCTTAAGCGTCTTCATCGCCTGACTGATCACGTCCGGCGAACTCAGCGAGCGCAGACCGGATTCGGTGACCTTGTTGGTCGGAACCCGCAGGGTCATCTTGTCTTTCTCGAATGAGATCACGAACAGCTCGAGCGAAAACCCCGCAACGTCCTGCTCTTCGATCGAGATGATCTGACCCACGCCGTGCGCAGGGTAGACAACGTAATCGTTAGGGCGGAACTCAAGCTTTTTCGATTTTGACATTCACTTTTTTCCTTCGTTGCGGACCGGGGTACAGACAACAAAAACACCACCACAGGGCACATCTAAGCCCCGTCTGGCGGCGGTTGTGTTGAAAACTCAGAACTCCAAAGCAAGCATACTTACGGAGCGCACCCCAATCTCGATCATCATGTAGGGAGGTAGTATACCACAAAAAAGTGGCATCTGAAAGCTTACGCCGGGGAAATTTCGAAAAGCTGCTTGGGAATCAGAAGGATATCCCTCAATCTTTTCAGTTTCCCACCAGATTCCAGGACGAATCGTTTAACCGCCCTCACCCGGCGCTTCGGAGAAGTACTTCTCCATCTTGCCTTCTTCCCCATCACGTTCTTCCGCGTCTGGCAGGGGATCTTTCTTGGTCACGATCACCGGCCACTGCTCGGAGTATTTGCGGTTGAACTCGACCCATTCTTCCATACCCGGCTCGGTATCGGGGCGAATGGCGTCGGCGGGGCATTCCGGTTCGCACACGCCGCAGTCGATGCATTCATCTGGGTGGATGACCAGTGTGTTCTCGCCCTCGTAGAAACAGTCCACCGGGCACACTTCGACACAGTCGGTGTATTTGCAGGCGATGCAGTTCTCGGTGACAACATAGGTCATGGCGGCGTTCCCGTTTGCGGTTTGGGCGTCTAGCTAATTCAGTATGGCTTGCTCTTCAAGTGAGGATCAGCATTCCGGAGGTCGAGAAAGATCAAGTGCGCGCCGATCCTTCTTGGTTGGACGACCTTTTCCTTCAAAACCCGGATTACGCGGTGGTGCGTTCTGCTTTTCGGTCATGTCCGAGTACAGCGTTTGCGCCTCGGGTGCCGGTCCCCGCCGTTCGCCCAGTTTTTCAACACGAACGACGCGCACGATACGCCCCTGAGTGAACGTCAGAACGTCGCCGGGGCCGACCGCATGCGCCGGTTTCACCACACGGTTTCCGTTTACCCGCGCGTGTCCGCCGCTGACCTGTTTGGCGGCCAGGCTGCGGGTCTTGAAGAACCGCGCCTGCCACAGCCATTTGTCAATCCGCAGCCGGGCCTCGGCCATCTCGGGTCAGTTGCCGTCCTTCAAACCCATCAGCGCAGCTGCAAACGGGTTGTCAGGATCGATCGCCTTTTCCTTTTTCGGAGGACGGGAGGAGAAAGTCTTGGAGCCTTGCGGCTTGCCGCCTTTCTTTCCGTGTGGTTTTCCACGGCCTTCCTGCGGTTTGCCACGCGGCTTGCCCTTGCCTTGCCCCTGCTCGCGGCGCGGGCCACGGTTCGGCTGCCGCTGACGACCCCAGGTGAAGGTGTAGAATACTTCGACCTCCGGCTCATCCGAAGCAGGTGCCTCGGCTGCCGCCTCGGTGCTTGTCGCGGCCTCGGCAGGCGCCTCGGCGGGTGCTGCGACCTCTTCGGTTGCCTCTTGGGGTGCGGACACTTCTTCGGCGACAGGTTGCTCGGCTGCATCCGTCGAAGGAAGTTCTGTTTCGACAGCCGCCGGTTTGACCTTCTCACGTTCGCCACGCTCGGCCTTGTAGCCCAGCCCCTGCATCAGATCAGCGAACTGTTCAAGCGTCATACCGGTAATCGAGAGCATGTCGGGTTTGGCTTCGAACCCACCGCGGCTGTCTTCTGCACGCAGCATGTCGGCCAGACGCTCCAGCATGTCGATACGGATCGAACGCTCGCCGGCATCCCTGTATCCGCACATCGTGTCGTACCCCTCGGGCGCGCCCTTGGCGACAGGCACGGTGACCAGACCCGGAGGGGGCGCTTCGGGAAACTCCTGCAATCCGCTGGACAGGGCCCACAAAACCAGTCGCAGACGCGTCGGTGCGGGTTTCAGCAGAAGCGGCATGAAGATTGTGAACTGTCCAAACCGAATGCCGTGCTTGCGCAGCGCGCCACGGGCGTCCTGATCCAGATCCTTAACCTCTTGCGCGACGCCGGTACGGGGCAGCACACCCAAGGCTTCGACCATTCGGAAGGCAAACCCCTTGGCCAGGCCTGACAGCTCTTCGTCGCGCGACAGGTTCAGCAGCGGTTCAAACAGCGCCGCGACCTTGCGGTCGATGAAGTGCTGCAAACGACGCTGAACCTTCTGCTCCACATCCGGCCCCGCAGCCTCATCCACAAAAACCTCGACGACCGGCTTGAGAGGCTCCGCCCCGGCAACCAGTTTGCCAACGGCGTATTCGCCCCACATCAGGCCGCCCTGATCTGTGTAATCAATTTCAGTATCGGGCGCGTTGTAGAAGCGGTCGGCACGCAGATGGAATTGCGGCGCGAGAGCTTGCAGGGACGCCGATTTCAGAGCTTTCGCCTCGGTTCCTTGCGCGCTTTTGTCCGGGATAAACCGGAACCCTTCCAGACGACCGACAAATTCGCCTTCGACGGTCACTTCACCCTTGTCATTTACTTCGGCCAAAAGGGCCTCCTTCTGTTTGAGCCGGCGCAACAAAACGGATGTGCGCCGGTCCACAAATCTTTGAGTCAAACGTTCGTGAAGAGCGTCCGACAGCCTGTCTTCTACAGTGCGCGTTTCCTCGCGCCAATGGGATTCGTCACGTACCCAACCGTTTCGTTGCGCAACATATGTCCATGTGCGAATATATGCCAACCTTTTGGACAACGCATCAATATCTCCGTCGGTTCGGTCGATCCGGCGGATTTGCCGCGCCAGAAAGTCATCCGGGATCGTTCCACGCTCGTGCAGGTAGTTGTAGATCACCTCCAACAGACTTGCGTGCTCGGCATGACTGATGCCACGAAAGTCTGGAATTCGGCAGACATCCCACAGCAAACGGATCGACGGACCGTCGCTGGCGCGCGCCGCGACCTCGGTCACTTGCGAGAGAGATTTCAGCACGTTCAGATCATCGGCTGGCCGCGCCTTGATGAGGTGTTCGTAGTCTGGGCTGACCTCAAGCGAGTCGATCAGCGCCTCGATCGAGCCGAACCGCAAGGCGGCGTTCCGCCAGTTCAGCTTTTTCATTGGCGTGAAACGGCTGTCCATGATCGCCTGCGCCACGCCATCATCCAAAGGCGGGGCCTCACCCGTTACGCCGAACGTGCCGTCGGACATGCCGCGCCCTGCCCGGCCAGCGATCTGGGCCAGTTCGTTGGGCGCCAGAGGTCGCATCCTGCGACCGTCGAACTTGGTCAGGGACGAAAACGCCACATGATCCACATCCAGGTTCAGACCCATTCCGATGGCATCAGTGGCGACCAGATAGTCAACCTCGCCATTCTGGTATAGCTCGACCTGTGCGTTGCGTGTACGCGGGCTGAGCGCCCCCATAACAACCGCTGCACCACCCTTTTGACGGCGCAGAAGTTCGGCGATCGCATAGACGCTGTCGACCGAGAACCCGACGATGGCACTGCGCGGAGACATTCGGCTGATCTTTTTCGAGCCGGAGTAGACAAGCTGCGACATCCGCTCGCGGCGGGTGAACTGTGCTTCGGGCACCAGCGCAGCGATGGGACCCCGCATCGTATCTGACCCTAGAAACAGCGTCTCACTGGTCCCGCGCGCGCGCAGCAGGCGGTCCGTGAACACATGGCCACGCTCGGGATCGGCGCAGAGCTGGATCTCATCAATGGCCACAAAATCCGCGCCCATGCCTTCGGGCATCGCCTCGACCGTGCAGACCCAATATTGCGCACGCGGTGGCACGATCCGTTCCTCGCCCGTGACTAGGGCCACGACGGAGGGTCCACGGACGGCTACGATCTTGTCATAGACCTCGCGTGCCAGCAGACGCAGCGGAAGACCGATCACACCAGTCCTGTGTCCCAGCATCCGCTCGATCGCGTAATGGGTTTTACCTGTGTTTGTCGGGCCAAGAACGGCCACGATTCGGGATGACCCGTTCACCTTTGCCCCCTGCCCCGGACCTTACAGCGCCTTGCCTTCGATCTGAGGCTTTAGACGATTCACTGCATTGGTTACTTCTTCGTGATGGGGATGTATAGACAAAGCGCGGGAATAGGCCTCGTACGCTTTTTCCGGCTGATCCAGCATCTCGAAGATCAGACCCAAGCCATAGATGGCCTCGTATTGGTTCGGGTTCAAGGATAGGGCATGTTCCAGATCAGCCGCCGCCATGCCAAAGCGTTCGATACCGAAAAACGCCGATGCCCGGGCGTGCCAGCCTTCGGCGAACTGCGGTGCGTGGTCGGTTAAAGCCGTCAGATGTTCAATCGCCGCCTTGACGTCTCCGTCCTCAAGCGCCTCGCGCCCGCGTTCCAGCAACAGATCGGCCGAGGCCGAGCCAGATTGCGACCAGAGCGACTGCAACTGACGGTCAATGCTGATCGCCTGCCGGGGCGTGGACTGTGCCAGTTGCTCCAACAGCACGGATTCGTCCTTGGAGTCGGCTTGCTGGGCCGCACCAATGGTGGAAAACACCATCAGTGTTGCAAGTGCCGCGACGATACCTTTGAGATTGTGGTTTGCAATGCTCATAACATTGTTCAGTGTAGCGTTGCGACCGGGGATGTCCATTCTCGGCGCATAAACAAAATGAGGAAGATCATGAGCGAGATTCTTGAAAAGGCCGCAGCCGCGCTGAATGAAAAACTGGCCGGCGGGGCTTTTGATGCTTCGGCCAAATTCGCCATCGCAGATCTGGGTTCAATCGTTCTGGATGCAGACGGCGCGCGTGTCAGCGACGAAGACGCCGACGTGACCCTGAGCGCGGATGCTGATACATTCGAGCAGATCCTCAGCGGTGACCTGAACCCGACCGGCGCGTTCATGTCCGGCAAGCTGAGCGTGGACGGAGACATGGGGATTGCCATGAAACTTGCCTCGGTGCTGGCCTGATGGATTTTTCGCCGGCCCCTTTGTTTGAAGCTGTGGCCGGCGCTCCTGCCGTTGGCAAAGCCCATTGGCTGGAAACTTCGGATGCCAAACGCATCCGTGTCGCGCATTGGGTGCCTGAAGACAGTGCAAACGGTACTGTGCTGATGTTTCCGGGACGCACGGAATATATCGAAAAATACGGAAACGCGGCCGGAGAGTTCACAAAACGGCACTTTGCCTTCCTGGCGATAGACTGGCGCGGTCAGGGTCTGGCGGATCGCCTTCTGGACGACCCCCGGATCGGACATGTCGCGAAATTTCCGGATTACCAGAAGGACGTCCGCGCCGTTCTGCACATGGCAACAGAACTGAACCTGCCAAAGCCCTGGTACGTGATCGGCCATTCAATGGGCGGTGCCATAGCGTTGCGGGCGATTATCGAGCAGAACTGCTTTGCGGCCTGTGCCTTCACCGGGCCAATGTGGGGCATTTACTTTTCCACAATCATGCGGCCGATCAGCTGGATGACGGCCTATTGGGGGCCGAAATTCGGACTGGGCGAGAAAACGCCTCCGACCACGACATTGGACAGCTATGTCACCATTCAGCCCTTCGAAGACAATATGCTGACCCGCGATCCGGATATGTACCGGATGATGCAGGATCAACTGGCTGCGCATCCGGAAATGGCGCTTGGGGCGCCGTCGACAATCTGGCTGCGCGAGGCGCTGACGGAATGTGATTGGCTGATGAAACAGCCTGCGCCGGATGTACCATGCCTGACGTATCTGGGCGGAAACGAACGGATCGTGGATCGTGATGCCATTCGGGCCCGAATGGCCAACTGGCCCAAAGGCAAGCTGATTGAAGTTCCCGAGGGCGAACATGAGGTCATGATGGAATCACCCGAAGTTCGGGGACCGGTCTTTGATCAACTTGCCGCGCATTTCAGGGCCAGCCAGCCAAACGCCGCACCTAATGCGGCTTTGCAGAGTTAATCGCCGATCCGTCACTCTGGCCGCTTGTGATCCCTGCCGCCCGCGCCTAGATGTTTCCGAAAGCAGAACATCGAGGTGATCCATGCGCGACCTTCCCTTTCCCGTCCGTGACGCAAACGCTGTCGGCGGGGGCGACAATCTTGGCAACTTGCCGGAATGGGATCTGAGTGATCTGTACAAGGCGGAAGACGCACCCGAGATTGGCCGTGATCTTGAGTGGCTGGAGAAAGAATGCGCCTCCTTTGCCTCGGACTACGAAGGCAAACTGGCTGATCTGGACGCGGGTGAGCTGCTGCAATGCGTGCATCGAAACGAAAAGATCAATGCAATCGCCGGCCGCATCATGTCCTTTGCCGGTCTGCGCTACTATCAGCTGACCACGGATGCCGAGCGAGCCAAGTTCCTGTCGGACATGCAGGAAAAGATAACAATCTTTACGACACCGCTGGTATTCTTCACGCTGGAAATCAACCGCATCGATGACACCGTGCTGCGTGCCCATTTTGATGAAAACCCGGATCTGGGGCGTTACGAGCCGGTTTTCCGCCGTATTCGCGCGATGAAGCCCTATCAGCTGTCCGACGAGCTGGAAAAATTCCTGCACGATCTGGGCGTTGTCGGAGATGCATGGGAGCGCTTGTTTGACGAGACGATTGCCGGCCTCACATTCACCGTGGATGGCGAAGAGCTGAATATCGAAGGCACCCTGAACCTGCTGACCGAACAGGACCGCAGCAAACGCGAGGCTGCGGCACGGGAATTGGCTTCGGTGTTTCAGGAGAATGTCAAAACCTTCGCCCGGGTTCACAACACGCAGGCCAAGGAAAAGGAAATCGTCGACCGCTGGCGCAAAATGCCCACCGCGCAAACCGGGCGTCATTTGTCGAACGATGTCGAGCCTGAGGTTGTCGATGCCCTTCGCGAAGCGGTGGTCGCCGCCTATCCCAAGCTGAGCCACCGCTACTACGAACTGAAACGCAAGTGGCTGGGCCTGGACGTAATGCAGGTTTGGGACCGCAACGCACCCCTGCCGATGGAGGACACGCGCATCGTTAACTGGGCCGAAGCCGAAAAAACGGTGATGGACGCTTACAACGCGTTTGACCCACGCATGGGTGAGATTGCAGCACCGTTCTTCTCAAAAGGCTGGATCGATGCCGCCGTGAAACCGGGCAAAGCCCCCGGCGCCTTTGCCCACCCAACAGTCACCGAGGTGCATCCTTACGTAATGCTCAACTATCTGGGCAAACCGCGCGACGTGATGACACTGGCGCATGAACTGGGCCATGGCGTACATCAGGTGCTGGCCGCAGGTCAGGGCGAAATGCTATCGTCAACACCTCTGACCCTGGCCGAGACCGCTTCGGTGTTCGGCGAGATGCTGACCTTCCGCAAGATGCTGGATCAGGCCGAAACGCCAGAACAGCGCAAGGTGCTGCTGGCCGGTAAGGTCGAAGACATGATCAACACTGTCGTCCGCCAGATCGCCTTCTACGACTTTGAGTGCAAACTGCATGCCGCCCGCCGCGAGGGCGAACTGACACCGGACGACATCAACGCCCTTTGGATGAGCGTTCAGGCCGAAAGCCTTGGGCCCGCGTTCGAATTCATGGAGGGGTACGAGACCTTCTGGGCCTATATCCCACACTTCGTCCACTCACCGTTCTACGTCTATGCATATGCGTTCGGCGACGGTTTGGTGAACGCTCTTTATTCCGTTTACGCCAGCGGCTCGGAAGGGTTCGAGGACAAGTATTTCGAAATGCTGCGTGCCGGCGGATCGAAGCACCACAAGGAACTGCTTGCACCGTTTGGCCTTGATGCCAGCGATCCGAAGTTCTGGGACAAGGGCCTGTCCATGATCTCTGGCTTCATTGACGAACTTGAGGCGATGGAGGGGTGAGCACCCAATCCACAGGGCGTTGGGCCGCATTGAAGTCGCGCCTGCGCCCTGCCATGAACCGAATTCGCCGAACCGTGCCACGGGGCTGGCGGATCATCGTGGGCATCCTGCTGATACTCGGCGGTGTTCTTGGGTTTCTTCCCATTCTAGGCTTCTGGATGATCCCGTTGGGCATCATGGTGGCGGCAATGGACATCAACCTGTATCGGCGATGGAGGCGCAAATCTCGCTAGGTTTCCCTAGTCTTTCTCATTTGATTTGGTCGTGAGGAATATGGCCAGGACGATCAGCGCAGCGCCTATTGCAGCCAGCGGCGTGATGGCCGCCCCCAGAAACAGTGCTGAGTTGATGAAGGTGAACACCACAGAAGCGGCGAACATCAAAGTGGCCGTGAGGGTCGAAACCCGCGCTGCCGCTTCGTACCAAAGGTAGTAAGCCAACGCCGTTGGCAACACACCAAGAAGTACCAGAAAAACAACATCGTTTGCTGTCGGCATCTGAATTCCGAACAGGGAAAGCGGCAACAGAATAACGCCGGAACAGATGAATATCCCAAACAGGAAATTCAAACGTTCGGGCGTGGATTCAGAGGCTCTCATAGCCCGGCTGCTGGAAATCAGGAACACGGCCCAGCTTAGGCCAGCACCGATTTCCATCACATCGCCAAGCAGAGGCTCTCCGCCACCTTTGAAATCCTGGTAGACCGTCAGAAACACGCCAAAGATCGCCAATACCGTCGCGAGGACTTCGGTCCGGCCAACTGGTGTGTCCGCGAAAAAGTAGAGAAACACCAGAACGAAGAAGGGCGCTGTGTTTTCCAGCACCATCGCGTTGGCCGCGCCTGTATGCTCCAATCCGATGTGGAACAGAATGTAGTTCACCACCGTCGACAACACAGCCAGACGGAAATTCCAGTCCCCAAACCGGATCGAAACTGACGCCCCCATCGCACGCAACATGCAGTAGATTGCGAACGCGGCGATGAACAACCGCGTCGTGGCGATCTGCATTCCGCCCAGATCACTAGTCAGATAGCGAACGATAACGCTGTGTGTGCCCCACAAGAACGCAGCCAAAAAGCCAAGGACCAGACCGTTTTGCAGGAGGGATACGTGCTTGGCAGAGTTGTCTTGCAAGGGGCCGCTCCGCTGGAACCTACTTCAGCTGACTGTCTTTCGACCCGCGCCGATTGATGCCGCTGCGGGTTTTGAACGCCCCGTCACGTTCCTGCTGACAGTCCAGGCACAGTTTCACCCCCGGGATCGCATTGCGCCGTTTCTCGGGAATTGGCTCTTCGCATTCGGCACAATGGGTCAGGCTTTCACCCAAAGGGCGTTTTTGCGCCTGCATCCGTGCAAGCTCATCGGATATTGACGCCTCAATCTGTTCACTTACCGCGCCATCGCGCGCCCAACCACCAGCCATAGGGCACCTCCTGAATGGGTACCCGACAGGCTAACCGAGGCTCGCCATGGTAGGCAAGTGGGTGGATCAGAGTGGTACGGCCAGACTGAAAACCTGATCGATCATTTCTTGCGTTCCCCGCGAGAACTCAAGCGGGCATGGGTAGTCAGCCCCTTCCCGAACAGACCGGCAGAACGCTTCGACCTGGAGTTTGTAGTGATCATCCGCCGGGAAACGCGTGACCTGCACTTCCAGCCCCGGGCGATGCAATTCGACACGGGCCTCGCCAAAGACCCGGGCGTTGAATGGCGCTGTCAGCCGGATCACGCCGCCTTCGCCATGAAATACCATCTCCTGATGCGGGTGCATGCGGATCGAAACATAGCTGGAATATGTAAAGTCAGGGAATTGCGCCCGGATTTCCGTAAACGTGTCGATACCGTCCTGCCAGCGAATTGCCGATTGTACCGAGACAGGCTCTTGCCCCGTCGCAAAACGTGCGCCGCCGATAACGTAGACGCCAATGTCCCGCAATCCACCACCCCCCGTTTCCGCGCGATTACGGATGTTCGTCGTGTCCGCCCGGTTGTCGAAGCTGAAGGCCCCGGTCACATGTGCCAGCTTTCCGATCGCCCCGTCGGCAATCAACCTTTTCGTGAACTGCCACTGAGGGTGGTGCACGATCATATAAGCTTCGGCTGCTAACAAACCGGTCTGATTCCGTTTTCCGATCAGGGCGTCGAATTCTTCGCCCTTCATGGTCATCGGCTTTTCGCACAACACATGTTTTCCGGCATCAAGGGCTTTCAGGCTCCATTCGACATGCAGGTGATTGGGCAGCGGGATGTATACCGCGTCAATCTCAGGATCCGAGAGAAGCGCATCGTAGCTGTCATAGACCACCAGATCCGGGCAGAACTGCTGAAACGGTTCAGCTTTGGCAGGGTCTGAAGTAGCCAGCCCTGACAGTCTTGCCCCGTCTGCGGCATGAATGGCAGGTGCCATAAACTGTCGTGCGAATTTGGCGGCACCCAGAATGCCCCATTGAACCGGCTTTTGCATCGTGAACTCCGAATACTGTCCTGCTGAAATGTTGCAGCCTCGTCGCAAGGCTGGGTTCAGCCTGCGTCGGTGTACCTTTAGCAGTGAATCACACCCAAGTCAGGCAAATCCAGCCATTTTCTAAGCTGAGCAATTCGAAACCGGGTCCTGCAGCGCAGGCACGAAAAAACCGGCCGGAAAATTCCGGCCGGTCTGCTAAGGCTGTCCGGTCAGCTGTAGCTGTTTCCAAGCATGCCCTTTTCACGGGCCAGCTCGCGCATCTTTTTCTGCAGCTTCTCAAACGCCCGGACTTCGATCTGGCGAATGCGTTCGCGGCTGACATTGTACTGCGTGCTCAACTCTTCCAGAGTCACGGCCTGATCCATCAGGCGTCGCTGGGTCAGGATGTCCTTCTCACGATCATTCAGCACGTCCAGCGCAGCGCTCAGCAACTCGCGGCGCGCTTCCAACTCGTCGCGGGCTTCGTAGTCACCGGCCTGGTCGGCATCTTCATCCTCAAGCCAGTCCTGCCACTGCATGGTACCTTCGCCTTCGGACCCAACGGTCGCATTCAGCGAGGCATCCCCACCGGACATGCGGCGGTTCATGCTGATGACTTCCTCCTCGGTCACGCCCAGATCGTTGGCGATCTGCGCAACATTTTCAGGACGCAGGTCGCCTTCTTCCAGCGCACCAATGCGGGCCTTCGCCTTGCGCAGGTTGAAAAACAGCTTTTTCTGCGCCGAGGTGGTGCCCAGTTTCACCAGCGACCAAGACCGCAGGATATATTCCTGGATCGAGGCGCGGATCCACCACATCGCATAGGTCGCCAGACGGAATCCTTTTTCCGGATCAAAACGTTTCACGGCCTGCATAAGGCCCACATTCGCCTCGGAAATCACCTCGGCCTGCGGTAGGCCATAGCCGCGATAGCCCATGGCGATCTTGGCCGCCAGACGCAGATGCGATGTCACCATCTTATGCGCCGACTCGGTATCCTGTTCTTCCACCCAGCGCTTGGCCAGCATGTATTCTTCTTCCGGCTCAAGCAGGGGAAACTTGCGAATTTCCTGCATATAGCGGTTCAGGCCGCCCTCGGGCGTCGGCGCGGGGAGATTTGCGTAATTTGCCATGTTCATGTCCCTCCGACAAATGTTTAAGTATTTAACATAGGATATGGGTAAGGAACCCTGCCCATTCAAGAGGTGCTGCTAACAGTTTGAGATTAAACTTTGATAAAGGAAAGATAAGAAACTCTTACTCACAGGGGTTTGCTTATTGTGTCAGCGGCGCGCGCAGCCGTTCTATCAGGCTTTCCATATCATTCGGCAAGGACGCTTCGAACCGCAGGTTTTCGCCACTGACCGGGTGTTCAAACCCCAAAACCGCGGCATGCAGTGCCTGACGCGGAAAAGCGCGGACAGCCTCGGCCGTCGCCGGATCAAACGCGCGGGCGGCCAGTTTGCGCTTACCGCCATAGACCGGATCGCCGACCAACCCGTGGCCCGCATGTGCCATATGCACGCGAATCTGATGTGTACGACCGGTTTCCAACCAACACTCGACCAGGGACAGAGACGCGGGCGCGCCAAATGTTTCGACGACCCGGGCGCGCGTGACAGCGTGGCGGCCGCCGTGAAAGTACACGGCCTGCTTTTGCCGGTCCGTCTTGTGCCGGGCCAGTTGCGTGGTCAGGCGCATGACATTGCCCGGTTCGAAACTGACACCTTTGACGCCGCGCAGGCGTGGATCGTTGGCGTCCGGCACTCCGTAACAGATCGCGCGATAATAGCGCTCGACACTGTGCGCTTCGAACTGCGCCGCCAGACCGTGATGCGCCGCATCCGATTTGGCGACGACCAGCAACCCGCTGGTTTCCTTATCGATGCGATGCACAATGCCCGGACGCCTGACACCGCCGACGCCGGACAGATCCGTGCCGCAATGAAACAGAAGCGCGTTCACCAACGTGCCGCTGGGCGAACCCGGTGCCGGGTGAACGACCATGCCCGCAGGTTTGTTGATCACGACCAGATCCGTGTCTTCGTAAATGATGTCCAGCGGGATGTCTTCGGGGCCGATATGACTGTCTTCGGCTTGGGCAACGGTTACAACGACCTGCGCGCCTTCCGTGACTTTTGCCTTGGGATCGGCCACCACGACACCATCGACCTGCACCGCCCCCTCGTCGATCAGACGCCCCAGGCGTGTACGGGACAGGTTTTCTTCGGCTGGCACATCCCGCGCAAGCGCCTTATCAAGACGTGGCGGCGGAGCGGCCGCGATCTGAAACTCAATCTGCCGGGTGCCCATGACTGTCCCTTCCGAACCCCAAGAACCGCAGGAAACGCCCCAGCTTAAGTTGCTGCGGCGCATGGTCATGTTGCTGACCGTGGTGATGATTGGCGGGGTTCTAGTGACATTCGCGCTGATTGTCATCCGGCTATCGGACCGCACCCCCACCCTGCCCGACCAGATCGAACTGCCGGACGGCGCCAAAGCACAGGCCGTGACCATCGGAAACAACTGGTACGCGGTCGTAACGGATGACAACCGGATATTGATATTCGACAAGACAACCGGGCGGCAGAGGCAGGAAATCGTTGTCGAATAGGCGCGATCACTCTTCAAGCGCCATTCGGAAAACAATCTCTGACGCCAACCGCAGTGCTTCATATTCTTCGGACGAGTCGCGGCGGAACTGTAAATCGGCGTCACTCAGTTGCACGGGCGGGAACAACTGATCGCGATCCGGGAAAAATTCCTGCTGAAAATCAGTGTCCTGTGCGGCCAGATGTTCGTCCAGCCACAAACGCTCTTTCGGTTCCAGCACGTCATTTCGCCGGATCATTACCGGATCGTCGACAACGAGCCGCCGCAGTTGTCGGGTTCGCTGGCGCCCGATGGACCGGGCTAGAATCCCGAAAGCCTCGCTTGCCGCGCGGGACTGTGAAGGATTGGACGGCAGATTTGCCGTGCTACCCTTGGGAAGCGTGACACCAATGCGTGACATGAAATCGTCCACGATATTTCCATTGGCCATTACGGATCGATCATACAGGAAAGGCGCGACCGTCACGCCGGGAAACGCGCTTCGGATTCGGGTCAGCATGGCGCTGTAACTCAGCCGCTCGGGGTTTTCGGCGATCTCGTCCAGACGAGCGCGGATGTATTGCGTTCCGCCAGCGGGCAAGCGACCATTCTTTGCCCGCTGCTTATAGTCCGCCTCCCAAAAGTCGGAATATCGCCGACAGTAGAAGGTAATGCGCATCTGCCGGGCCGGAATATCGGAAAAAATCTGCGCCAGCCGGTCCAGATCTACCGAATAAAGCATCTCGGACGAGACCAGGCAGGTTTTATCCTTGTGCGCCTCGTATTCTAGAGCCATGGCTTCGCGGAACCCGTCTGTCGGCTGCTGCGTCTGGTTTATGTGGAAGGCGATGATATTGTGGCTGATCGTCAGCCGGCTGTTTTCGTGGCGCCGGCGACCGGTTTCCATGTATCGCAGCCTGGCCTTGTCCAGCATTCCGCCGTTCGTGCGAACAAAACCCTGCAAGGCGGTGGTGCCGGTCTTAGGCATCCCGATATGAAGCCAAAGCATCAGGCGTCTCCGCAAACCTGAAAAAGAACCGTCATCCCACCTTCCCGGCTACGGCTCCGTCAGTCATCTGCTGCATCAGATCCTGCATCTCGGGGACTTCCCGCAGCTGCGCGATTTGCTGACGGTGAAGATCACAGGTCAGGTGATGCAGTCGGGCGGTTTCAGGGTCAGAAAGCATGTCGTAATAGAATTCGCGTTTGCGGTCAGCAACGACGTCGATCGCGCTGTCCGTCTCGGCATTCTGGTTCATCATGTTCCAGTATTCCATCCCCAGGCTTTCACCCAGATGATGAGCGCGACCGCGCATCTTCTTTACCAGATAGCTTTCGCAGGACTTCAGCGCGTAATGGTTGACCTGAACGAACTCGTACCCGACGGAATCGCGGGCGGACCGCCAGCTTCTTTCGTAATACCGATCGGGCATCAACTGACCCGATCCGTTGTACCAGTGGCATTCCGCCATGGTTTCAACTGTCGGACGCTTCGGCCGGTGAACCCCCAACCCGTCCCAGAGTTCGCGCTGAAACATGGTCTTGAATCCCCACGCCTGAAACGGCCGGATGGTCATTTCGCGCGCGGCCTGTCTGAACTGATCCGACAGGAACCGATCCTCGTAGCGCACAACACCCGCATTTCCGAACAACCGCCATGTCATCGAAATCGTGCGGGCGTCCGGAATAGCCTCGGTCAGGGCGCGCAGTGTGTGATCTCCGGTCTTGACCACGATCTGTTCATCCGCGTCGATCACGACAACCCAGTCTTGCGGGCGGGCAACTTCCATTTTCAGAAACGTGTTATAGGCCCGTTTCTGCGGGCTGGTCTTCCGGCGTGAATTGTTGTCGACATGGGTCAGAAATCCACGCTCGTCCAACCTTTGCAGCAAAGCGTCCGTCCCGTCGGTACAGTCATTTGTCATAACCACCTGATGATCGACACCAATGGCCCGGTTATGCGCCACCCATTCCAGAACAAACGGCCCTTCGTTCTTCATCGGGGTCACGCTGACAAAGCGTGGGTCCTGTTCCTTCATGACTGACTGCCCTTTGTTGGTTTTATTGTCCCGGTTTCGGCGGATACATCACCTGTTAGTCCTACACGAGTTTTCACATATTTGAACCTGCCTTCAAGCCGCCCAAACGCTGTCATCCTCCCGCCCGGTCAGGTTTCTGTTCGTTTCAGTTGATTGGCGAACCGCTTGTATGGCGGGCAGAGATCCCGTGCCTTGCGCAGATATCCGGCGGCTTTTTTCTTGTCCCCCCGCCTCAGCAACAACTGACCGGCCGCCCCCTGAATCGCCGCTGTATTGTCGTCAAGATCCGCCGCCTCGATGATCTGGTTTTGCCCCTGCTCGGACGCGCCGATCCGTTCCAGCAAGCCACCCATGGCAAACACCAGAAATGGATTTCCCGGATCATTTCCAACAGCCTCAGCCATCTTGAGCCGCGCCTGAGAATAATCACCATCCGCCTCGTACAGCTCGGCCAAACGTTTGAGATACAGCGTGTTTTCAGGGCGAAGGCCTGATACGTTCCGGGAAACATCTATTGCTTTTTCCAACGGTAGATCATCCAGCCGGTACCGAAGGATCGTAGAAAAGCTCTGGTACTCCGGGCTATCCAGCGGCACCTGCAACTTCTCCGACAGGTTTTGCATGTTTCCCAGCCAATCCTGCAACAAAACCAACCTGTCCCTGCTCGAATTCAGCCGGCGCGCCTTTTGGTCGAGTGCGAGATCGCTCCAGTCCAGCAAGATCACGTCAAAGTTGCACGGAAGGCGTGACAATACCCGACGCTGAGCGACATGGGCATTGAAGTTGAACCAGGATCTGCGGACCGCCTTTTGAATTGTCCAGTCCACAGGCGGCATCGCCCGATAAGAAACCTGATCCCGAAACACCAGTCGCGATCCAAATATGATGACGTCGGGCCTCAACGGTTTTGCCCAGAAGGACCTAGTGAACGCCTGTGCTGCAAGCCACCGCTTTTTCTGACTGCCCAGAATTGCGGCCTGCAATGCACAGGCTACGGCATGATCCTCGGGCCAGATATGGGGGTTTTCCAAAGCCTGCTCTGTCAGCTTCAGCGCCTCTTTCCAGCGGCGCAGGTAAAAGTAGTTCAGCGCATTCAACAAAGGCAGGAACGCGTTGTCCGCCCCGGCTTCAAGCAAAGACTCCGCAAACTGGCGTGACTCTTCTGCCCGGTCTTCAGCCTGGAGCGAGAACAAGTGGAAGGTCGCCTTGGCGTAGATATGTGCAGCCTCTGACGCGTTGATAAATCCGTTCGCCCCCTTGCGCAGCCGATCCACTGTCTTTTCGTTGGCCTCACTTATTTCCTGCGGGGACAAAACATCGCGAAACATCTTGTTCTCTTGCCCGGAAAGCCTGGCCGCCGCCATCGAAAATGCCGATACGGGGGGGGCAACCACTTGGTCCGCCCGGGACATTGCATAAAGCTCTAGAAAATCACGCTTGGCCCGGGTCATCTCTGACAGATCTGCAATGTCCGACATCCGCATCAGTTGCGGATAGCGCTTCTGAAACCGGGTGATCAGTTCTGGCTGATCCGAAAACATGATCGCCGGATTGTCGGCGAACTTGTCCAGATGGGCTTCGTACAGCTCTTCGGTCTCAATCTTCGCGGGCCAGGTCGAGTGTTTCCACGGCAACCCGTTCAGAATGTCGCCCCGGCGGATGTGGTAGGCTGACACCCCCTGCCCCGACAACGCCTGGTCCGCACGATCCATGATGGCGCGGATTTCGTCGGTGAAGCCGATCCGGTGAATGAACTCTCGATAGCGGGGGCGGATCGTTTCAATGTCTTCCCAGGGGAACGCCAGAATCTGGAACCCCTCCTCGACCAGAACCGCACGCCCGGCGTCCAGATGCTTGATCAGCCGGTCCGGTGTCTTATCGTTCTGAAATTTCCAGATCGGTTGGGCTTTTTGTGACAGCGCTTCGAACGCGTCGGTATCCAGGAAATGGTCCGCCATCCACGCTTTGGAAAACAGTTCTTGTGGATGTTCCAACTCGGGTGCATCCGCGCCTTGCGGGAACCAGTTCACCCGATAATCAGTATCGAAATCCTCGGCCAGGCGGATACATGTCAACAACATCAACAGGCGCGCGCCCATTCTGTCCTTGCGTTGACCGATGAAGACCCCCCTGCCTGGGGTCATGAGGTTGCCTGGGCAGTGTCGGCAGCCGCTTGCCTGCGAAGGGCACGAAACCTCTGACGTGCTGCGTGTGCCAGTTTCGGATGCCGGTCACGGCTCATCTCTTCCAGTCTGTTCATGTAGACCGGCAAACGCTTGCGCGCCCTGATCATCCGGAAAAAATCTGCGGCCTCAAGTGAGCCGTCCATCGCACCCAGCATAACCGGCTTGAGCAAATCGAGTTTTCGCAGCATCGGGGCCGCGAAATGGTTCGAACACCAGGTCTTCAGCGGGATGACATTTCCCCCCTGCAAGCGCGCCGCCTGCTGCCGGTCCAGATCGAAAAAAGGATCAAAAGCCACATAAACCCGTTTCGCGGTTTTTATGGTTTCGGCAGTATCACTGAGCGGCAGATCCCAATCCTGGACCCGACCGAACCGATATCGGGTTTCCCACGGAACCAGCCGTTCGTCCAACGTAGTCTGCGGGTTGAAGGCAATCACCGTCGACCCAGGCACCAAAGCGGAAAACGCCAGCGCGCCGTAGCCCCCCATGGATGCACCGGCAAAAACCACCTGATCGAACTGGGCAAAAAAACCTTCACGGGCCTTTCCTTCCAGATACGAAATGATTTCCGTGTCGCGATACCAGGCCTTGGTGCGGGCAAACACCCCAAGATGAGACCATCCTTCGTCCCTGAAAAACTTCCAGCCCCAAGGTTCGCGCGCAAAGGACAGGTCGTTGGCGTTGGCGATGTTGTCAAAGCTTACAATCAGGCGAGAGGTCGATCGGTGGTGAAACAGAAACGCGTGGCGTTCAAGTTTCTGCAGAAAGCCCCTGCCTTCGCCGCCCGGATACAGTTCCACAAACCATGGCGGTGCGGGGTCGGTCAGGATGCGTTCGTACCCTGTCTTGCGGTCAGGGTGCTCGGGTTTCAGTTGCTCTTTGGACAGGTCGGTCATGATGCTCAAACAAGATTGTCCGCAAGCCAGGACCGGAAGTCCACCCAGTCCTTGCGCATTTTGATTTCCTGAACTTTCGCCGTGTGCCAGTTGCAAGCCTGTTCGTGCAGGCGGGCCAATTCCTCATCCGCCTTCAACTCGGTCAGCAAGGGCGCGGCGCGGCGGGCCGCCGGCAGGATGGACTGGTCCATCTCTTTGTTGGCATTCATATCCATCCAGTAGGATTGCCCCTGATCCACTTTAATGTGATTGGTTCTCCCGCGGTCACGCTTGATCAGAAACCCGTCCATCGACCGGACCGAGTAGTGGTGAATCCGACCAAAGCTGTGATCGAAGTTTCGCCAGGCTCGCCAGCCGACCTTTGCCGCAGGGAACAGATTGCCGCTGGCATCCGACCAGGCAACGTCGCCCTCTTTCCCGTCTTCAATGCCTTTTGGTCTGTGTGGACCGAACCGGGTGAATTTTCCGTTATTGCGAAACAGCGTCTTCAAGCCGAAAGCTCGGCTGGAGTGATACGGGAATTCCATATCCGCCATCACAAACGCCTCGGTCACGGGCCGGTCTTCAAAGCTGATGTTTCCGGCGCTGCCAAACAGCTTCCACGCGAACGAGATTGCATCCACTGGCTGCCCCGCGCGATGTTCCACCTGGGAAATCAGCGCGCCAAAGCTGTTATCGCCGCAGCGGATGTTCCAGAACTCATCGACATCCAGGCACAATAACCAGTCAGACTCCTTGACTTTGGGCTGGCGCCGCGCCCGCCGCAACATCTGGTGCTGAGGGTTTCCCCCTTCTTTCACCTCGTTCGACACATGTGTCGCAAGCCCCAGATCCTGCAACCTGCGGGCCATTTCGTCAGTACCGTCCTCACAATCGTTGGTGAATATCACGAAATGGTCGATGCCCAGACTTCGATGAAAAGCCACCCATTCAAGCATATAGGGGCCTTCGTTTTTCATCGTCGTAAAGATGGTAATGGTCTGTGACATTCAAGCCGTTCCCAATCTGAATTGCCCACTGTCTTACACAAGCACGCAGAACGGGGCGAGACGGGAATCGAGCAAACCGGCAATCCCGAACAAACTGATGCACCTTCGCACTCGCCTTTGAAAGGGATTGGGTGCCAAAAGAACCCCAAGCAGCCACCAGATCCATAAGATCTGCACTCAGCCAAAAACAGCACCAAACGTTCTTCAAATCGACAAGGTGAAAGCCTTCAGAGTGTTGCTCGGTGTATTTTGCGCTAACGCACGCCTTGAACCGAAGTCTCAATGCGGCGTGGGGATTGGTGTGTCTGGCCCGGCACCAGCAAAGCCGCCACGTTGCGCCCGAATTCGCGGGTTCGCGCTTCAACGGTGTTAAAACTGAATTCAATGATCAATCCAAACGGAGCAACGCAAAGCACGACCAGAACCGCGATAGGAACGGAAAAACTGCTTTCAACGCCGGGATAAAGTTCAACCCACATCACTTTGACCAGCGAGAATATCAAGATGTGCCACAAGTAAATTGTATAGGATCGGGACCCCATATAGTTCACTGCCCGGACTGGCCATCCGGCGAATTGCAAAGCTCGCTCATTAATTGTTGCCGTGAACACGCACAGCGCGCACCCGATGCTTGTGAGCGTGCTGGCAAATGGTCCGGCTCCGAATACAGCAGGGCTACCCAGGGCCATTAGCAAACCCAGTCCCGTGGTCAAAACAGCCACGACCCTGTTGCGCGGGATTTGATAGCGTGCCTTTAGCACAGGGACTGTGAGATAGAGAAAGCATCCCCAGATCACGCCGTCCAACCGAAACCACCATGCCAAATCGTAAACATCCGTCCGCTGCAAAAAGGAAAATATGGCCAGAAAAATCGCACACCCAAAAACCAGACGTTGCTTGCGCAGCACCACAACAACCAATATGGGCCAAAAAAAGTAGAACTGTTCCTCCAGCGACAAGCTCCAAAAATGCGCAAGCAGAGAGATTGGTTGCCCATTTTCAATCTGCACAAACCCCCAAAGGTTCAGCCATTGGGTCAAGGCGGCAAAAGCCGCGTATCCTGTATGCTCGATGCCGCCATACTGTGTGTAGAAGTCTGACCCGGACAAAAGAACAACCGAGGCGAATGTCACCAAAACGACGATTGCCGCCGCGGGAATTAGGCGGAAAAACCTTCTGATCCAAAACCGAAGCAACAACTCCTTGGCCGAGTATTTTCCGGTTTCCAGTTCTTTAAAAATGGAAAGTGAGATTACGTACCCGCTGATTACGAAAAACAGATCAACGCCAGCACCGAACTGCAGTCGAGAGGTATAGTCATAGGTAAGCTGCGTCCAAGGCATCAGAAAGGGCAGGTGCGCGATCAGGACCAAAAATATCGAAATCCCTCGAAGGGTCTCGATATCAATGTTCTTTTGAACGGAGTGCTCCATTTTCGCCTCAGTAAGTACTGCTTGGTTTGTAGGTTTCGCGATGCCCGTTGCCCATAACCGACAGTTGCGGTCAACACCAGTCTTTCAGGCTTCCGGATACACATCATTTCGCGCGTGCGACGAAGTCTCTTTGATCGTCGCACCAGAACACAGAGAAGGCTCCTATTTGACCAGATTGCCTGTCAAATAAAGCCTAAACTGGGTATTTTTCAGATGGAGAAACTGTAGGGTGGCTACAGGTTGGTCCGCAACAGCGCAAATGAACGTTAGTTATTGTAACTTATCTATTTTCGTTGAAAAAGTGGTGCGATCGAGAGGCACCATGTTACCCCCGCTAAATGTTGCAAGTAACCCTTACCACTTTGCTGCGGTGTGTTTTGCGGATGCCGACCGTCTCGGATTGGGTCAACATGTAGCAACCAACCTCCCACAAGATGGGGGCCTGGATGGCATAGCAATCAGCAGCACATATCAAGAACACGAAGAACGGCACGATACTACAGAACGGTGACGGCCTATTGTGCTTGAAGGGCCAGAGCAATAGCAAGCGGGGACACGGGTAACCTCTCGACGGTAGCGGATCAAAATCGGGCTGGGTCCCCACCCCAAAGTCTCACTTACGAAAGCCCAAGAACAAAATGCAATGGGCCGGCGTCCTTGCCATGGGCAATAGATCGCACATCAGAGCGTGAATGGATGCGCGAAGAAGCCGAGGCAAACAGAAACGACGCAGCATTTGAAAACCGGGCCTGACGGTACTCTAGGCCAGACCGGAACGTCTGTACGACGACAGGGCAGCCTTACGCTATAGCTCCACGTCATCGACAATTAAGGAAAGCGCCGGGTCCCTCGTCACTCACATGACCCGATTTGAGTTCAGTTGACCATCACGTAAAAGGGTTTGTTTTTTCGGGCAAAAGTCTGAGCAATTCACACGCCGACCCCTCTTTCGTCAGCCAAGACGCTTCGATCACCTGTAACAAGCTTGCCTTGTCAACAAGCAAAACCCTTGAGCTTTCCTCCAGCTTGGGCGTTCCGATTTAACAGGTGCAACAGTTCGACCTGATTGGACGTTCCGGTTTTAGAGAATATTGAACTGAGGTGTGAACGAACAGTTGCGGGGCCAACCGAAAGAGTTTCCGAGATTAGCTTTACCGTCATTCCTTCCCTCATCATCGCACAAACCCGGAACTCGCATCTGCTGAGCGCCGCCGGGTTCTGAGGATCAAGGATCGGGACATAGTCGCCGCCGCTGTCTTCGGACAGACGATGGCTGCGGGGCTGCTCGGACTTTGCAGAAATCGCACCGGGCAAACGGTTCTTCCATCCAGACGAAAGAGTTGAAGTCAAAACAGCTAACAAATCCAGATCGGGTCCCAGAGGGCTGACACTGTAGTGCAATTCAATGTAGTCGATATGTGACGCGGTTGTCTCAAGCGGAACCACAATGACTTCGACCAACCCTTCAGGTTTATGATATTGATAGCGAGACATTGGTGCCGCACCGGATAGCATCATATCCGTTAATGTCCAGATAGATCCCGGCTTTGCATTTGAGATGCAATCCCCGAAAACCAATTCCGCTTGGGTTTGAGGTTGCGACGGCCATATCTTCCCTTGTTGGACGCAACACCGTGCAATGTGCTTAACTTTCCAACCAGCTTTCGAAACCCTGACAATTAAAAGCGCATCCGCATTTAGCAGACGCATTAAAAAATTTGCTGCATTTAGAATAGAGCCATTGTTATTTACGGCCCGCGTCCACTCCATCACGAAGTTAAAACTGTCCTTCGCGTGGGTGCTCTTAACAAAACTGACACTCATACCCCACAACCCAACTAGATAAAAAAATCTTCGAACCAAACACGTCCGAACCTGGACGACAAATTTGTTCTACACGTAATCCATGAGCAACCGATTTCACCGCGCAGGGCGCACATCCGCGTTCAAACGGGCCACAAGCAGATTGCTATAACTCATTCATATTTATCAATTTTTTTCAAATATCTGCATATTCTCAACTACCAAGCTCCCTCCAGAGAAAAATTTCCACACCCCAAAACTGGCTATCAAATTGATTACAATTGAAGCTTTGGCCGAGCCATTGTTGACAGCCGAGATGATTCTTTCGCGCTTTAACACCCTGTTAATGCTGGGTTAATTCTTTTAATCCTTTAAGTGATAGCAACATACAACTTACATCCTTTGCGTGTAATATTTTTACCTTTGAGGGAAGGATGCTGTTTCCCACGCCCCTATTCTGATTCCAAGCTAAAGCATTTTTTGCCTGGCTTGCGCTGCATTAATGTGGAGCGTTGAAACTAACTTAACCTTTTGGGGGAAATAATGATCAAATTCGTGAAGAAGTTTGCCAAGAACGAAAGCGGTGCGGCAATTGTTGAGTACGGACTGGCCCTTTTGGTGGTCGCCTCGATTGCAGTCGGTGCATTTTCGTATCTGGGCACTACCACCAATACAAACGTGACTGGTGCCTGTGCTGCTTTGGGCAGTGCAACCTGCTGACCGAAACCAGGTCAGAACATCAAAAAATTCTGCGCCCTCACTCAAGTTTGGCGGCGCAGAATTTACCGCCAGGAATTTCGCAAAAACAGGAAAACCGAAGTTCCGTATTTGAGTGCGAGACTTTTGGAGAGAGATATGCGTATCAGACCAATCATTTCTACGCTGTTTGGAATTGCGATAGCTTCCGGTTCCGTTTACCTGGCGAAAGACCATATTCAGTTCAAGGCCAACACAGCAAGCGTATCGCCTGATGCAGATTTGGTCGAAATTTATGTGGCCAGATCGGAGATCGCATTTGGCCAAACGATCGAAGCTCACAACGTTACGATCCACCCCTGGCCGCGCGAAGCACTTCCGGCCGGAGTTTTCACGGAAATCGACGTTCTTGTTCCCGACAACCGCCGCCAATTGCGCCGCGCCAAAGGGCGGTTCTACCCCGGCGAAGTGATGCTTCTTTCAAAGGTTTCGAACTTTGGTGAAAAAGTCACGCTGGTTCAGAAACTTGGAGAAAACACCCGCGCCATGGCGATCGAGGTCGATGCCGTGACTGCGGTTGGCGGATTTGTCACGCCGGGCGATCATGTAGACATCGTCCTGACACAAGGTGCGAAGCAGGAACTTCGCGCGGTGACCATCTTGCAGAACATCCGCGTGATTGGCGTGGATCAGCAGTCAGAGGAACTCAGCGATCAACCTGAGATCGCCCGGACGATAACCGTTGAGGTCACTCCACAGCAGGGACAACGTCTGGCGCTGGCTCAAAAGGCCGGAACACTGAGTCTGACGCTCAGAACACTGGATAATGTTGAAGATGAACCCATGGAAATGGTTCGCCTGCGCGATCTTCTGCAGGAAGAAGGCCCGGTGGAGAAAGTCGAAGCTCAACCAACTGTAACGGTACGTCGGGGAACCGAGACCGAGGTTGTAACCATCCAAAGGCAGCTCAACGAAGCGGAAGAGAGAACAGACGCCGAGCCTGTCACCGAACTGGAAACGCCCCCCCAGAAGGATGCTCAGCTTGCACCGGCGGTCGCGACGCCGCAGGTCAAACCTCGCGCTCGAACGATAAAAATCAGCCAGGCACCCAGCCAGTAAGCCCTGCCATGCGAGTAGCTGCTTTCATATCCGATTTCATCAAGGATGACCGTGGTACGGTAGCAATCCTGTGGGGTACCGCCTTGGTCGCTTTCCTCGGCTTCTTTGCGATCACTCTGGATGTTGGCCGGTTGAACTCTACCCATGCCGAGCTTCAGTCGTTTGCGGACAATGTGGCCCTGGCCGCGGCCGCTGAGCTGGACGGACAACCAAATGCGATTTCGCGGGCCACAAATGCGGCGGCAAATCTGATTAGTGACAGTCAGACATTTGCGAATGGCAGCGCCGCGCTTTCAGGTTCATCTGACTATACCCTCTCGTTTCACTCCGCGCTTCCTGCTTCAGATCTTACGCCGCTCGGCGCCGGCCTCACGAC
>NZ_JBQFPJ010000012.1:0-149776 GCF_056534475.1 Ruegeria sp. D4
AACGCATCTTCATCCGAATACCGCTTCCGAGCCATCCATCATCCCTTCCGTGACACCAAAATAGTGGCACAGTTTTACGGGGCTAAGACATAGGGTTGGAGCATCTGATGCGGAGGAACTTGAAAAAGAATTCGGAGTTCTTGTCATAGACCTATCCGACATTGAGAACTCCGATTCTGGAAGCCACAGCAAGTTCACTGGGTCGCCGGAGGTCGTGCAGTTGATTGGGTTGGGTCTAAATTCAGCGAGCAGATTTGGAACCAGTTCAGCGCCTCCAATCGAACGGATTATGGCGAACTCACCCATTAGAGTGTTTGACTGACGCTAAAATACTATTTGTTCGTCGATGTGGCGACCTGTGATCAGGTATCTATAGACTTCTTGCAAAGTTGCTCGATCGAGTCGTCCGTTGGCCTGAAGCAATTTGCGAAGCCTGTCGCCTTCGATCAATGAGGCGTGCACGACAATACGGAAGAACTGGCAAAACTAAGGACCAACGGGCAGGTCTCTGACAGTCTGCTTTGTCCGCAAGTTTAACGTTAGGCTCTAGTGCTGAAAGTATCCTTAGTTTTTTAGGCCCTCTTATTTGGCGAGGTCTCCGACGATGCCAACTGCGTCGACGACCGTTGACAGGTCATCAGTAACTTCCAAAATCTCATCGTTGACGCGTATGTAACGATTGCCTTTTCCCGGAGGCTTTAATTTCCAGTCTGCAAGGTCTCCAATGTCCGTGTAGTCCAAGTCGCTGGGAAGCTTGGCGCCCCGTGTATATCTCTTTACTTGTCCTGGAGGCACAGCTTTCTGGCCCTTGCCTGGTTTGCGGTCCAGCTGAACTTTCTTGTCTTTTGAGTTTCCGCCTTTCTCTTTGGCGGATGCCAAATCAACGCCTCCAAATGTCAAGCTAAGAGCAAGCAACCAAACGAATACGGAATAGATCTTCACGCGATGTCCCTTCAATTTCACAGAGCTCTTACTAACAATGCACAAGCCACAATTGCTTTGGAAGCATCAAATTATGCAGCAATGATCGATGGTGTTCCAAACCATTGCGCTTGTCGGTCTGACTTTGAAAACGCCTGGACAGTCTGGCCATGATTGATGTGTGCGTGTATTTTTTTGAGCGAGCGCACATATCCGTGCCGAGTACTCTTTGGGGAGAGAGTATATGACGACAACACACACAGGTTATCTGCTTATTGCTGATATTACCGGCTACACACAATTTCTGACTTCTTCAGAAATGGATCATGCCAATCCGATCCTACAATCTCTTCTGGGAGTTTTGCTCGAGCAAGTTGGAGACCCGCTGCATTTCTGGAAAACCGAAGGCGATGCCGTTTTGGCGTATTCGACAAGGCAGGATTTTCCAGCGGGTGAGACGTTTCTGACCATTTGCGAAAATCTCTATAACGCGTTTGCGCTACGACGCCAGGATATAATCGCGAACACAACGTGCAACTGTAATGCTTGCGCAAATGTCAGCACATTGGACCTCAAAATCATCGCCCACCATGGCCAATTCGACGAAATGCAAATGGGTCCTACCAAGGACATATCCGGTGCCGATGTCATTCTAGTCCACAGATTGACCAAGACAGATGTTGCAGAACGTACGGGCATTCGCAGCTATGCCCTCTTCAGCGAAGCAGCCGCAGAGGCCATGGATATCAGTGAAATAATGGAGCCATTTTCGCAGGATATTGAACACTTTGGTGAAGTCCGCATGAAGGTCTATGATCTGGCTAAATCGTGGGAGCGCCTGCGCGCCAACCGCCAACGCCATTATCTCGCCGAAGAGGATGGCGTTTGGACTTTCCGACACCATTTCAACGCGCCTATCGGCGTGGTTTGGGAATTTCTGGTAGCTCCTGAGCTCAAACAGAACTGGATGGACCGCATCAAGACGGTCACGGTGGAAAATCCGCAAGGACGTCTTGCCCCCGGATCTAACTATCATTGCGCTCATGAGCTGGCAGACTTTTATTATCGCGTCACTGATTGGGAGCCGTTTGAGTACTTTTCGACGCGGATCCAAGATCCCGCCCGTCCGCACATCAGTCTGCCGGAAACCTATCATCTGACGGAAATCAATGGTGGCACTGATTTGCGCTACACATTCGGCGAAGCAACTGATGTAGCTGGAAACCGTTCAGAAATCTCGGAACAAGAGGCGGCGGCATTTCTGGCGGAATTTTGGGCTGCGTCCTTTGCGAAAATGGACAAAAAACTCGACCAATCCAATTAATGGCATATGGTGTAATGCCCAGCCTAAGGTCGAATTACCGGTGGATACTAGACCTGTCTTATCCTTAAGGTGGGCGATGGCGTCATAATCCAGCAGCTGTGCCCTCATAGATAATGGTCACGTCACCGCGCTACGTAAGTCACTTTTTAGTAGCGAAACCTGTTAAAGCAAAGCAGTTAGATCGACCCTTAGGCTGTTCCGCACACTCTCAGCATCATGCGTCGAAGTTCCAAATGTCGCGCTGAACCTTCCAGCCGTCGTTGCCTTTTCGAAAGTAAAGAACGTACTTTCCAGCAAGTTCTTGCCCACCCATTGAGCCTGTCAGCGTCCCCATCGTAACTGCAATGTCTCCACTGACATGAGCTGCGGTCGGATTGGCCAAAACGTTCTCCAGGCCACCATCAATTGCCGCCTGCCAATACTCTCGGATGGCAGCGTGGCCAGACATTGTAGGAGCACCAGGTGGCATGAGGGCTCCATCTTCGGCATAAGCGGCTGTTGCCATACCCGCATCCTTAGCATTGATCCCTTCAATGATGGACGCGTCGAGCGCCTTTACACTTTCAACATCTGACATCTTTTCCCCCTAAGTTTACCAGCTGGTGTCATCAGACTATCACAAAAGCCTGTTTCGATGCTCGTCTTCGTATGCCACGTGAGAAATACTTAAATTTGGGAAAGCGAGTTGTCGCGGCTTGGGCCGTCTTGACGCTGCACGTAAGGCGCATGATGGATAGCAGCTTTGTCCGCACAGCCGGTATTCGCTCCTTGTCGTGAACTTCGAATGTCCGCACCGAGCCCATTTTATACCTTTACAGGGGTAGGATTGTGCGACGGCTTGGTTAAAGAACTACCGCTCAATACATAAACTAGACGTTAACGGCATATTCCACGCACATTAAAGCACGTTATTTTATTCTAATAGTCAGATGTATTGGTGGGGGCTTCAATTCGGAGATAGCCAATATGCACGCAAAACGTTTTGATCGAATTCTGTTTGACGACTTCTTTAATGCCATTGATCAATTTATCTTGGAGCAGGCTCACGCTCCCGACGGACCCGAGCCGGTTACGCCGGCAGACGGCCAGATGTTGCGCGCACTCCTTCAGCCCACCACCGCTGAAAATCATGCTAGTGAGAGCTCCATCGATGACAACCAAGTGTTCGACACGGGCAATCCATTCGGCAGCTCTGATGTTGAAGGCAGAGATGGCCTGGGTATCTTTGAGCAGGCTCACGCTCCCACTGGGCTTGAACCGGTTACGCCGGCAGATGGCCAGGCGTTGCGCGCACTCCTTCAGCCCTCTGCCTTCGAAAACCAAACCAGTGTAGGCTCCGACGCAACCTTCGTTGACTACCAAGAGTTCAACATGGGCAATCCCTTCGGCGGTGGTGGCAGCGGCGGTGGCGGTGGTGGTCGACCGGGCGGCGGCGGTGGCGATGATGGCGGTGGTGATGGAGGCGGCGGTGGCAGCACTGTGGAAGCTACCTACACTTCGGGCACTCTCGATACCGGGTTCGACGATACTATCAACGTAGATACCAATCGCGGCACTAGTGATCCGTTTAATTTTCAGATCGAATTTGTAGGAAACGGGTCAGACTGGAACACTTCGATCGCGACAACCATACAAGGCTATGTCGAAGCGGCAGCGGAATTTCTTTCTTCGGTCATTGCATATGGCTTTACGGACGATGACAACGGCTTGAAATCAGATGGTACGGAGTTTGTGCTTGATGACCTCTATGTCGAAGTCAAACTTGAAACCGGTGCGCTGGGTGGAGAGGTTGCATCGGCAAATATTTACGCAGCAAACGACTGGGACGGCAACGGCACGGCTGAAACACCGGCTGGCGCCACCCTTACCATCGACCTTGCCGATGCGGCCTCTCTCGATGCACTCGGCGTGCTTGATGACACGATACTTCACGAGATGATCCACGCGCTGGGATTTGGTACCCTTTGGGATGTTGCGGGCAACGATTTGACAACTAAGTCGAAGGGCAATCTTGTATACACTGGGACAGAAGCTACGACTTTGTATGGAGATAATATTCCGGCGGAAGGCGGTGGCGGGCGCGGCACTTCCGGAGGTCATTGGGACGAGGCAGCCCTGGATGCCGAGCTAATGACCGGGATCGTTGAACAGACCGACACCATGTACCTGGCAGACTTTTCGCTCGCGTCTCTAGAAGACCTTGGGATCTATGAACTCGCTGTCGGATGGGAAGGCGAACTGGATGCTCTGAATGGCTCAAACGCTACGGGCGACGGAATCGATCTGATGGCCTGGTACGACGGTTTTCTTACAGCTTGAACTGCATCAAGTTAATTCACAGCGGTGCCAGTTAGTTCTGGCGCTTCTGTTTTCTTGGAAGCAAAGTTCGCAGCACATTGTGATAGCCAAAGCTGGTTAGTATACAACCCCTTATCCGTTTAGCTGCGCAAATGTTACTAATGGTTGCTTTGTCCGCAAGGCAGAAATTCTTTGCGGTTAGCGACTTGAACAGGTCTGGTTGTTCCCAAGCTAAACTGTGGCCTGCGCAATCAAGTACGGCCAGCGTTGTACGAGGGTATGTATCGCGCAGCGAACGATCGAATCGAGCCCAAAGCAGGCATCAATTGAAGGAAGATTTTGAGTGCCGAAACACCAGCTGGGCAAACGACTGCTTCAAGTCCGGAGCAGACACTCATTTGCTTGATTTTTTGGGTTTATGCGCCGTTTTTCTAGCGCTTCCGGTCGGCTTTCCGCAGACCATCGATTAACAATGCATTGTGTTGGGGAAGGCGATAGAGGACCAAGTCGCCGGACAGGATACTCCCGAGAAAGGCTGGAGCGAAATCTGCGAGCGCCTGTTCGTGTTGTCGACCGATTTCAGGTCGACCGAGATGCGCGGCACTGGCGATCATCACTGCGCGGCGGATCGGAGCGCGGGGCGTCATCTGGATGGCTCGCTCGCTCCATAGCATGGCGTCCTCGAAATCCGCGTCAGCGAAGGCTGCCTGAGCAAGCGACAAGTAAGCGTCGCCGACCCACAGATCCGTGTCACGTGGTGAGAGTTGGAGTGCGAGTTGGGCGTGCTCACGCGCTTCAATGGTTCGACCCACCAAAGACTCGTGCCATGCCAGAAAGAAGATGTTGCGGGCGAAGTTCGGGTTTAGTTGGAAACCCAAGTTAAAGTCGGCCTCGGCACCATCGAAATCGCCGCGGAAGTGACGAACCATGCCGCGGACGGAAAGGGCGCGTGGGTCAAGCTGACCGCCCCGGAATAGGGGCTCAACGCTCTTCTCCGCCATATTCAGTGTTTCAGTTGGGTCCTCATCGAACTGATATAAGTATCGCATTAGGTAGGCATATGCCTTGATCCAATGGGCCTGGACGTTGCGCGGATCGAGATCGATAGCGCGATTGGAGGTTAAAATGACTTCGTCGAATTTCTCCTGGGAGTGGAAGCCACCCGCGTAAAATATTGCCATTGCCTGAAGTGAGAGGTCATACGAGTTGAAGTCGATGCTATGTGCATTGGAAACTCGGCCGATTTCAGCCATAGAGATCTGAGGGGCGATGGCACCGACGACGTTGCGTGTAATTTCGTCCTGCAGCGCGAAAATGTCTTCAAGTGTGCGGTCGTAGCGTTCGGCCCAGACATGTGCTCCATTTGTGCAGTCAATTAGCTGAGCTGTAATACGAACACGGTTGGCGGAGCGCCGAATGCTGCCCTCGAGCATGTAGCGTACACCTAGTTCACGAGAGACCTGGTGATGAGTGACCGGGCGGCCTTTGAACGAGAACGAAGAGTTGCGGGCGATAACGAAAAGCTCTGGGAAGCGCGATAATTCCGTGATGATGTCTTCCGAGACGCCATCGCAGAAATATTCCTGCTCCAGGTCATTAGACATGTTCTGGAATGGAAGGACAGCGACGGAGGGTTTGTGGGCAGGTTGCAACGACATAATCGTATCGTCAGGTTTGTCTTCCATTTCCATTTTGTAAGCGCGCATGGGCACAGGAATGTTTTTTAGTGCGAGGTCGCCGAGGTCGACGAAGGAAATCTTAGTTTTGCCCCGAACTTGCCGGTAGGCGTCGTCAGATATTAGAACGCCGCCCGGCTTGGCCATGCTTTCCAGTCGGGCCGCAAGGTTGACCCCTTCGCCGTAGATATCGCCCTCGTCCAAAATCACGTCGCCAAGATGTAATCCGATGCGGAAGCTGATCCGGCGATTTGCTGGGTTCGCAGCTTCTGCTGCGGAGAGTGCTTTCTGGAGGGCGGCCGCGGCCTCAACGGCAGCAACGACAGAACTAAATAGTGCGAGCAGGCCATCTCCGGTAAGTTTAACGATCTGGCCATTGGCCCCTTGGATGCTTGGGTCGATAATATCCCGACGCAGGTCTTTGAGCCGAGAAAGCGTACCCTCCTCATCGGCCGCCATGAGCCGGGAGTAACCGACCATGTCGGCGACAAGTATAGCGGCAAGTCGGCGGGTCATATGCAATTCCTGTCGGTGATCACCCGTTGAAGCTATCAAGATTGGCAATTGCCTGCCAATAATCGCGATTGAATGTATCGAGCCCGTTGCGGTTGTCCATTGAGTGAGCAGTTTTCCGAGCCCAATGCATGACAGATTAGGCTTATTTCTTATGCTATGTTAGCCTGCCGAAAGATCGCAGTTCATAAGCCGACCAGTGCTTTCTTTGCGATCGGCCTTTATTTTGTGCACCCAGGTCCACTGATCGGCTCTTAGGGAAACCGTCTATTAGGCGGGTGAACTTGAAACGACGGGGGAAGATTATGACAGCCAAGACATTAAGTGAACTCCGTGACTTTTTACGCGGGGAAGTCATAACTGAGGATGACGCCAACTATGAAGACGCGCGTAAGGTCCACAACGGGATGATCGACAAAAAGCCCGCTGTGATCGTGCGGGCCGCCAATGCTGGAGACGTGATGACGGTCGTCAACTACGCGCGCGACAATGGGCACGACCTGTCGGTTCGTGGCGGCGGGCATAGTGGCCCAGGCTTTGGCACAAATGACGGAGGGGTCGTCATCGACCTGTCGCACATGCGCAGCATCCGTGTTGATCCTGGCGCAAAGACAGTTCGCGCCGAGGGTGGCGCAACGTGGGGCGATTTTAACTCTGCTACCAGTGCGTTTGGCCTTGCCACGACGGGCGGCGTAATATCGACGACGGGCATCGCCGGGCTCACGCTTGGTGGCGGGATCGGTTACCTGTCGCGCGGGCATGGTCTCTCTCTCGATAACCTGATTTCGGCGGACGTAGTGACAGCGGATGGCAAGATGCTGATCGCCAGCGAAGACGAAAACGCCGATCTTTTTTGGGCGATCCGTGGTGGCGGCGGCAATTTCGGTGTCTGCACCTCACTCCAGTACAAGCTTCAGCCGGTGGACACAGTTTACTGGGGTCCGATGTTCTTTGAGATCGAAGAGACTGAGACGATCTTCAAGTTCTACCGAGATTACATAAAGACGGCACCGCGCGAGATGGGAGCCTTTCCAGCCTTCCAGATAGCTCCGCCGCTGCCTTTTATCCCAGAAGATCGCCACGGCGACATGTTTTGCGCCATCGTCGCCTGCTGGTCAGGCGATCCGGCAGAAGGAGAAAAGCAGTTCAAGGCATTCCACGAAGTCGCCGAGGTCAAGGCTGAACATGTCGGTCCTGTGCCTTATCCAGCTATCAACGCGGCCTTCGATGGCCTATTTCCAAAGGGCATCCGGCAGTACTGGAAGGGCAATTTCGTCAAGGAACTTACCGATGAGGCAATCGCCGCCCACGTCAAGCACGGGCCCAACGCGCCGACGGTCAGCTCCACCATGCATCTTTACCCGATCGACGGCGCCTGTCACGACGTGGACGCGGACGCAACGGCGTTCGGGCATCGGGATGCCAATTTTTCGATGGTTGTTCTGGCCGCATCTGACGATCCGGCCGACGATGCAGCGCATACCAAGTGGGTGCGTGATTACTCAGATGCGATAGCGCCTTACTCCGAGCCTGGCGGGTATATCAATTTCATGGATGATGATGATGCTGGGCGCGCGCAGGAGAATTTTGGCGGCAACTATGAGCGGCTTCTCAAACTGAAGCGTCAGTACGATCCGGACAACCTGTTTCGCATCAACCAGAACATTGCTCCTTAGATCGAAGGTACTGAATTAGATATGGCCTGCCTTGTCATCTTGGTTGTTGCTGACGGGGCAGGTCAGAACATTTTACACTTATAGAAGGGAACACCTCATGATGATCGCGCGATGGACCTGCGAGGCCAAGTTCGGAATGAAATCAGAGACGTTGGCGCTTCACAAAGAATGGGCCGAGCAGATCGGCTCGCAGACAGATATCGATATGTCGAAAAGCCGGATCTTTACCGGTTCGGTTGGCGCTAAGGAAGCAATCATTCAAGACGAATTCGAGATCGAAAATCTCGCCGAACTGGATGCGTTTTTCAATAAAATCGCTTCGATCAAGATGCATGCCGAATGGGGGAAAAAGATGGGGGAAGTGATAGTTTCCGGCTCAACATATTGGGAGGTTTTTCGCGTCGTGGAGTAAAAGACCTGGATCGCCCAGAACGTCATCCTAGCGGCCGGCTGAGAATAGCTGCTTTGAGCCCAGAGCGGACCAAATAGTTTCGCCTAAGTTTTGTTTTAGGTGGCCCCAAATTGGTGAAAGTGCCATCTAACTAATGGGCCAGTTTCAATCCAACGGGAGGCCGGTACTTTCGAAAATTGCGTCTAAATCCTTACTCTAGCGCCTCTAACTTTACGGTCAGCCGTTACTTGCAAGTTCCTCTTCCGCCTCTCCATCCGGGGTTTGAACTATTCCCTCCGGTTCTCCATCAGCATCATCGTCCTCCTGGCCGTCGGCATAAATGCTTCCGTCGTCCGAAGTGCCAAGTGTGGCTTTTACCGATTCTTCATCGGGATTGGAGGCGCGGACGGCGCCAAGGACGCGGTCTTGCTGTTCCTCCGCGATGATTGTGTCGTCAGAAAAGTCGCCTTTGTAGTGCCCCAACAGGCTGGCTTCCGCGTCATGCACCGCCTCCGCGGCCGCCAACTGATCGTCGGTCGGCTGCCCTATCTTATTTCCGTCTTCATCTGTTGTTACGTCGTGCGCATTTTTCACCGCTTGTGCGGTTTCCAAGTCTTCGGGCGCAATCGTACCGGGGGTGGCCGCCTCATCGGCAAGAACCTGTTCAGCTTCCTCCAGCGTCATCGGAGCCGTGTCCAAATAGTCATACGCCGCAGCAATTTCCTTCACTTCTTCAGGGCTCAAGTCGTAATCTTCACCCATGACATGATTGAAATTTGCGTCGGCTACGGCGAGGCCAGCGGCCAGGCTCACCGGCCCTGTACCTTTCGCATACTGTCCGTTCGCGATATGCGCGAGTTTTGCATTTACACTGGAGTTAATGGCACCATTCAATTTGCCGAGGTTACGCGGGGCAAGCGTGCCATCATCAAGGAGTTTTGCTTTTCTGCTTGGTGGTCTCGGGGATTGCGCGACACTCGCATTACTTGTTCGTGTTGTGGTGGTCCGTGCCTTGTTCCCTTTGAATAGACCTTTGACACCGTTTTGCTTCAGGTTACGGCCCAAGGCCTGAAAGTCTTCCTTCACAGCCCGACCCAAACGACTGCCGCTCTTTGATTTATGACTTTTGCTGGCAGACTTCGTTCTTGTCCCGTTTAGCGTTTTGTCGGAACCCCATCCCTTTTTGGCACCTTTTTCACCGCTGTTGCCGCCCTTTCCGCCACCGTTGCCACCTCCATTATCCCCTTTTCCGCCGCCGTTGCCCCCACCTTTTCCGTTACCATTTTTTGCATATGCGTAATCGGTGGCGAAAACGGTCACGATTGGCGCGACTACAAATGCAGACAGCACGAGTGCGGAGACACTCACTTTAAGGAAGTTCAACACGTAAGAAATCCTTTTTACTTAGCGAAATACAGATTAGCGGCGACGTGCAAATGCCACACTTAAGAGTGTTGTCAAAACGGGGCCAGAATGTGGCAACGATCCGACATTTCGGAGTGGATATTTTTAATTTAACATTAACAGCTTAGCCGTTACTCCCAAAAGAATCACCTGGGAACATAAGACTGTTGACAATGGCGGTAATTTTAAAGTTTTTGTCTCCAAAAGAGATCAAAAAAAAATCGCTAAAACGGAAATAATAGGGGCGTTAACACTCGGTTAATGTGAGGTCTGAAAAAGAATAAATAGTTTTTACGAGTTGACTATGGTTAAGCAAAGCAAAAGGGAGCTATTCCCACCTTTAAACGACGACGAGGTCGAAACGTTTGGGCCGAACAAGAATAGCTCCCTAAAACTTATGATAAGAAAAGCTATATTTGCGGCCCCAATATTGTTGTTTTTTCTTCTACTGGCCTTTTTTCTAAATAGAGCGTCCGTCGCAAGCTATGTATCGATCCTGTAGTAGAAGAAGGCTTTTGCCCTGAGATAGACAATGAGAATCCGCGCTTTTAGACCAAACAGCGAAAGATAGCTCTGTTCGTTCACTCCGTCTGCTGAGCAATCATTCAATTGAATCCGGAGCTCTGCGCCGCAGCAAACGGCCTCTGCGTCTGCACTGCCGTCTTTGGTTCAGCCCTCGACGAATCTCCTCTCTCGTTTCGGCGACGAAAAGATGCGCTTCTTGTGGAACGCGCAATACTCCGGACTTGTCGTACTGGGCCAGCTCAGCGGCCACTTCTGCCACAACCGCTTCAGCAATATCGTCACTCGCCTTTCTGAGGTCCACCTCCCGCAGGTCTTCAAAAACGGCGTTCAAGCACAAAGGCGTCATGACGGCTGATTTGGAAGCCTGCGTCCGTCAGAAGGTTCGAAATTAAGTCTCCATCGCGGAACGAAATCGGCGCCTTCTCCATTGTCGCTTGCGCCAGTGGTCCAAACATAGCCGGCACAATATGGCTGTCACATTTGAGAGTAGCTTCTTTGGTCAGTCGGAAATTGTCTGCTGCCATCAACCTACCTTTCTGGCATTCGCCGATAGTATAGAGTGGTTTATTACTCTGGGAGGCGAGAGTGGATTTCAATCGGAGCAATCAATCCACCGGCGATGTTCCGAACCATGTGTTGAACCTTAAGCGCGGTATCATCGCCCATGATAAGATGAAGACCCAGTGGTGGAGGGCCATCTGCACGGCTTTGCGCGGCAGCCAGATCGGCGAAGAACTGTTTGGCAAATTCAGTGCGGTCGATCCGGTCACTCACCTCGAAACCAACGGACTTCAAAGCAGCCTCATACGTCTCTGGTGATGCAAGTGAGCTTTGATCTGAAGAAAAAGCCCAAGGCGCCGGATAGTCCATTTGTCCCTCTCCGACTAGCATCACATCGTAAATTGCAAAGATTCCTCCTGGCTTGAGGACCCGTTTCGCCTCGCGCGCTATGCCTAGTTTGTCCGCGATGTTCATGCCAACGTGGATCATATAAGCGGCGTCCATGGAACCAGCTTCTATCGGCAAATCGAGCACGCTGCCTTCGATAAGTTGAACCCGATCCGATAACCCTGTCCATTCTGTGAGTGTCCGTCCGGTTTCCACAAACTCAGCGGTCAAATCAACGCCGGTTACGTGCGCTCCGGTAACTGCCGCGACATAGCGTGCCGGACCGCCGAGACCGCATCCAAAATCGATAACCCGGCTTTCGGGCGTAAGGCCAAGAGCCTTCACAAACGGTTCGGTTGCGAGGCGCCCACCAACGTGAAACTCGTCAACTGGAGCCAAGGCGTCTTGAGAAAATGGTGGGGTTAGGTTCAGCGCAGCGCAACCATCAGAAATCTGCTGGAGCAGGTGTCCGGAATGGTAATGGTGCGCGACTTCATTCGGATTAGTCATTACACAGCCTCTCTAATCGATGCAGTTAGGGTACACGCGGTTATCCGAAATGTCTGCCTTGTCCGCGGTGCGGATGTTCAGCGATAGTTTGATGTCTGTTCTGCTCCTCTTTTCGGAGTTCCATGAACGGTGTAGAAAAAGTCTGTTTACAGCCCTAAGTGCACAATTCGTGGGACCCCCCCCCTTAAAAGTTTCACGCGAAAAAATCTGACTACCCCCACCGGTCCCTAGCTTTTAGCCCTAAGACTTTTGATGCCCCCCCAAGGAGACCTTCATCGAGTTGGCGACGGTGCAGTACCAATGCTCTGTCCTTTGCTGAGAATGACTTCGCCAAAGAACCGAACATACCGATCTGCTTCTTCAGATTTTGGGAAACGTGCCGGCAAAGCAATAGAACCATCCTTTCTCAGCAATTGCACCAACGCCTCAAAATTGAAGGCGGTCTTGGCAGTTACGAACGCTTCCCATTCACGAAGAGCAGATGCGTCTCTTTCGTCGAACCAATGATACGCACCACCACATGTCGCACCGAGCTTGATTTCTATGTTCTTTCCTATGTTCTTATTTTGCGCGACAACGTTGTCGCCTTTCCGGTACAGGTCTGTCGCCCTTTTGCGTATTTCAATGTCATGTTCAGTGTCGCGTTCGGCATCTCGCGGCACGCTGATCTGAAATGTGCGACGAACGCCGCGTCGACGAACACGCGTGATCCAACCGCACACTTCGAGTTCCCGAAGATAACGCTGGATGCTGCGCTCATGAACGCCAAACGCGCTGGCGAGCGTTGTATTTCTGGCCCAGAAGCAACCATTCGCTTTTGACACAAACTGATCGCAGACGAACATTGCAAAGTGCTTGGTTCGTGGTGCCAGATGAGCTGAACTTTGAATTCGCCTCTTCCAATGGTAGCGAAGTTTCGTAAATGGAGCCGTTCGAGCCATTAGCCCTCTCCCCCGACACCTTCGCTTCGCGAAATCATCCACGCATCGAGATCAGAGCGCTTGTAGCGGATGGATCGTAAACCGATCCGAATAAACCTCGGTCCCGTAACGCTACCGATACCCATGCGCAGTTTTGCGAGATAGCTTTGGCTTATTCCGGTGTATTGAGCAGCTTCTTGTGTTGTCAGATAGTGCGCCTGCATGGCCTTGCTCCTTTGAGTATGTCTAGGAACAAAAAAGGCGTAGGTGGCATTTTCGTCATGGGTCGTCAGAAAGAAAGAATCCTTCTAACGACCCACATGTTTTTTCCAGCCTCTAAATGCCGACGTTGGAAGCTCTTCAATACCAAACACCTCGAACATATCGCACAGGAATCGATAGAATGGACCACCTTCATTCATCGCTTTAGGAACTCGGATTGTGTCTGGGTGGCGCTCACAAAGCCTGACACAAGCCGAGACTAAGCGCCAAGCTTCAATTGCCTTCTTCCCGACCGGCTTGCCCTGAGCAGCAGCAGTTTCAGCATCTTTAATCAATTCAATATAGTAGCGAAGTCTCTTGAAGAACTCTACTTCGGCCATCATCGCCTTCCAATGTGGTGTTTCTTCAATTGCATCGTTTAACCAGACGTTACGAACATCAGCCACTTTGTTTTGATTTCGCAAACCACTCCGATTCAATGCGCCGATGCGAAACGCATCACTGACGGGCGTAGGAAGCCGATCCAAGATTTCTCCTGCTTCGTTTAGGCGTGTTCTGAGCCTAGCGAGGTCTTCCAGAGCCTCTTTAGATGACCAGAACTCGTCTAGTTCATGAGCTTGGTCGAAATTTAGGTAATGGGCCATCCAGCCATAGCTTTCGTTATCAAAGCGTTCGTACTTATCAAAGTGCTTTCTCAGGAGGCGAATTAACTCCGTATTGAATTCGCTGGGCTCACTACTAAACTCCGCTGGATATGGCATATCCAATTCAGGTAAGTCGGAATCGACAGGCCAAATCCAATCCCGCTTAGACATTACAATCCACCGCGTTCCTCCTTGTCCTGCGGGTCAATTCCCGACACACAGAATCCATCGCTGGTGTGAGGGCGTCTAGCGACGGCTTCACGTAGCGCTGACCGGTGATTGATAGCGGCGTGTGATTGAGAAGGCGTCCTACAATCTCTTCCAATATTCCAGCCTCCATGGCGACCGTCGCGAATGTCCGACGATGGGAATGAATGGACCATTGCATACGCTGGGGCCCTTTCAAATGGCCACTCGGTGACTTCGGAGAGGGAAAGACCCATTGGTGATGAAGGCCCCGTAAAGGAGCAAGTATCTCGTGATGCACTTGCGATATGGGGAGATCAAAACTGCGCCCGTTCTTGGTCATCGGCAAATGTATGTGATCTTTCTGCACGTTCTTCCATTCGAGCGTCAGTGCCTCGGTTTTGCGAAGCCCTGTGAACAAGAGCAATTCGTAGAATACCCTGTGGATCGGGTTGTAGAGCTCATCAACGGCCTCGCGCCACGCGTTCAAATCCTCAATTATCGAGCCATTTGGTTGTTCCTCATACCACTCTATGGCCATCGTTGGGCTTTCCGGCAGATCATGCACCCGCCGCGCGTGATTCCAGACTGTCCGAAAGTACTTCAAAGTGTGATTTGCGGAGGACGGTGTCGCGGCCATCGACCTATGGCGCTCAACCACCATGGATTTTGTGATCTCATTCAGCGGCAGGCGTAGCCAATCTTTCAAATGAAGCTCGAACTGCTGCCGCAACCCGGACCGGTGGGCCTCAGACCGAAGCTTTGGACGTGCCAGATAAGTTTCCATAGCTGTCTCAAGAGTGGGTGCTCCAATCTGCAGCTGCCTGCCTGCTCCCCTGCCCCAGTCCAACGCAAAACCCAATGCAGTTTGTCGTGCGACGTCCGCAGAGATCAGAGGGTGCCGGCCGATTAAAACCCGCCGGGTTTGCCCTCCGACATCTTTCTGGAAGTACCAGGTTTTGGACTGCTTGCCGACGAATAGAACGAGCCCTTTGACCTCGCTATCCCAGTGCTTGGCAGTGCCCTTTTTTGTCTGTGGAACCTTGCGGGCGAAGGTCTCTGTGAGCTTTGGCGTTTTGTCAGTTTTTTGTCGGAAGTGAATTGAAACTCAAGGAAACTCGAGGAACGAGTATCAATCAAATAAATACATAATATGAATGGCTTGGCAACTGCAGGAATGCCTGGGAAACTCATAACGCTTGCTTGGAAGGCTGAGGTAATAGCCAGTATACGACGCCCGCTCAGCAGGTGGCGGTTTAAGCGATGCATCTGACCGCGTCAAGCGCAGTTCGCCGGGTGGAAATCAAAAAACCTGCCTCAGGCAGAGGGTAGGCTTTTGGACAACCACGTACAGGATTTCAGGTCAGAAGATATCCGGATCATTGTGTCCGCCTGCAAGGGCGCAGGCGGCAACCCGATTTTCCGTGCAGGTGTTGTAGTCGCGGCCACAAGAGCGTCCTGCAAGGGCACACCGACCCGTTCAACCAGGGTTCTGACAGCGGTCGTCAAATCCAGATCGGCGCCAGCCAAAGTTCCATCGCCAAGGGTCAGCCGCCCATCTGTGCGCGTAATGCGACGCCCCTCCAGTTTGAACTCGGTTTGATCCGTTCCAGCCACAGCCATTGCATCACTGACAAGAAAGATCCGGCCGGGTCCGGTTTTGGCAGCCCAGGCGGTCCGCATCACTTCGGGATGCACGTGGATACCGTCGGCGATCAGACCTGCAGACAAACCCCCATTGGCCAAAGCTGTGCCAACAAGGCCAGGCTCGCGATTGCCCATCTGGCTCATCGCGTTGAACAGATGAGTGACGCAAGATGCCCCAGCTTTGGCATAGCGCTGGCAGGTTTCGAAATCCGCATCGCTATGGCCCAGCGACACCAATGCGCCGACCTGCTTAAGTTCCATGACCTGTTCCAGTGTCACTGCCTCGGGGGCGAGCGTCACTTTCAGGCATGGCAGCAACTCGGCCGCCCTGATCAGCGCATCAAGGTCCGCATCCCCCATGGACCGGATCAAAGAAGCGTCATGCGCCCCTTTTCGGGCAACCGACAGGTGCGGCCCTTCCAGATGAAGGCCGGCAATGCCGGGAACCCCTGCCCGGATCGCCTGAACAGCGGCCTCGATGGCAGCCGCCGTCTTCTCTGCCGTGTCGGTGATCAGCGTCGGCAACAGATGCGACACACCAAGCCGCTTGTGTGCCGCAGCTATCCGGCCAAGAGTTTCGACGGAGGGGTCGTCATTGAACATCACCCCGTCCCCGCCGTTGACCTGAAGGTCGACATATCCGGGGCTCAGGATATCTCCGCCCAGATTAACGATGACCCCTTCGCCCGATGCATCCGGTTCGCGTCCAAGAATAGTCAGGTTCCCACCGACGAGCCGCACCGGCCGATCACTCAGCAACTGCGCACCGTCAAATATTTTTCCGTTTCTGAATGTTATCGCGCTGGCGCTCATACCGTCTCGGTCACTTTCTTCAGGTGTCGCGGGGTATCGGGATCAATTCCGCGATTGTCAGCTACGGCTTCGACCATGCCATAAAAGGCCGTGATCGCCGTTATCGGATCTGTCAGCCAGTGATCGGTGCGCACAACCGGCAAAGGTTCGGCCCGTTTGACCTTGTCCGTCGCTGCAAACACGGTCGCACCTTTTTCTGCCAGCGCATCGGCCGCTTCAGCCGCATTTTGCTCGGCGGCGTCGCGGGCGGCAAACACAATCGTTGGAAACCCCTCGTCGACAATGGAGACAGGCCCATGCAGCACTTCGGCGGCCGAGTAGCTTTCGGCGTGGATTTGGCAAGTTTCCTTGATCTTGAGGGCGGCTTCGTTGGAGATCGCCAGCGAGGGTCCGCGGCCAAGAGTAAACAGCGACCGCCCGTCGATGGCCGCGGCTGCGGCAGACCAGTCACATCGCGCGGCGGCGGCCAGATGATCTGGCAGCGCGTGAATGGCGCGCAACAGCGCACCATCGCCCTTGATCTCGGCCAGCAGCCACAGCCCGGCAACAAGCGATGTTACAAATGTCTTGGTGGCCGCCACGCTCAGCTCGGGGCCCGCGTGGATCGGCAACACCGCGTCCGCCACCTCGGCCAGGCGCGATTCTGTGTTGTTGGTGATCGCCATTGTAAGCGCGCCTGACGCCTTGAGCGATCGGGTCATTCCGACGATATCCGGGCTTTGACCTGACTGGGAAACCGACAGGCACAGTGTTCCGTCTGCTTTCAGATCAACGCCATAAATTGAGCTGACGGAAGGCCCGACCGAGGCCACCGGCAAACCCAGCAGTAGCTCGCTGGCGTATTTCAGATAAGTGCAGACATGATCGGACGAACCGCGCGCCACTGACACCAGAAAACGCGGATCGGCATCGCGCGCCTGTTGGGCCGCCGTCTGGATCTGGGCCGCGCCCTGAGACAGCAGCCGTTCGACCGCGTCGGGAATTTCCAGAATCTCCCGGCGCATTTTTGTGGTTTCTGCGGACATAAGAGTACCGGCCTTTCCGTGTTACAACCGCAATTCGGCTACGAAATCGTAGGCGTCACCGCGATAGAGGGATCGGGTCAGTTCCGCGACCCGTCCGTTTTTCAGAAATGATATGCGTTCTATGTTCAGCCCTGCTGCGCCTTCGGGAACAGCCAGCAAATCCGCTTCGCGCGCCGCCAGGTTAAGGGCTGAAATCTTCTGCACCGCACGAACCGGGCGATGCCCCAGATCGTCGAGCACTTCATACAGGGATGTGGTCACTTCGATCGGGTTGGGCAGGATGTCCAGCGGCAAGGCTGCCCGTTCCAACGCCAGCGGTCGGCCATCGGCCTCGCGCAGGCGATAGATACGGGAAATCTGCTCGCCCTCGGACAGGTTCAGGGCGTTCACTTCCTCGGCAGACGGCTCGAACACTCCGCGCTCCAGCCATTTCGAGGTGGTTTGCATGCCCCGGCTGGCCATATCCTCAGTGAAAGATGTCAGGTGCGTCAGCGACTGCTCGACACGGGGCAATCGCTGGCGAATGAACGAACCCGAGCCCTGCCTTTGCTCGATGACGCCTTCCTGCACCAGCTCCTGAATGGCCTTTCGGATGGTCACGCGCGAAAGATCTGTTATTTCAACCAGTTCCCGCTCGGAAGGCAGCGAAGAGCCCGGCGGCAGCACGCCCGTATCGACACCTTCCTGCAATCTGCGTCGCAGTTGCACATAACGGGGACCGTTGTCGCGGCCCAGCCACGCATCGGGGCGCAGGAAATCAGTGATACTCATGCTGAACCTCCCTCGCCAGTTCCAGTGCCCCTGCCATAGGCTCTCCCAATGGCGGGCGAATGCAGGATTGCATGTCCGGCGGCAGATAATCGGCATAGTGCTTTGCAATACCGCCGGTCAGGCAAATCGTGACGCCGCTTTGCCAGCCCAATTGACCAGCGGTTTCCACGACATAATCCGCCCCTGCCCGCATGATCCGCACGGCGGCGACGTCGCCGTTTCCGGCAGCTTTCGTGACTTGGGGCGCGAGTTCGCCGAACTGAAATGGTGTGGCCCTGCCGGCAAACTGCACGATACCGGGCGCGCCCCCAAGATCGGACAACAGGCTTCGCGTCAGGTCGGACCGGGTATGAACGCCATCAAGTGCGCTCAGCGTTCGGGACAATGCTTGCCGGCCAACCCATTGCGCCGATGCCTCGTCACCAAGAACGGGGCCCCAGCCACCCGCGAACCGCATGACGCGGTTCCGCTGCGACGCCAGGAACGAACCGGTTCCGCAATGGACCACGACGCCATCCTGCGCGCCCAGCGCGCCCCGAACCGCAGCAGGCCTGTCGTCTTCGACACGCGCGCAGGCAAACCCCACCGCATCTCTAAGTCTTTGTGCCAAAGCGGCATCTGTCACACCGGCGAGACCGACAAACGCAGGCAGGCCGATCAACGAACGGGGATCAACGCCAAGCTTTCCCGCCAACGCGTCAAGCCCGGCCCGAATCTGACCCACGGCACCATTAAAATCCGTCGAAACATTCGCAGAGCCAGCTTCAACCTGACAGACACTTCCCGCAATGGCGCAGGCAACGCGGCATCGCGTTCCACCACCATCCACGGCCAAAACAGCATCTGCAAGGGACTCAGTCATGACAATACCATTATAATACCTTTAAGCTTTTTGAAAGACTGAATTAGACCGAAATCAACAAGAAACTGCCAATTATCGCGCCAAGCGCCGGGAAATCATGAAAAAAATAAAGTCTTGGACAATTGGTATTAAATAGGTATTGTAAACCGATCAACAGAGGGAATCCTTTGACGCTGCCATCAACAGAACAAGTGCATAGCGCTGCCGCCAACCTGGATTCGGGCGACCTTTCCGCCTCGGCATTGCTGCTGGCCGAGGGCCAGATAGCGGCGGCGCAATCCGTACGTGACGCGGCCGATGCGATCGCAAAGGGTGCGCACGCAATGGCACGGACGATTCAGGCAGGCGGAGTTCTGCATTACACTGCCGCCGGATCTTCCGGCCTGATGGCCGCAGCAGACGCGCAGGAACTGGGCGGAACCTTTTCGATACCGTCCAACCAACTGCGCATTCATATGGCCGGTGGCCTTCCAACCGGGGTGGAAATGCCCGGTGACGCCGAGGATCTGCAGGACGGGCTTGACCAGGCTTTCAGCGCGTTAGGCAAGCGTGACACGGTCATCGCGGTCTCAGCCAGCGGCTCAACCGCCTATACGGTGGCAGCCATCGAGATTGCCCGTGCGCGCGGCGCCTGCGTGATCGGTATTGCCAACAATGCCGGCAGCCCACTTTTGCAGAAGGCCGACATTCCGATCCTGCTGGCAACACCGCCCGAACTGGTTTCGGGTTCGACCCGCATGGGGGCCGGAACCGCGCAGAAGATCGCCCTGAACATGCTGTCCACGCTGATGGCGCTGGAACTGGGTCATGTTCACGACGGCATGATGGTCAACTTGCACGCCGACAATGACAAGCTGCGCGCCCGGGCCACCGGCATCGTTTGCCGCATCGCCCGCGTCCACAGCGAAACGGCCAACCGGGCGCTGGCGATTGCAAAAGGCGAGGTAAAACCCGCCATTCTGATCGCGGCGCTTGACCTGACATTACTCGAAGCAACCGCGCGACTGCGCAATGCAAATGGAAACCTGAGCGCCGCACTGGCGCAGGACACATGACTGCTAACCAACTGGGAGAGAGAAATGACATATAGAAGTCTGAAACTGGCCTTGCTCGGCTCGACGCTGGCCGCGACCGGCGCCATGGCCGAGGATGTGACGCTGACCATCGAAAGCTGGCGCAATGACGACCTGACTTTGTGGCAAGAGCAGATCATTCCGGCGTTCGAGGCCGCAAACCCGGGCATCAAACTGCAATTCACCCCGTCGGCCCCGGCAGAATACAACGCGGTTCTGAACTCGAAGCTCGATGCAGGTTCGGCCGGAGATCTGATCACCTGCCGTCCTTTTGACGCTTCTCTGGCCCTGTACGAAGCTGGTCACCTGACCGATCTGTCCTCGGTCGAGGCGATGAGCAACTTCTCGGACGTGGCCAAGTCCGCGTGGCAGACGGATGACGGCTCGGCCAGCTTCTGCGTTCCGATGGCGTCGGTGATCCATGGTTTCATCTACAACAAGGATGCGTTTGCCGAACTGGGTATTGAAGTCCCAACCACAGAAGATGAATTCTTTGCCGCGCTCGACAAGATCAAGGAAGACGGCAGCTACATCCCGATGGCGATGGGCACCAACGACCAGTGGGAAGCCGCCACGATGGGCTATAACAACATCGGTCCGAACTATTGGAAAGGCGAAGAAGGTCGGCAGGCCCTGATCGCGGGCGAGCAGAAACTGACCGATGAGCCGTGGACAGCCCCCTACGCCACTCTGGCACGTTGGAGCCAATATCTGGGCGACGGGTACGAGGCGCAGACCTATCCTGACAGCCAGAATATCTTCACGCTGGGCCGCGCTGCGATCTACCCTGCCGGTTCATGGGAGATTGCCGGTTTCAACTCGCAGGCGGATTTCGAAATGGGCGCGTTCAAGCCCCCGGTCCAAAATGCGGGCGATACCTGCTACATCTCGGACCACACCGATATCGGCATTGGCATGAATGCTGCCACCGAGCATCCCGAAGCGGCAGAAACCTTCCTGGCCTGGGTCGCAAGCCCCGAGTTCGCCGAGATTTTCGGCAACGCCGTGCCCGGCTTCTTCCCGCTGTCAAACACTCCGGTAGAACTGCAGGACCCGCTGGCCAAGGAATTCGTCGGCTGGCGCGACGAGTGTGAATCGACCATCCGCTCGACCTATCAAATCCTGTCGCGCGGCACGCCGAACCTTGAAAACGAAACCTGGGGCGCATCGGTCGCCGCCATCAAAGGCGCCAGCACCCCCGAGGAACTGGGCGCAGAACTGCAGGAGGGTCTGTCCTCCTGGTACGCGCCGCACCAGTAAGTCTGGCCTCAACCTTACCCGGGCGGCGATGATCGCCCGGGTATACCCGACACTCCATTGAAAGCAGTCCGATGAACCGCCCCCGCTTCCGCTGGCATATCGTTGTTTTTCTGGCACCCGCAGTGCTGGTTTACACCGCAGTGATGATCTTTCCGCTGTTCAACACGCTGCGTCTGGCGCTTTACACCGAAATCGATCAGAGCCGCGTCTTCGTTGGATTGCAGAATTTCCAAACGCTGTTTTTCGACCCCATATGGTCTGAACAGTTCTGGAACGCATTGGGCAACAATTTCTGGTTCTTCCTGATCCACATGCTGGTGCAGAACCCCATCGGGATCGCGCTGGCCGCCCTGCTCAGCCACCCGCGCCTGAGATTTGCAGCATTGTACCGGTCGGCCATCTTCATCCCCACGATCCTGAGCTTCGTGATCGTCGGGTTCGCTTGGAAGCTTATCCTGTCACCGATCTGGGGCATCGCGCCGTCCATGTTGGACGCCATCGGCCTCAAGTCTCTTTACGCACCGTGGCTGGGGAAAGAGGAATACGCGTTGACCACGCTGGCGCTGATCTCGGTCTGGCAATTCGTGGGCATCCCGATGATGCTGATCTACGCCGCCCTACTGACCATTCCGGAAGAAATTCTCGAGGCCGGAGAGATCGATGGCATCACCGGTGCCGCCGCATTCTGGAAAATCAAACTGCCGCTGATTCTGCCGTCTATCGGCATCATCTCGATCCTGACATTCGTTGGTAATTTCAACGCGTTCGACCTGATCTATGCGGCCCAAGGCGCACTGGCGGGGCCTGATTTCTCGACCGACATTCTGGGCACTTTCATGTACCGCACCTTCTTCGGCTTCCAATTGCAATTGGGCGATCCGCATATGGGGTCCGCAATAGCCGGTGCGATGTTCGCCATCATCCTCGTCGGTGTCTGCATCTACCTGTTCGGCATCCAGACCCGGATGCGCCGGTATCAACTGTGAGGGGCAAGCGATGAACAAGGCACGTCATAACCCCCTCAATATGTTCGCGATGCACGGCGCGCTGATCCTCTACACGTTGATTGCACTGTTCCCGGTCTTCGTGATCCTGATCAACAGCTTCAAATCCCGCCGCGCCATCTTTCGCGAACCGCTGGCTTTGCCGAATTCGGAAAGCTTTTCGATGATCGGCTATGAGACGGTGATGAAGCAGGGGGATTTCTTCCTTTATTTCCAGAATTCGATGATCGTCACCGTGGCATCGCTGTTCTTCATCCTGCTGTTCGGCGCCATGGCGGCCTATGCGCTGTCCGAATACCAGTTCAAGGGCAACCTGGTGATGGGCCTGTACCTGGCGCTTGGGATCATGATCCCGATCCGCATCGGCACTGTCGCAATCCTTGAGATGATGGTGGCAACAGGGCTGGTGAACAGCCTCTGGGCGCTAATACTGGTCTATACAGCGCAAGGTTTGCCGTTGGCGGTGTTTATCCTGTCCGAGTTCATGCGACAGGTCAGCGATGACCTGAAGAATGCCGGCCGCATCGACGGGCTGTCGGAATACACGATCTTCTTCCGGCTGGTGCTGCCCCTCGTCCGCCCTGCCATGGCAACCGTGGCCGTGTTCAACATGATCCCGATCTGGAACGACCTCTGGTTCCCGCTGATCCTTGCCCCGGCTGAAGAAACAAAAACGCTGACGCTGGGCAGCCAGGTCTTCATCGGTCAGTTTGTGACCGATTGGAACGCGGTTCTGTCAGCGCTGTCCATGGCGATCCTGCCGGTGCTGATCCTGTACGTCATCTTCTCGCGCCAGTTGATCCGCGGCATCACTTCAGGAGCTGTCAAATGACCCGAGTTCTGATTGCAGGCCTTGGCAATATGGGGCTGAGCCACGCGCTGGCTCACCACCACCACCCCGACGCCCAAATCGTCGGGGTGGTGAACCGGTCCGGCCGTGTAGATCACCCCGAGCTTGCCGGTTATCCGGCTTATTCGGACTTCGCAGCGGCGCTGGCCGAAACAAAACCGGATCTGGTGGTGGTCGCCACCTACTCGGACAGTCATGCCGACTACGCCTGCGCGGCGATGGAAGCCGGTGCGCATGTGTTCGTTGAAAAGCCTCTTGCCACCAACGTCGCTGACGCACAGCGCGTGGTTGAAACCGCCACTCGACTGAACCGCAAACTGGTCGTCGGGTATATCCTGCGCCACCACCCTTCATGGATGCGGCTGATTGCCGAGGCGCGTGATCTGGGCGGGCCTTATGTGTTCCGCCTGAACCTGAACCAGCAATCTTCGGGCGCAGAATGGGAGACTCACAAGGCGTTGATGCAGACCACCTCGCCCATCGTTGACTGCGGCGTGCACTATGTCGACGTGATGTGCCAGATCACTGACGCGCGCCCTGTCCGCGTGCATGGCATGGGCTTGCGCCTGTCCGATGAGATCGCGCCTGACATGTACAATTACGGTCAGTTTCAGGTGATCTTCGACGATGGATCGGTCGGCTGGTACGAAGCGGGCTGGGGCCCGATGATGTCCGAAACCGCGTTCTTTGTGAAAGATATCGTTTCCCCCAAAGGGTCCGTTTCGATCACGGACGGCAACAAGGGCGCTTCCGCCGATATCGATGGCCATACGAAAGTCGGCGGGCTGCTGGTCCACACGCCGGAGGGAGACCGCACAATCGAAATGCCCGATGAACCCGGCCATCAGGAGCTTTGTGACGCTGAACAGGCCTATATGCTGCGCGCTATTGCCGAAGACATCGACCTGACCCGCCATATGACCGACGCCGTACAGTCGCTCGCCATCTGTCTGGCCGCGGATGAAAGCATCCGGACCGGCCAACCCGTTTCCCTTGAGGAGCCCGCACAATGACCGCTCTGACCCTGACCAATGTAAACAAATCATTTGGCAATGTGCATGTCCTGAAAGACATCACGCTTGAAGTTGAAGAAGGTGAATTTGTCGTCTTCGTCGGCCCATCAGGTTGTGGCAAATCAACCTTGCTGCGTGTGATCGCTGGGCTCGAGGATGCATCCTCGGGCCAGATCAGCATCGGCGGCCAGGAGGTCAACCTTGTTCCGCCCTCCAAACGCGGGATCGCTATGGTGTTCCAGAGCTATGCGCTCTACCCTCACCTCAGCGTGCGCGGAAACATGACGCTGGCGCTGAAACAGGAAAAACAGCCCAAAGCGGTGATCGAAGAACGCGTCGCCAATGCCAGCCGGATGCTGAACCTTGAGCCGTATCTGGATCGTTTTCCGTCTGAACTGTCAGGTGGCCAACGGCAGCGTGTCGCCATCGGCCGGGCGATCGTCCGCGAACCCAAGCTGTTTCTGTTTGACGAACCGCTTTCGAACCTGGACGCCGCGCTTCGCATGAACACAAGGATCGAGATCGCCAACCTGCATCGCGCTCTGGATGCATCGATGATCTACGTGACCCATGATCAGACCGAGGCCATGACGCTGGCCGACAAGATCGTCGTTCTGCGCGACGGTCGGGTCGAACAGATCGGCAGCCCGATGGAATTGTACAATAACCCGGCCAACCAGTTCGTTGCTGGCTTTCTGGGCTCACCCTCGATGAATTTCCTGCCGGAAGATCTGGTCCATGGCGAAGGGCAGAACACCATCGGCATCCGTCCCGAAGACCTGTTCCTGTCCGATGGCGGCCCCTTGGCCGCACGCGTGAGCCACGTGGAAAAGTTGGGCGGCGATACGAATGTCATTGCAAAAGTGCATGAGCATTCGGTGACAGCCCGGTTGTTCGGCCAACATGCTATTTCGGAAGGCGAAGAACTGCACCTGTCGTTCTCTCCGGAAAAAGCCTATCGGTTTGACAGCGACGGAATGCGCCTTCGGTGACGCGGTGCCAACAACGTGTTCGTATAACTGCCGAAGATAGCAATCGGTACCATTCGAAAAAGCCTTCTGCCAAACGCATCGAAGAAGGTTTCCAGGGCATTCAGTTTTTCAAGCCGCCCCGGATATTTTCACTGGATGACCAAATATCAGATATCCTCGCCCGGAGGTTCCAGCGGTCCGCCCGGCCCGGCCAGATGACGCTCGGCCAGCCACGGATTTAGAACCAGCGCTTCATCAAGCGCTTCACGCGCCTGATCTATTCTGTGTAACCCAAGCAGTGTCAGCGCCCGGCCGCTGATCGCCGCGACATGGTTGGGCGAAAGCTCGATTGCCCGGTCAAGGTCAACCAGGGCCGCCTTGAAATTGGAACGCAGATAATTTGCGAAAGCCCGTTGATTGTAGCCTTCGGCGTAGGATGGGCAATAATCAATCAACCGATCAAATTCCTGTATCGCGCCTGACAGATCGCGACGTTGGATGCGCGCCATGCCGCTGTCCAGCATGGCTTGTGCATCTTCATCGGGCGCATCCCGCCACAACTCCCACATCAGGCCAGAAATCTCACGCGCGGCCTGTTCGCTTGGTGCCTGTTGAACCTGCGAGATCAGCAGGTCGACGTCTTCGACATGGTCGGGCGCTGGCGGACATTCTTCAGCGTTGGCAACCGAAGCGGCCAGTACGGCAATCAGAGGCAGGGCATGAAGTTTCATCCGCCAATGATGGTGCATCCCGCGGTTTCGTCAACCGATCCTTTCGATGGCCCCGGACAATCCGGTTTCCTTCACGGCCTCCATCGCGACAAAAGTCGATGTATTCGCCACATGTGGCAGGGACGAGATCTTTTCCGCAAGGACCGCCCGGTATTCAGACATGGACCCTGTGCGGACTTTGAGAAGGTAGTCGAAGTTCGAGGCGATCATATGCGCCTGCTCGATCTCGGCCACCCGGCGCACCGCCGCGTTGAACTCGGCCAATGCCTTTTCTCGCGTGTCGGACATGCGTACCTCGACGAACGCGACATGATCCAGTCCAAGGCGGATAGGATCAAGCAAGGCGCGATAGCCCGTGATGATGCCTTCAGCCTCAAGCCGTTTCAGCCGCGCCTGTGTCGGCGATTTCGACAATCCGATCCGCCGAGCCAGATCCGCGACGGATACCCGTCCGTCCTCTGCCAGAATCGTCAGAATTGACTGATCGAACCGATCAATATCCAAAAAGTCTTTTTGCATCGCACTTACCCGAAAATACGGTCCATTTACCCAAGTATTGCCAAAAATCAGGCGATTGTCCCGAAATTTCGACGGTATACTCATCAAAAGCCCGGAGGAAAGATGTCACACAACCTGCGCTCTGTCATCGACAGCCAAACTTATGCCGATCAGAACACCGTACTGGAACGCCTGACCGAACAGGCAAACCTGACGGTTGCCGACCGAAACGCCATATGCGCGGCGGCGGCGCAACTGGTGCGTGATATCCGATCCAGCACATCGCCGGGCATGATGGAGGTGTTTCTGGCCGAATACGGCCTGTCCACTGATGAGGGCATCGCGCTTATGTGTCTGGCCGAAGCCCTGTTACGCGTCCCGGATGCCGACACGATCGATGCGCTGATCGAAGACAAGATCGCACCGTCGGACTGGGGCAAGCATCTGGGCCACTCCTCGTCCTCGCTGGTCAATGCGTCGACCTGGGCGCTGATGCTGACGGGCAAAGTGCTGGATGAAGACAAGGCCTCGCCCGTGGGTGTGCTGCGCAGTGCAATCAAGCGGCTGGGTGAACCGGTGATCCGAACAGCAGTCGGACGGGCGATGAAAGAAATGGGGCGCCAGTTCGTTCTGGGCGAAACCATTCAGTCGGCCATGTCGCGCGCCAAAGGGATGGAGACGAAGGGCTACACATATTCCTATGACATGCTTGGCGAAGCCGCCCGGACCGAGGCGGATGCGGCGCGTTATCACCTGTCCTATTCCCGCGCCATCACCGCGATTTCCGATGCCTGCACCCATGACGACATCCGTGCCAACCCCGGCATTTCAGTGAAACTGTCCGCTCTGCATCCGCGCTATGAGCTGGCGCAGGAACAGCGGGTGATGGATGAACTCGTTCCCCGCTTGCGCGCGCTGGCATTGCTGGCTAAAGCCGCGGGGATGGGTCTGAACGTGGACGCGGAAGAAGCAGACCGCCTGTCCTTGTCGCTGCAAGTGATTGAGGCTGTCATGTCTGAACCCGCATTGGCGGGTTGGGACGGCTTCGGCATCGTTGTTCAGGCCTACGGCCCCCGCGCCGGGCTGGTTCTGGATACGCTTTATGAAATGGCCGAACGTCACGACCGCAAACTGATGGTGCGGCTGGTAAAAGGCGCCTATTGGGATACCGAGATCAAGCGGGCTCAGGTCGAGGGCATGAACGGGTTCCCCGTCTTTACTCGCAAAGCCGCAACCGACGTCTCGTACATTGCCAACGCCCGGAAGCTTCTCGGCATGACGGACAGGATTTATCCGCAGTTTGCCACGCATAATGCCCACACCGTCAGCGCGATTCTGCATATGGCCGACGACCAGCCGTACGAGTTCCAGCGCCTGCACGGCATGGGCGAAACCCTGCACCGGATCGTCAAGGACAAAAGCAACACGCGCTGCCGTATCTACGCCCCGGTTGGCGCGCATCGCGATCTGTTGGCCTATCTGGTGCGGCGGTTGCTGGAGAACGGTGCGAACTCGTCCTTCGTGAACCAGATTGTGGATGAGGACGTCCCCCCGGAAGAAGTTGCGGCCGACCCGTTCGTATCCATTGAACACGCTGTCACGCCGCTGACCACCGGTCCCGATCTGTTCCAGCCCGAGCGAAAAAACTCGGTTGGGTTCGACCTGCATCACACGCCCACGCTGGACAGGATCGACGCCGCAAGGGACAAGTTCCGGGCCCATCACTGGTACGCACGACCCCTGCTGTCCGACAACGCTGCGCCCGAAGTGGATGAGCCGGTCATTAACCCGGCGCAACCGATGGACCGGCCCGGAGCGGTTGCCCCCGCCAGCGCAGACGATGTCGAACTGGCCCTTGCCTCAGCGGCGCCGTGGCAGGCCCCTGCTTCCGAGCGCCAGGAAACCCTGAACAGGGCTGCAGATCTTTATGAACAAAACTTCGGGGAACTGTTTGCCCTGCTGGCACGGGAAGCCGGTAAGACCCTGACCGACGCGGTAGCCGAGCTGCGCGAAGCTGTCGATTTCCTGCGCTATTATGCGGCCAACATTCCCGATGCCAAACCGGCAGGAACCTTTACCTGCATCAGTCCGTGGAATTTTCCGCTGGCGATTTTCTCGGGTCAGATTTCGGCGGCGCTGGCGACCGGCAACGCCGTTCTGGCCAAACCCGCTCCGCAAACGCCGCTGATCGCCCATCGGGCCGTGCAATTGCTGCACGAGGCCGGTGTGCCCCGCGATGCCCTGCAATTGCTGCCGGGTGGGCCGTCGGTTGGCACAGCTCTCACCTCTGACCCGCGGGTATCCGGAGTGGCCTTTACTGGCTCGACTGCGACGGCACTGAAAATCCGCGCCGCCATGGCAGAAAACCTGCGCCCGGGCACGCCGCTGATTGCGGAAACCGGCGGTTTGAATGCGATGATCGTCGACAGCACCGCGCTTCCGGAACAGGCCGTACAATCCATCATTGAAAGCGCGTTTCAGTCCGCTGGCCAGAGGTGCTCGGCCTTGCGCTGTCTCTATGTGCAGGAAGATATCGCCGACGACCTTCTGAAAATGCTCAAGGGTGCCATGAATGCCCTGCAATTGGACGATCCGTGGCTGATTTCGACTGACAGCGGCCCGGTGATCGATGAAACCGCGCGGCAGGGCATTGCCGACCATGTGGCCCGCGCCCGCGCCGACGGCCGCGTATTGAAAGAAATGCCCCTTCCGCCCGAAGGCACATTTGTTGCTCCGACCCTGATCGAAGTGTCAGGCATAGCCGCACTGGAGCGCGAGATCTTTGGACCCGTTCTGCACGTCGCCCGCTTTAAGGCCGCCGAAATCGATCAGGTGATCGCGGATATCAACGCGACCGGCTATGGCCTGACATTTGGCCTGCACACCCGGATTGACGACCGTGTTCAACACGTGACCGAGGCGGTGCATGCCGGAAACATCTACGTCAATCGCAACCAGATCGGCGCGATTGTCGGCTCGCAACCATTTGGAGGAGAAGGGCTATCCGGCACCGGCCCAAAGGCGGGCGGGCCAAACTACATGGCGCGATTCTGCGCGCCGGACAGACAGAAAAGCCCGGGTCAATGGGACTCAATCATGACAACGCTGCCCAAACCCGAAGGACAAGCCGCGCCAACTCGGACGCGCTCCCTGCCCGGCCCGACCGGCGAATCCAACCGCCTGAGCGAAACACCCCGCGCGCCCCTGCTGTGCATGGGACCCGATGAAGACGCCACTCGGGCACAGGCGGAGGCTGTAAAGGCCCTTGGCGGCACCGCCATCTGCGCAACCGGCAACCTGGACCTGCACCGGATCGAAAACCTGACCGGGATTTCGGGCGTGTTGTGGTGGGGTGACGAAGAAACCGCCCGGCAAATCGAACGCCTTCTGGCGCGACGGGACGGTCCGATCCTGCCCCTGATCCCGGGCTTGCCCGACCGCGCCCGCGTGTTGGGAGAGCGCCACGTCTGCGTCGATACAACCGCCGCCGGAGGAAACGCGGCCCTTTTGGGGGGTGCGGCGTAAGCATGTCTTGACGCTGGGCCGGGAAAAGCCCAGCGTCGCCCCATGTTTCCGATCCGAGATCATAACCCTTCGGGGCGCACGCCGTATGTCGTCTATATTCTGATGGCGGCCAATATCCTGATTTTCCTCAGCTATGTCGGCGTTATGGACAACGCGCGACTGATCAACCAGCTTTACTACGACTATGCAGTCATCCCCGCGCGCATCACGGACGGGTTCAGCTTCGAAACCCTGGTGACCTCGATGTTCTTGCACGGCGGCTGGATGCATCTGGCGGGGAACATGCTGTTTCTGTGGATCTTCGGCGACAATCTGGAAGACGAGATGGGCCACCTGCCCTTTCTGCTATTCTATGTACTGTCGGGCATCGGAGCAGGCCTGATTCATGTCCTGACCGCGCCAGACTCCATCGTGCCGACCATCGGAGCCTCTGGCGCCATTGCCGGTGTCATGGGCGGTTACCTCTTGCTGTTCCCCAAAGCGCGGGTCGATGTTCTTCTGATCCTGATCATCTATTTCCGTGTCTTCACCATTCCTGCCTTTATCATGCTGGGCATCTGGCTTGGGATGCAGTTTTTGGGTAGCCTGGCCAGCAATCCTGATGAGGGTGGTGTCGCCTACTGGGCGCATACCGGCGGCTTTGTGGTCGGATTGGTGCTGTGCATTCCGGTTTGGCTGCGCCGGGGCGGACCCGGTTTCTGGAACCGGACCCATGGCCACCCGCCCCACCCCGAACACAAGTACAAGCTGACCCAATCCCGCATTCCGAAAGTGCCTCGCAGATGACCAGAATGACAGCCACCTGCCATTGCGGCGCAGTCGAAATCGAGGCCGAGTTTCCTGAAGGCCTGTCCTCGGCCGCCCGTTGTGATTGCTCATTCTGCCTGCGGCGCGGTGCAGCGGCGGTCACTGCGACCACCGAAAGTCTGCGCGTATTAAAGGGTGCTGGGAACCTCAGCCTGTACACCTGGGGCACGCACACGGCCAAGCATCACTTCTGCAAGACCTGCGGCATCTACGTGTATCACCAGCGCCGGTCCGACCCCGCCGAATGCGGCGTCAATCTGGGTTGTATCGAAGGCGGCAATCCCCGCGCGCATGGGCCAATACCTTGGAACGACGGCGTCAATCACCCGTCTGACAGATCGGAGTGATCCGGTGTGCGCCCCCCGCTCAGGAACGTGATTTCAGCAGCGGCCTTTTTCACAAGGTCTGCAAGTTCCGGCGCACGTGTTTCGTCAAACCGCACCGACGGGCCAGAGACAGATATTCCCGCGCAGGGTTCACCCCGGTCATTGTAGATCGCGGCACCGATGCAGGACATGCCCTCATACCGTTCTTCCCTGTCCAGCGACCAGCCACGCCTGCGCGTTTTGGCCAAATCCAGCAACAACTGCGGTTCGGGCACCTGCGTATGCTGGGTGAAGGCGGTCAGTTCCGTGCCGCGCAGGACTTTTTGCAGGGAAGCTTCCTTCATGGCTGCCAGTATGGCTTTGCCAGTTCCTGACGCATACATAGGTGTTCGCGCCCCTGGCGGAAAGAACGCGCGGATCGGGTTCGATGTTTCAACCTGCCCGACAAAGACCACCTCGGCGCCATCCGGTACCGCCAGATTGGCCGTTTCCCCACTGTCCTGCATGAGACGGCGCAAAATCGGGCGGCCGATCTCCAAAACACTGTTGCGCCGCAAAAAGGATGCGCCGGTCCGGTAGGCTTCGATCCCGATCATCCATTCCTGCCGTTCATCGTCAAAAGTCACATAGCCGTGCTTTTGCAGGGTCGTCAGAATCCTGTGTGTCGTGGCCGTGGGCACATCGATTTCACGGGCCAGATCGCTGAGGGCCGCGCGTTCGAAACGGGCAACCGCGCTCAGAACGCCCAGCGCGCGGTCCAGCGATTGCATGGTCCCGGCAGAACTTTCCTTGAACAGGGATTTTGGTCTGCCGCGTGGCCGTTTTTGACTGTTCATTTCTGTTTCCTGTTCGCAGTTTCGCCTGGCCATAGATTGGAAATTTTCAGGCCATATTCCGGCTTGCAAATTTGAGAAACTGAAAAACTCATAATTTCAGGGCATTACATATTTAATTGCAAAAATGAAAATATTTTTCAAGAAAATTGCAAGCTAACGCCTGCGCAGTCACAATTCTGACAAAGCGGAGGACTCAGTCATGTCAAACCAGAATCCGGTCTTCATACCCGGCCCGACCAACATCCCCGATCGTCTGCGTCTGGCCATGCATGTTCAGACACAGGATCACCGTGCGCCGGATTTCGTCGAAACCTTTGCCCCCGTGCTGGAGGACACAAAGAAGGTGTTCGGCACCACCGATGGCAAGATCATCACATTCCCGGCCAGCGGAACCGGAGGGTGGGAAGCGTCGATAACCAACACGCTCAGCCCCGGCGACAAGGTTCTGGTCGCGCGCTATGGCGTTTTCAGCCACCGCTGGATCGACATGTGCGAGCGGCACGGGCTGGACGTACAGGTCATTGAATGCGCCTGGGGCAGCGGCGCGCCGGCGGATCAGTTCCAAGCCGCCCTGGCTGCAGACACGAACCACCAAATCCGCGCTGTACTGGTCACTCACAACGAAACGGCGACCGGTGTGCGCTCGGACATCGCAGCGGTTCGCAATGCCATGGAGGCGGCCGGCCATCCGGCGCTTTTGATGGTCGATTGCGTCAGCTCGCTTGCCTCGATGCCGTTCGAATTTGATCAATGGGGAGTCGATATCGCCGTGTCGGGCTCGCAAAAGGGGTTCATGCTGGCAACCGGAATGGCGATCCTGTGCGCCAGCCCCAAGGCGTTGGAAGCGATGCAATCCGCGAAACTCCCGCGCACCTTTTTTGACTTCCGCGACATGCTTGCGGCCAACGCATCCGGCGGCTTTCCATATACCCCGCCCCTGCAACTGATCTACGGTATGCGGGAAAGCCTGAAAATGTTGTTCGAAGAAGGGCTCGAAAATGTCTACGCCCGCCATTTCCGTCTGGCCGAGGGCGTTCGCCGGGCCGTGGATGCGTGGGGGCTGAAGCTGGTGGCGCAAAGCCCGGATCTGTTTTCGGATACCGTCAGCGCGGTTTATGTTCCCGATGGGTTCGACAGTAACGCCCTGACCGACCACGCCTTCAACGCCTATGGTGTCTCGTTCGGAGTTGGTCTGGGGCAACTAAACGGCAAGGCGTTCCGTATCGGGCATCTGGGATCGCTGACCGACGTTATGGTTCTGTCTGGCCTTGCCACGATCGAGATGGCCATGGCCGATCTGAACTACCCCATCAAACTGGGCAGCGGTGTTGCCGAGGCACAGGATTACTATCGCAGTGGTCCGTCCGGCCATGCTCAGGCTGCAGCGTAGGAGGCGAAGATGCTGGATCAAGTCACCGCAGCCGATCTGACCATCGCCGACATGCGCGCGGCGCATGAGCGGATCAAACCCCATATCCGCCGCACTCCGGTCATGCGTTCGGAATATCTGGATGACCTCACCGGTGCGCAGTTGTACTTCAAATGCGAGAACTTTCAGGAAGCCGGCGCCTTCAAGGTACGCGGTGCGTGCAACGCCGTATTCGGGCTGAGCGAAGAGAAGTCCGCCAAGGGCGTCTGCACGCATTCCAGTGGCAACCACGCCCTGTCCCTGTCCTATGCGGCGGGCCGGCGAGGCATTCCGTGCAACGTGGTCATGCCCCGCACTGCACCGCAGGCCAAAAAGGACGCGGTGCGCCGCTATGGCGGTACGATCACCGAATGCGAGCCGTCGACTTCGTCCCGCGAAGCAACGTTTGCCGAAGTACAGGCCCGAACCGGTGGCGAGTTCGTGCATCCCTATAACGACCCTCGCGTCATCGCGGGTCAAGCGACATGTTCGGCGGAATTGCTGGAACAGACGGATGGCGTGGATGCCGTCATTGCCCCGATCGGCGGCGGCGGCATGGTGTCGGGGACTTGCCTGACCGTCTCCAACCTGGCCCCGGAAACCGCGATTTACGCGGCTGAACCGGAACAGGCTGATGACGCATATCGCTCGTTCAAAGCCGGTCGGATCATTGCAGATGACGCGCCCAAGACGGTGGCCGACGGCCTGCTGGTGCCCCTCAAAGAAAACACATGGCATTTCGTTTCAAACCACGTGACCGACATTTTCACCGCGACCGAGGATGAGATCATCGATGCGATGAAACTGACATGGAAGTACCTGCGCGTGGTGATGGAACCTTCGTCGGCGGTGCCGCTGGCGACCATTCTCAAAAACCCCGAAATGTTCCGGGGCAAACGCGTCGGGGTGATCATTACCGGCGGAAATGTGGATCTGGACAAGCTTCCCTGGCTGGCAGGGTAAGGAGGATGACAATGAACAAACCTTTGAACATGGACGAACTGGAAGTCGGCTTTGACGTCCCCGCCGCCATTGGCATGGATGAAAGCGAAATCCAGACCCCCTGCCTGATCCTGGACCTTGACGCGCTGGAGCGGAACATCCGCAAGATGGGCGACTATGCCAAGGCACACGGGATGCGCCACCGGGTGCATGGCAAGATGCACAAATCGGTGGACGTTGCCAAACTGCAGGAAGAGCTCGGCGGCGCGGTTGGCGTGTGCTGCCAGAAAGTGTCCGAGGCCGAGGTGTTTGCCCGCGGCGGCATCAAGGACATTCTGGTGTCAAATCAGGTGCGCGACCCGGCCAAGATCGACAGGCTGGCGCGACTGCCAAAATATGACGCCCACGTCATCGTCTGTGTGGATGACATCGACAACGTCGCCGATCTGTCCGCCGCGGCAGTGCGGCACGGAACGGAACTGAGTGTTTTTGTCGAAATCGACTGCGGTGCGGGGCGCTGCGGTGTGACGACAACAGCGGATGTGGTTGCGATTGCGCAAGCCGTTGATGCCGCTGACAACCTTAAGTTTCTGGGCATTCAGGCCTATCAGGGCGCAATGCAGCACATGGACAGTTTTGACGATCGCAAAGCCAAGCTCGATGTTGCAATCGCCATGGTGGCGGATGCGGTGCAGGGGCTGAAGGCCGTCGGACTGGAACCTGAACTGGTTTCGGGCGGTGGCACGGGGTCTTACTACTTCGAATCCAATTCTGGCGTTTACAATGAACTTCAGTGTGGGTCCTACGCCTTCATGGATGCCGACTATGGCCGGATCCTCGACAAGGACGGCAATCGGATCGATCAGGGGGAATGGGAGAACGCATTCTTCATCCTGACCAGCGTGATGAGCCATGCCAAAGCCGACAAGGCGATCTGCGATGCAGGTCTCAAGGCCCAGTCAGTCGATAGCGGGCTGCCCTTTATCTATGGGCGCGACGATGTGGAATACATCAAATGCTCGGATGAACACGGGGTGATTTCCGATCCCGACGGAGCGCTGAAGGTGAATGACAAACTGCGGCTGGTGCCTGGCCATTGCGACCCGACGGCCAACGTCCATGACTGGTATGTTGGTGTGCGCGACGGCAAGGTTGAAACGCTGTGGCCGGTTTCTGCCCGTGGCAAAGCCTACTGACCGGTATCCAATCTGACGGACGGGGCAGTTTACAATCTGCCCCGTTTGCTACGTTCTTCGCCAACACTCAGGAAAGGCGCAAACGATGTACATCGTTCCCGAAAAGGAAATCGGAGCCCTGATGGGCCGAAAGGAAAGCTATGCGGCTGTCGAACAGGTATTTGCCGCGATGGCGTCAGGGGATGCATACAACTTTCCGGTTGTGCGCGAAGCCATTGGCCATGCGGATGCGCTATACGGGTTCAAAGGCGGATTTGACCGGGCAAGTATGACATTGGGCCTGAAGGCCGGGGGATACTGGCCCAACAATCTGGAAACGCACGGTGTGATCAACCATCAGTCCACCGTTTTCCTGTTTGACCCGGATACCGGACGGGCAAAGGCAATGGTTGGTGGCAATCTGCTGACCGCCCTCAGAACCGCAGCGGCCTCGTCCGTGTCGATCAACCATCTGGCCCGGAAGGATGCCAAGGTGATTGGCATGGTTGGCGCAGGGCATCAGGCTGCCTTTCAACTGCGGGCGGCGCTGGAACAGCGCAAGTTTGAAAAGGTCATCGGCTGGAACCTGCATCCGGAAATGCTGCCCAATCTCGCCAAGGTTGCCGAAGACGCGGGATTGCCGTTCGAGGCCGTGGACCTGCCGGGTCTGGCCGAAGCGGATGTGATCATCACCATCACGTCGTCCTTCGCGCCTTCACTACTGTCGCAACATGTGTCGGATGGCACGCATGTCGCGTGCATGGGCACCGACACGGTTGGGAAACAGGAAGTGGAAACGGATCTGATCATTCGCGCCAGTGTCTTCACGGACGAAGTCGCGCAGGCGGTGACGCTGGGTGAGTGCCAGCACGCGGTCGCGGCTGGGGCAAAATCCGAAAAAGACATTCGTCAGATCGGCGAGGTCATCAACGGCACGCATCCGGGCCGCACCTCGGCAGAGGAGGTCACGTTATTCGATGGTACAGGTGTGGGACTGCAGGATTTGGCCGTCGCCAGCGCGGTGGTCGATCTTGCGATCGAAAACGGCGTCGCCATCGAAGTCGACTTCTGAAACGAGAAACGCGCCCTGATTGGGGCGCGTCATCGAAAATTTCGCTGTGGCGGGAATGTTCCGTTATCCCCGGATCACCTTGGCGAAACTGTCAAAGATCGGCTCGTTGGCGCAGATGACTTCGCCGTCGGACAGAATTTCGCCCTCAGGGTCCAGCGCCTGAACCAGCCCACCCGCTTCTTTCACGATGATGATGCCTGCGGCCAAATCCCAGGCGTTCAGGCGGCGTTCCCAAAACCCTTCGTACCGGCCAGCCGCGACATAGGCCATGTCCAGCGCAGCGGCACCCCAGCGGCGTACGCCGGCGCACACCGGCATCAGCCGGGCCAAATCCTGCAACGTCGCGGGCAAATCCGACCGCCCGCCAAACGGCAGACCCGTAGAAAACACGGATTCGATCATGCGGTGCCGGCCCGAAACCCGGATACGGTGGTCATTCATCCATGCGCCTTCGCCCTTTTCGGCAAAGAACATCTCGTCCTTGGCCGCATCGTAGATCACACCGGCGACGATCTTGCCCTTGTGTTCCAGCGCGATGGAAATCGCCCAGTGCGGAAGGCCGTGGAGAAAGTTGGTTGTGCCGTCCAGTGGGTCCACAATCCAACGACGGGTCGGATCTTCGCCGTCGATCGAACCGCCCTCTTCGGCCAGCCAGCCATAGGTCGGACGCGCGCCGAGCAGTTCCTCTTTCAGGATCGCCTCGGCTGCAATATCGGCCTTGGAAACAAAATCTCCGGCACCCTTCATCGACACCTGCAGGTTTTCGACTTCACGAAAATCCTTGACCAAAGAACGCCCCGCCTTACGCGCGGCCTTGATCATGATGTTGAGATTTGCACTGCCAACCATTGTGTATGGGCTCCTGTCCGGTCAAACCGCGCGTATACTGATGCATTGCGCCGTTGCCAAGAGGGTTGATGCGCATAGCAGCCCCACAGCTTGCGCCGTGGCTTGGACCTATTGCGCCTGAAGCCTGCGTGCCTCGGTCCGGGCCAGATTGACCAGTTCCTGCACAAACGGTTTTTCCAGATCTTCTGACCGGACCGCCGCGTACAATCTGCGCGTGATCCCTTCGCTGGTCAGGGGCCGGGTGACGTAGTCCGAGTTGTACTTGACCTCGCGCACAACCCAGTCCGGCAGAACCGAAATACCGCGGTTTGAGGCCACCAGCAGCAGGATGACGGCTGTCAGTTCCACCTGCCGGATCGATGCAGGCTCCACACGGGCGGGTATCAGCAACTGGCTGAACACGTCCAGCCGCGTGCGTTCGACCGGATATGTGATCAGGGTCTGACCGCGAAAATCCTCGGCCTCGATAAATTCCTTTTGCGCCAACGGATGGGCCGAGGCAGCGACGAAAACTGCGTTGTAGTCGAACAGTTCCACGAACTCGACACCCGGCAGGTCCTCGGGGTCGGAAGAAACAACCAGGTCGACCTCTTCTTTCTGCAAAGCCGGAAGCGCGTCAAAGGCCAGGCCCGGGCGAATGTCCACGTCGACATCTGCCCAGGATTTCCGGAATGATTCCAGCACCGGAAACAGCCATTCGAAACAGGCGTGGCATTCGATTGCGATATGCATGCGCCCGGTTCGCCCGTCCCGAAGCGATGAAAACTCGTGCTGGGCTGCCTCAACCTGCGGCAGGATCTGTTCGGCCAGACGCAACAGGCGCACACCCGCCGCCGAAAGCTTCATCGGTTTCGAGCGGCGCAGGAACAGTTCAACACCGGCCTGATCCTCTAACCCCTTGATCTGATGGCTTAACGCAGACTGGGTAATGTTCAATTGATCTGCAGCCCGCGCCAGTCCACCGCAATCATGGATCGCCTTGATCGTACGAAGGTGTCGGAATTCAATGTGCATTGCTGTTCGACTCATGTTGTTCTTGAATTATATGAGTTTGTCTCACATAGCGGGACGTGGCACAAGGGATCCAGGTTGTTAAGACGAGGCCACGATGACCAAGCCAGATATCTCATTCGAGTTCTTTCCGCCGCAGACGCTCGAAGCTTCCTTTCGGTTGTGGGACACGGTTCACATTCTAGCACCGCTGGCACCACGATTTGTCTCTGTCACCTATGGTGCAGGCGGCACCACACGCGAACTGACACGCGATGCCGTGGCGACCCTGCACAAGTCGCTGGATCTTCCGGTGGCCGCGCACCTGACCTGCGTCGATGCCTCGCGTCAGGAAACCCTGGAGATCGCCGACACGTTTGCCCGCGCGGGCGTTCAGGACATCGTTGCCCTGCGCGGTGATCCGCCCAAGGGTCAGGATCAGTTCGTTCCGCACCCGGACGGGTTCGCAAGCTCGGTCGAGCTGATTTCCGCGCTGGCCGAAACCGAGATGTTCTCGATCCGTGTCGGCGCCTATCCAGATATCCACCCAGAAGCCTCCAACGCGCAGGCGGATATCGATTGGCTCAAGGCCAAACTGGACGCAGGCGCGGAAGAGGCCCTGACACAATTCTTCTTTGAGGCCGAAACCTATTTCCGGTTCCGCGACGCGTGCGAAAAGGCCGGCATCGACAAACCCATCGTGCCCGGCATCCTGCCCATCGAGAACTGGAAGGGCGCACGGAATTTTGCCCGCCGCTGCGGAACGCGCATTCCGGCCTGGGTCGAAAACGCTTTCGAAAAGGCCGTGCGTGATGATCGCGAAGACCTGCTGGCGACGGCAATGTGCACAGAATTGTGCTCGGACTTGCTGGAGGGCGGCGTGGACAAACTGCATTTCTACACGCTGAACCGCCCCGAGCTGACCCGTGATGTCTGCTTTGCGCTGGGAATTACGCCGAAAACTGAATTGCAGAACGTCGCCTGACCCGGTTGGCACGTTCCATTCTGCCCCTGTTTGGCCACCGCCAGACAGGGGCTTTTTTCGAAGGCTCCTTTATTTCAGACGGGATGCCCCTTCCGGGTGCGCCTGACGGACAATCCAAGATGGAATTGCCGCATTGTTCCCGCAACGCCTTAAATTTACCTGAAAATTTGACAAAGCCATGAAGCTGCTCAATGTGGTTTCAGTGTAGTGTTTAATGAGTGATTTGAGTATGGAGCCTGCTGACAAGATCAGGGCGCGCCAGGATGCTTTGGCACATCTCGGCCTGGACCCGTCTGCTAATTCCGATGACATCCGCGAGGCATGGAGACATATCGCGTTTCATGCCCATCCGGACCACACCGAAGGTGACAGTTCCGGCTTTGCCAATGCCAAGGCGGCCTATGATCTGCTGCGCCGAGAGGGCATGGTTGCAAAAGGGACTGCCGGGTCAGCCGCCCGAAAGCCGCGCCGCCCGAAAATTCGCAAACGGGTCATCGAACTGGATGCAACCGCAATCGACGCCTGCCGGGATATGCTGCGCAACGTCCTGTCGCAATCGAAGGAATCAGATGCTGATCCGGTTTCCTCCGGGAAAGGTGCCCAATCTGCATTGTCCGACCACATCCCCGAGGCTGTCGGGTGCAATGGTCGGCATCTGACTTATTTTGTGACCTCCTCAGTTTGCGAAGGGGCAAACCGCGTGGCCCTGCCAACAACGGTCCTGGCCGGTTGCCGGCACGCCGAAACCGAGGTTTTGAGTTTTCAGTCGAAAGAGTCAGGCGCAGGAGAGGTTGTGGTTCCTGACGCAATCATGGCCCGCAAGTTCCCCGGCGCCAAAAGTGTCAGGATCCGGTTCGAATCCGATCAGCGCACACGCGACGACTATTGCATGGCAAGTTGAGCCCTTGCCTCAAAGCCAAAGCCCGGCATCGATGGGGAGCCGGGCTTTGGTGTTTTAAACAGGTAAGGCTCAGTTTGTTACAGGGCCTTCCGAAGTGAACTTTGGGATTACACTGGTCGAGGCGGCGTCGGGTTCGATACCCGGCCAATTGCCTTCGGCCAGATTGATGTTGCCAGGCACGTCCTCTTCCCAGAACCCGACCACAACATCGGTGATGTTGAGGTACAGCTTGTCATCCACGATGCGCCACAGGTTCGGATTGCCCGGAACCTTGCCGCCTTTGGAAACGCCATAGGCGCAATGTCCGTCATATTGCGGAGCGTAATAGGCAGGATTTTCAAGGAACTTGTCGCGGTTTTCTGCGGTTGAAAAGGCCCACGTGGCACCATTGTAACCTGCCGTGAAGTTTGCATTGCCGCGAACGGCTTCGGGCTGAGACTGCCCGACCGGAACCTGATCCAGGCCGCGATAAGCGACAACGTCATAGCCAGAGACGGCAAATCCGGTTCCGTCAATATACTGATCGCCGGCAAAGGCGGGCACGGCCAGGGTCAGCGCGGTGGCAAGGGACAAGGCAAAGCGTTTCATGTCATAAATCCTATTGGGTCCGGGGTTAGCAGGATCGCCCGTTTTGCGGGTCTGGTCAGAGAATAGGCAATACACGGTCAAAACATAGCCCCGCTCGCGCCGCTGTGAGGTTGAATGAGATTTCGTGACGGGTTTTGCAGCCATTGTTACAAAACAGACCTGTTGACCGGGGTTGGACTCTGCCGACTGCAATATTAGCTGTTGGGATGTCGGACAATTCCTCCCACTTTGCTGAGAAAGGCAAGATAGAGATGAGCGAGCAACCCACCTATGAACCCCCGAAGGTCTGGACATGGGACAGCCAAAGCGGCGGACAATTCGCCAATATCAATCGCCCGATCGCAGGCGCGACCCATGACAAGGACCTTCCGGTCGGACAGCATCCCCTGCAGCTTTATTCGCTGGCCACGCCCAACGGGGTCAAGGTCACTGTCATGCTGGAAGAACTGCTGGCGCTGGGGCACAAGGGTGCCGAATACAATGCGTGGCTGATCAATATCGGTGAAGGGGATCAGTTCAGTTCAGGATTTGTCGAGGCCAACCCGAACTCGAAGATCCCGGCCCTGTGGGACCGGTCGGGTGACAAGCCGGTGCGCGTGTTCGAAAGTGCCTCGATCCTGTTCCATCTGGCCGAGAAATTCGATGCGTTTCTGCCCAAGGAAGGGCCTGAACGCACGGAAGTCATGAGCTGGGTGTTCTGGCAGATGGGAAGCGCGCCCTATCTAGGCGGCGGGTTCGGCCATTTCTATGCATACGCGCCAGAGAAATGGGAATATCCGATCAATCGGTTTGCAATGGAAACCAAGCGGCAATTGGACGTGTTGGACCGGGAACTGGCCAACAAGACCTTTATCGCGGGCGAAGACTATACCATTGCCGATATGGCAATCTGGCCGTGGTACGGGCAACTGGTTCTGGGCCGCCTTTACAGCGCAGCCGAGTTCCTGGACGTTGAGTCCTACAAGAACCTGATGCGTTGGGCCAAGGCGGTCGATGCGCGGCCCGCGGTACAGCGAGGCCGTATGGTCAACCGGGCCTTTGGCGAGCCGCACACGCAGTTGCACGAGCGTCACGACGCCAGCGATTTCGAAACCCGGACGCAGGACAAACTGGAACCTGCCGCCGAATAGTCTTGCCGCCCTGCCCGTCACGGTAGGGAGCATCCGGCTAGCGAATTACTTCAGAATTGGCGGCCGTTCGGGATCACTACCGGGCGCAGAGCGCCCGACATCACGCTTTTCGGGCTGCGGCAGGTCAAACCGCAGCCCGACTTTTTCCAACCTTAACGTGACTTGGTCCCCGGGCGCGAAAAAGCCGACATCCATCGCGCCAGCTTCGATTCCGGAAAATGTCAGCGCTTCGGACGCGGCTTTGGCAAGGGCCGGTTCTGCGCCTTCGACCGCCCCGACAAAACCCAGCAAATGACCAGATGCTCCGCTGACCGATCTGGTTCCGGCCAGGAAAGCAGCCTGCGCCAACCCCACCGCCGTCGCCAGTTTGGTATCAAGGGCAGTCAGCAGTTCATCCGGAAGACCCGCCGGGGGAAGGAACTCGGCGAGTTGTTCCTGAACCTCTTGCGGGGAATGCTGAAGGGTCTCCGTCAGCCATCCCAAAGCCTCTGGCGGGATCAGCATCGAGGACGGGGCGACCTCAAGGTTGAGCCCCAGACCAATTCGCTGCCCTGCCAGCAGCGATGACAGAACCCGCCCGGACAGGGCCACATAAGGAACGGGACGATCTGCAAACCGGGCAAGCCGGTCTTCGCGATCAAACGCCAGCACAAAACGTCCGTCCGCCACATCGAAAACCTCGGGCGAGACGTTATCGTCCCGCGCTTCTTCCGTCAGCAGCAGGAACAGTTCAGCGTCTGCCAGTCGTTCAAAGAACTTCAGCCGGGCTGCGTCATCCTGCGGGTCAGCCTCCATCGCGGAATGGGCGGCATCCAAGGCCGTTGTCTCAGTCATTCAGAACCTCTTGCACCCTGGCGCGCAGAACCGGCAGCAGGTCTGCCTCGAACCAGGGGTTCTTTTTCAGCCATGCCGTATTGCGCCAGGACGGATGAGGCAAGGCAAAGACCTGCGGCGCGTGGTCTCGCCAGTTCCGGACCGTCTCTGTCACGGACGTACGCGCACCCAGATGGTAGGTATGGGCATGGGCACCGACCAGAACAGTCAGCGGAACCGCTCCCAATGCCTGCATGACTCTGTCATGCCATGTCTCGCCACAGATTGCTGGCGGCGGCAGATCGGCCTTGCGCGCATCATAGCCGGGGAAACAGAAAGCCATCGGAACGATTGAAACACGGGATCGGTCATAAAACACGCTCTCATCAATCCCCAACCAGTCGCGCAATCGGTCGCCCGAAGGGTCTGTGAAGGGACGACCTGAGTCATGCACCCGCGCGCCCGGTGCCTGTCCTGCAACAAGGATCGGCGTTCCGGGACGGAACCAGACTATCGGGCGTGGCTCATGCGCGGTCTGCGTCGCGGCAAAACGCGCTTCGCAGATCCGGCAGGACCGGATTTCCTGGGCAAGAGTGGTCATCTGGTGGCAGCACTTCCTGAGACAGGTTTCCAAACGGGCTTCGCTGAAAGATAGAGACCGCGCGCGCCTGCGCCAACTGCCGTTATATCACAAAAGCCACAGCACCTTGTGGGGCGCATTGATCATTTGTTTCACAATTCGACATAATGTAGCCAACAAGAACTCGTAAACGATGCGTTCTTTCATCGAGGAAAGACCGCAACTCCGAAGCGAAACAGGCCAGCAATGCTTGAATTCGAAAATGTCAGCAAGTCCTTCTGGACCGGCACCCGGCGCAAGGTGATCCTTGATCGTGTTTCCTTTCGGATCGAACTTGGCCGCTCGGTTGGGATACTTGCACCCAACGGAACCGGAAAAACCACGCTGATCAACATGATGGCCGGTCTGGAAAAACCTGACGAGGGGGTGATCCGCCGCGAATGTAAGGTGTCCTTCCCAATGGGGTTTACCGGAGGGGTTTCCGGCAAGATGTCGGCGCTGGAAAACTCGCGCTATATCGCAAAGATCTACGGCATGGACCCCGACTATATCGAGGCATATTGCCAATGGCTGTGCGGTCTGGGCGAATACTTCAACCAACCGCTTGCGACCTATTCATCAGGCATGCGGGCCCGGTTCACGTTTGCGCTGATGCTGGCACTTGATTTCGACATGTACCTGATTGATGAGGGCATGCCCGCCACAACCGATGTCGAATTCAACAAGAAAGCGGGCTCGATCCTGAAAGAGAGATTGCGCACCACAACGCTTGTGATTGTGTCGCATTCTCCAACCACTCTGGAAAAATTTGCGCGTCAGGCAGCGGTTCTAGTGGACGGGCAGCTTTACATGTTCGAAACCTTGGAAGAGGCAAAACAGTTATATGACTACCAAACCCAAGGCTAGAAAATACAACTGGCGCCGAAAACGCCAAGGCGAAGGTACACCGGATGCGCGCGCAGATGCGATTTCGCGTATTCGAAGTGCGACTCAACCACCCGAAGCGGCCAACAGTAAACAGCCCGGAACTGAACTGGACGAAATCAAGCGCGAGGGGCTGACCGGGCGCCAGTTGCGTATGGCACGACGGCTGGCACAGAAGAACGGGCTGGCGGCCACGTCGGATTATGACGCGGTTCGCCTGTTGCGCAAAAAGGGGATCGACCCTTTTCAAGGCAACAACCTGCTGGATCTGGCGGCTGCGGGTAACAAGGACGAACAGGGCACGGCTCAGGTCGAGGACAAGGTAACGGTCCACCTGCCGCAAACTGTCGGAGATAAATCCCATCCCCTGCCCGGCCCGGAGTGGAGCCCGACTGAACGGCGCAACTATGAGATCAGCCAGATCCAGAAAGAGGTCGCCCGGCGTCGCAAACGGAAATTGTTTACCCTGTTTGCCCGTCTGGCCGCGTTTGTGCTGCTGCCCACATTTGTTGTGGGGTATTACTTCTACCGCGTTGCGACGCCGATGTATGCCAGCGACTCGGCGTTTTCGATCCTGCAGGCCGACGGCGGCGGCGGTTCGATTGGCGGCCTGCTTTCAGGAACGCAGTTTGCAACGGCACAGGACTCGGTCGCGACGCAGGAGTTTCTGGAATCCAAGGATGCCCTGCAACGTCTTGAACGCGATACAGGCTTTGCTGAAATCTTTAAGCAGGACTGGATCGACCCGGTGCAGCGGCTTTCCCCCGACGCCAGCCTGGAAGAGACGTACAAACTGTACAAGCGCATGGTGACAATCGGCTACGACCCCACGGATGGAATCGTCCGGATGGAGGTTGCGGCCCCGGATCCGGATATCGCCGTTGATCTGTCGAACCGGCTGATTTCCTATGCCGAAGATACAATCAACGGCTTGACCGAACTGAAACGCGAAGACCAGATGCGGGACGCCATGAAGGGGTTTGAAACCGCTCAGGAAGAGCGGCGCAAGGCGCAAGAAAAGCTGATCGAACTGCAGCTGGAAGGCGCGGTACTTGATCCCGAAAACGTTCTGGCGGGACTACGCGGCCGGATCAACGAGATCGAGATTTTGTTGCAGGACAAGGAGCTGCAGTTGGCCGCCCTTCTGGACAACCTGCGGCCCAACAAGGCTAAGGTCGATGGCGTTACCGCCGATATCGAACGGCTTGAGGTCGTGCTGGAGGAACTGAATGCCGAGATGCTGGACGCCTCGGCAGGCGAAAACTCGCTGGCGCGGCTGAGTGTCAGAATTCAGATGGCGCAGGCCGATCTGGCGGCGCGGGACATGATGCTTCAAACAGCCATGCAGCAAGTGGAAACAACGCGCACCGAAGCCAACCGTAAAGTTCGGTACCTGACAGTCTCGGTCAACCCCGTCCCCAGCCAGGAACCCAGCTATCCGCGCAAGTTCGAAAATACGATTTTGGCTTTCCTGTTGTTTGCTGGTATCTACCTGTTGATCTCGCTTACCGCGTCGGTCCTTCGTGAACAGGTATCCTCGTAAGACATATGAAACATGTAAAAATCTCCGACCTAACGGTTGGCAACGATCTTCCGCTGACCGTCATCGCCGGCCCCTGCCAGCTTGAAACCGCCGATCATGCCCAGATGATCGCACGCACCATGAAAGAAGCCTGCGATGCCGCAGGCGCGCAGTACATTTTCAAGGCCTCCTATGACAAGGCGAACCGCACCTCATTGTCTGGCAAGCGCGGCATGGGCATCGATGCCGGGCTGAAGGTGCTGGACGACATCCGCAGCTCGATGGGCATACCGGTACTGACGGATGTCCACACCGAGGCCCAGTGCGCAGTCGCGGCCGAGGCGGTGGATATTCTGCAAATCCCCGCCTTCTTGTGCCGACAGACCGACATGTTGCTGGCCGCTGGTGAAACCGGCAAGGCCGTCAATGTCAAAAAGGGTCAGTTCCTGGCGCCGTGGGAGATGGGTAATATAGTCGACAAGATCGAAAGCACCGGCAACCAGAACATTCTGCTGACCGAGCGCGGCACATCCTTTGGCTACAATACATTGGTGGCCGACATGCGATCACTGCCGCAAATGGCCAAAACCGGCTATCCGGTCGTGATGGATGCCACACATTCGGTTCAACAACCCGGCGGCAAGGGCGGCTCGTCCGGCGGGCAAAGGGAATTCGCGCCGGTGATGGCCCGTGCGGCGGTTTCGCTGGGCGTCGGCGCCGTGTTCATCGAAACCCACCAGGACCCGGATACCGCGCCGTCCGACGGCCCCAACATGATTCCGCTGGACCAGATGGGACAGCTGATTGCCACATTGATGCGTTTTGATGCGCTGGCCAAAGAAAACCCGATTCAGATTTAACGATTGAGAAGAGTTATGACCAAACCCACGCCTGAGGTGACCCCTAACACCTGGAGCTTTCTGCGCGATGCGATGATCAAACCCACCGGGTTTCGCGAATATGACGCCCGCTGGAAATACCCCGAGGAAATCAACCTGCCCGGCATGACCGCGCTTGGTCTGGGGCTAGGCACGCAGATGCGCAGACGCGGGATTGAACCGGTGATTGCAGTGGGCAACGATTACCGCGACTATTCTCTGGCGATCAAGAACGCGCTGATCCTGGGGCTGATGCAGGCGGGTATTCAGGTCAAGGATATCGGCCCGGCTCTCAGCCCGATGGCCTATTTCGCGCAGTTTCATCTTGACGTGCCTGCCGTGGCGATGGTCACGGCCAGCCACAACCCGAACGGCTGGACCGGCGTCAAGATGGGCTTTGACCGCCCCCTGACCCATGGTCCGGATGAGATGTCCGAGCTGCGCGATATCGTCCTGAATGGCGAAGGTGTCCCGCATGAAGGTGGATCCTACGAATTCGTCGATGGCGTGAAAGAGGCGTATATCGACGATCTGGTTGGCGATTTCAGAATGTCCCGCCAGCTGAAAGTTGTGTGCGCCACAGGAAACGGGACGGCATCGGCCTTTGCCCCTGAAATATTCGAGCGGATGGGCGTCGAGGTCGTACCTAGCCACAACCGGCTGGATTACACCTTCCCGAACTACAACCCCAATCCCGAAGCCATGGAGATGTTGCACGACATGTCCGACACTGTGAAATCCAGCGGCGCCGATCTGGCGCTTGGGTTTGACGGGGATGGCGATCGATGCGGTGTGGTCGATGACGAGGGTGAGGAGATTTTCGCCGATAAGGTCGGCGTCATCATGGCACGCGATCTGGCCAAGCTATATCCCAATTCGACCTTCGTGGCCGACGTGAAGTCCACGGGCCTGTTCGCCAGTGATCCAGAGCTTCGAGCGCATGGCGTAAAGGCGGATTACTGGAAGACCGGCCACAGCCACATGAAGCGCCGCGTGAAAGAGATCAACGCCCTGGCCGGGTTCGAGAAATCGGGCCATTACTTTCTGGCTGAACCAATTGGTCGCGGCTACGACTGCGGCATGCGCGTGGCGGTCGAGATCTGTAAACTAATGGACCGCAATCCTGATCAGAGCATGTCTGACCTGCGCAAGGCGCTGCCAAAAACGTGGTCGACGCCGACCATGTCACCCTATGCAGCAGACACCGAGAAGTACGATATCCTGAACCGCCTGGTCGACAAACTGGTCGCCAAGGCCGACGCTGGCGAAAGTTTTGCCGGACGTGCGATCAAAGAGGTGGTTACCGTCAACGGTGCCCGTGTCATTCTGGACAACGGCAGCTGGGGTCTGGTACGCGCCTCTTCGAACACGCCCAACCTTGTTGTGGTTTGCGAAAGCAGCGAGAGCGAAGGCGAGATGCGCGCCATATTTTCGGATATCGACGCGGTCATCCGTACTGAACCGGGCGTCGGCGATTACGATCAGACCATCTGATGTAACAACCGGGGCGCGGATCGCGCCCCGGGTTATTCTGACCTGGCCGTCATTTCAGTCCGCGCCCAGCAGTTTCAGCAGACCTTTTTTGGCCTCTTCCTCAAGCTTGTTCCTGATGGCATCTTCGATTTGGTCACTGTCCGTAATCGTAGTGTCCAGTTCGCCGCCGACTTTTTCAAAGACCTTCTGCTTGGCGTCATCTTCAAGCTTTTTGAGTTCTGCATCAGCCGCGGCCTCAATCACCTTGCTCAGGTCCGGCCGGATCGAGGGGTTGCTCCATGGCCCCTGTATCCGCACCGGCACGGCAATGCCCTGACCCGAATTTGCCCGCAATGCGACCGGGGTGAACAGGTAATCGATGTTCCGGGCACCCAGCCCGACGCGACCTTTTCCATCCGCCCGGTAGTTATCCAACAGCATCAGCAGATCGTTATTGGTTAGCGTGCCTTGATCCATGGTGAACGTGGCCGACAGGCTGTTGAACACCGTTGTGCCGCCCGTACCCTGCCCCCGCCCCATCAGACGGTCGAGATCGATACCTGCGATTACCCCTTTGCCAACATTGACGCCCCCTTTCCCGCTGAGGGATCGCATGATCTGGTCTTCGGTTTGCCCGACGCCCAGAAACTCGAGCGTTCCCGATCCGGTGCCCGAAAGCCGTTCGATCCCGGCCAGCGTTGAGAGCATCTGCTTCAGGTCAATCCCGTCAGCCCTAAGGTTGCCGCCCACCGACAGCCCGTTCCGGTTGTTGACCACCATCTGCCCGTTCAACTGTCCTGAGAACAAGGTTGCCGGGTGCATTTGAAACACAGCCCGCGCGCGATCAAGGCTCATGGTCAGATCGCTTTGGCCGAATGTCATTCCAGGAACCGCAATCGAGGTGGCCGTCAGGCGGATATTGCCGTTGGCCAAAGCCAGGGCTGATGCATCAATCGGGTCTTTGGACCAACCCGTGTCAGGCGCAGATGCACTGGTTGCTCCACCACCGGTGGAGGCATCGGTGCCAGCAATCTGAGACAGATCCAGATCACCCGCGCTCAGCCGCGCCGTGATCTGAGGCGGATCGGAAATGACAATGTCCGCCTCGCCAGTCAGGCGGTTGTTGTCCAGAATTGCGGTCATATCCCGCAAGGCGACCCGGCCGTCGCTGGTATAGGTCATCTGACCGGATACATTCGCCACGCGCCCCAGCCCCTGCGGCACATAAGTTCCGGCCTGCCCGAAGGCCGCCAGCATTTTCTCGGTGCTTGACGATTGGACCTCAAGCTGGCCGTCCATTTCCCCGGCCAGGTTGACCCGTCCGTCAAACCCGAACTGACCACCCGGCGCCGCAAGCAGCAATTCCAACGCGGTCACGTCTCCGGACGAAAATGCGGGTAGGTCGGGTATTTTCAGATCGACCTTCACGGTGCCGCCGGGCACCGCCATGCTGGCCTCCATCACCATTGGGGCGGTGATTTCGGGCCAACTGGCCGACAAATCGACATTCGCGAAATCCATCGTTGTGACACCGTTTTCGACGAAAATCAGCCGCACACGGGTCAGTTCCAGAAACTCCAGCGTGACCGCGCCAGCTTCGGCATCCGGCGCAGATCCCCCGGGATCGCCACCCGAAGTGGCAGCCGTCTCAGTGCCAAGTTCCCAGTTTGCGCGCCCATCCGACACTTCCAGTCGAAGAACCGGGTTTTCTGCCACGACCCGTTTGATCCTGATGTCACCGGACAACAACGCCGCTGCGTCGACACCGACCATCAGACGTTCCGCGCTCAGCATTGGTTCTGGCCCGGCCCATGCAGCGTTACCAAACGTGACGGGCCCGGTTTCCATTCCCAGAACCGGCCAGAAGGACAGGTTCACGTCTCCGGACAGGTTCAGGTCGCGACCTGTCTGCGCCCGAACCTGCTCGGCCAGAATTGATCCCAGTTTTTCGCCCGGCATCAGCAGCAACGCGCCAATCACCAGCCCGATTACGGCAACGAATACGAACAGGATCCGCAACAACCACTTCATCTTTCTGCTCTCCGCCTTTTTGGCTTTTCTTTGCTTGGGATCATTCAAATCAAAAGCGGGATTTGCAAGGGGAAGCGTTCCCCACTATATGCCGCGCCATGAGCACGAACCCGCCAAACCTCCGCCCCGACCTGGCGCCTGCCGCCCGGATCACCGATACGCCCCGTCCGAACCAGCCGACCATCGGTATGGTGTCCTTGGGCTGCCCCAAGGCTTTGGTCGATAGCGAGCGTATCCTGACCCGTCTGCGTGCCGAAGGGTACGGCATTTCGCCCGACTATTCAGGGGCCGATGCCGTCATCGTGAACACATGCGGGTTCCTGGACAGCGCCAAGGCAGAATCGCTGGATGCAATCGGCGAAGCGTTGGTGGAAAACGGCAAGGTCATCGTGACGGGCTGTCTAGGCGCGGAACCGGACTACATCCGCGAGCATCACCCGCGGATCATGGCCGTCACCGGCCCACATCAATACGAACAGGTGCTGGATGCCGTGCATTCCGCTGTTCCGCCCGATCCGGACCCGTTCGTCGACCTGATGCCCGCCTCGGGCGTCAAACTGACACCACGCCACTACAGCTATCTGAAGATTTCGGAAGGCTGTAACCACAAATGCAAATTCTGCATCATCCCTGACATGCGCGGGAAACTGGCCAGCCGCCCCGCCCATGCGGTGCTGCGCGAGGCGGAAAAGCTGGTTGAAAGCGGTGTGCGCGAGTTGCTGGTAATCTCGCAGGACACCTCGGCCTATGGGCTGGATCGCAAATACGACGTCAACCCGTGGAAAGACCGCGAGGTACGCAGCCACATCACCGATCTGGCGCGCGAGCTGGGACAGCTGGAAGCCTGGGTGCGGCTGCATTACGTCTATCCCTACCCGCATGTGCGCGAACTGATCCCGTTGATGGCGGATGCTGGTTGCAATGTATTGCCCTATCTGGACATCCCCTTTCAGCACGCCCATCCGGATGTTCTGAAACGCATGGCCCGCCCGGCCGCCGCGGCCAAAACACTGGAAGAAATCGCCGCATGGCGCGCGACCTGCCCCGACATCACCCTGCGTTCGACCTTTATCGTGGGTTATCCGGGCGAGACAGATGCCGAATTCCAGACCCTGCTGGACTGGATGGACGAAGCCCAACTGGATCGCGTTGGCTGCTTTCAATACGAAAACGTAGACGGTGCCCGGTCCAACGACCTGCCGGATCACGTTCCTGCTGACGTCAAACAGGACCGTTGGGAGCGATTCATGGAAAAGGCACAGGCAATTTCAGAGGCCAAGCTGGCGGCCAAGGTTGGTCAGACGATTGAGGTCATCGTCGACGAAATCGACGAAGACGCCGCCACATGCCGCACGAAGGCAGACGCGCCCGAGATCGACGGCAACCTGTTCATTGACGAAAACTTCGAAACCCTGAAACCGGGCGACATCGTTTCTGTCGAGGTCGACGAGGCCGGAGAGTATGATTTGTGGGGAAAACTGGCCTGACCAAAAGACGTCAATCGCCGTGACGACCGGCAAATGGTACATTCAGATCAGGGCACGGATTTGCAGGCGGCCCTGAAAAGGACCGCCTGCGAAAGGCTTATTGGGAAACTGGATTACAGACAGTCTGACCCGCTTCGGTTGTGGCCAGTTCATAACCTGCCGGACAGCTCGGAGAACCGTATTTGTCATAGTCAGGCTGGATATAGACCGGGGCCGGCTCTTCCTGCTGAGAGCAGGCGGTCAGAATAAGGGCAAACGCACCTACGGCTGCGAGTTTCAGTTTCATGTCCGTCAATCCTCTATTACTTTTCTGATATTGCCCGGTTTTTCGGGCCAATCTCAGAATAAGAGTTGGCGGGCGTTCTGGCAACTAAACAGATCACAAATTCGTTATTTCGGGCAGAGTTACGCTGGTAAAGACGACCACGAGCGCTGAAAATTCCACAACCGCTACCCTTTTCAGGCCTATGTTCTAAACTATTGAAATGACATCAGCCAACAACGGAGCAGCCAAATGTCCGACAGCCCGATCATTGCCCAGAAAGGCCCTTATCCGGTCGAAGTGACCGAAGGTAAAAGCTATTTCTGGTGCGCCTGCGGTACGTCCAAGAAACAACCTTTATGCGACGGATCTCACAAAGGAACCGGGCTGGAGCCGGTGAAATACACTGCCGAAGCAACAAAGAAGGTTTTCTTCTGCGGCTGCAAGCAGACATCGAAACCGCCATTGTGCGACGGCTCACATTCGCGTCTGTGAAGACTTTCTAAGCGCCTCAAGAGCAGAGGCGTTTGCGCAGAAATCAGGCGCCTTTTCCGGTGTGGACTGCTGCGTTGCCAGCCATAACTCACATTTGCTGCTGCAATCCGCTGCCCGGCACCGAGTAACGATTTCGGCAAATCCGTGGGGCGACAGTTTCCCTTCGGCCATCGCATCCGAGAACGAAACCCCGATGATCCGTGCGGTCGATCGGGTAAGCCAGAAGTGCTTGTCGATATCTCCAAGTCTGTCCGAAGCCATCACTTGCATCCTTTTTGCCGGGCTTTCAGCACCGCAAACTGAGCCTTGTTCATACAGATTTCAGGGGCGTTGGACGCGTCTTCGCAACGGTCCAGCCATTCAGGACAGGCACTGGCCCAGCTACAGCCCCGGCATCGCTGCACCATGTTGCTCCAGTCCCGCTGGGTCAGGTGCCCGCCCTTATGCGCTGCGGCGATGTCTACGCCGGTCGCCTGTCCCATGCGCAGGACCAGTCGAAGATGGGTCATGATGTGTCCCAGTGGTGACATGGTACATCCGGCCGCTCAGGGTTTCAGTTTGTTCAGCAATTCCTGATTTCGGCAGTATTCCGGCGTCTGGCTTGTGGCTACCGCTTTGGTCAGGAAGTTCTCGCAATGGCCGGGATTGGGGCAATCGGTGCAGCGCAGAACGGCATCGGAAATCGCGTCGATCGAAACCTGGCCAGCGATGGCGGCTTCTTCCAGATCAACTCCGACAGTTGTGGCCATCTGGTCCAGAAGACCGGCATGGCGTCGCAATGTGTTACGGCTGAGCATTACGCATCCTTTCCCGTTCGCGTTACAAGAAAGGATATCGCACCCGTTCGCGTCAGCCTTTGACCCAGGTCAAGGTGCTGGCGCCTGATGATCCAGATAGGCGCGCGTCGCATCCTGCACGCGCCGGAAGCGGTCGCCCCCCAGTTTTTTCCCGCCGTACCAGCGCGTTACTACGATCAGATGGCTGTCCAGACCTGCCCGCTCCATCATTCGCAGTATCACCATTCCGGCCCCGCTTTCGCCGTCATCCGCTTTGAGCGCACCGGTCGGCAGTACCGCAGCCCAGGTATTGTGCGTGGCTTTTGCATAGCTCTTGTCAGATTTCAGCTCACTCAAAACCGCATCGATTTCATCCCGGGTCTTAACTGGCGCACCGGATACCGCATATTTCGAACCGCGATCTGTCAGGATAACGCCCATCCGGACAAGCGATGTCATGGGGTCAGCCCCAGTTGCCGGGCGGTTTCCTGAACTATCTGCACACGCTGCGCGTTAGGTGGATGGGTGCCAAGAAACTTGTCACCCGGATCAGGAATGCGATTGAAATACACTGCCCCCACCAAGGGGTTGTATCCCGCCCTATAGGTAATGACGGTGCCCAGTTGATCGGCCTCAAGCTCGAAATCCTTAACATAGGCCTGCACACCGACCTGTGCCCCCAGTTTCTGCCAAGCTTCAACATCAGCGTCATCTCCTCCGTCGAGGCGCGCGAGGTCACCGAAAATCACCGCGCTCTCCTGCGAATTGTTCGACTGCCTGGCAAGGTGACCCAAAACGTGATGCGCGGCCTCGTGCCCCATGACAAACGCCAGTTCGTCGGCGTTCTTTGCTGAATTGATCATGGTCTGTGTGAAAATGATCACCGGTTGCCCGTCATCATCCAATGTCTGAAACGCGTTTTCTGGGGCCCGTGGGTTCAGATCAACCATGATCGTAAAGTCGCAGTTCCGGTTGCCCGACTGTCGCAAGCATTCAGTGCGCGCCGCTTTGCCGACTGCTCGGCTGATTTCGCGGAACTCTGCGGACGAGACCTGAGAACCCGGGCTTTCGCTGTCCCAATCCTCGGCAGGCAAAACGCGCAAAGTACCGCCTTCGCAGGCCGCCAGCAGAACAGAAACCAGCAAAAATATCAGGCGGCGCATCAGTAATCCTTTGGACCGGTCATACCGTATCGCAACCATAGCGTGCCATGCCGGGAACGGCCACGTCTGATTGGCAGTCAATGGGTTGCATTACCTGCGTCGGCCCTGCACTTTGCCTTTATGTTTTCGATTGAGCATGAATTCGACTCGACGGTCATTACCCTGGTGGACGAAGGCGAAAAGCCTTTGAACGAAGATGTCGTCATCAACAGTTTCGCAGAATGTGTGACGCTTGAACAATTGGATCCGCGCACTGACCAGGTTCAGAAAATTACCCTGTCACCCGAACAGGTGCGCGACTTGGCGGCGGCGCTAGACCTGCCTGAGGGGGTCTATCAGATACGCGAAACGCCACCTCAGGGATCATAGACAAAGGTTTTGTCACGAGCGGTCTGACCGTGCTTCAGGATCAAGGCAGACGCCGAAATCCCCATGGAGCGTGCCAAAAGATTACGAACCGCCTTGTTTGCCCTTCCGTCTTCAGGTGCGGCGGTGACACGGACACGCAGAGTGGTGCCGTCCACTGCAATGCTGTCACGCGCTGCTTTTGGAGTAACCCTGACCGAAATCTGTTTGCCCGGCACGGCAAGTGCGCTCAGATCCGGTAAATTTCGTAGTTTTGCTTTGGCCATCCTGCTTCCCTGTTCGCAACACCCTTGCATGAACGGGGACAGAGTGAAATTGATCTGACACCAAAACAGCTTGCCCTTGAATCAGAGGCAGTGCCACCCAAGATACAAACTGCCTATGTAAAGGAATTTAACATATGCCTCTCAAGAATCAGGCTGCTCTGGAGTTTCTGCAAATCCGCCGCTCACGTCCGGCCAAAACGCTGATTGCACCGGCCCCGACGCGGGAAGAGCTGATGCCTCTGCTTACGGCCGCGGCTCGCAGTCCGGATCATGGCAAGCTCGAGCCCTGGCGTTTTCTTGTGTTGGAAAAAGGGGCGATGGCCCGTCTTTCGGAGCTGACCGGGGACTGCGGCGCTCGACTGGGGAAATCGCCTGAAGATATTTCCAAGGCCCGCAGCCAGTTCGACATGGGTCATCTGGCCGTCGCTGTGATCGAGGTTCAGAAACCATCGGAAAAAATTCCCGCCATCGAGCAGACCTACTCCGCCGGAGCGGTCTGTCTGGCGCTTTTGAACGCGGCGCTGGCCGCCGGCTGGGGCGCGAACTGGCTGTCAGGCTGGCAAGTCCATGACCGCAAGTTCTGCAAGGACGCTCTGGGCCTGGCCGATCACGAGCGTGTAGCGGGCCTGATTCACATCGCGACAGAAGGAGCGGAACCACCGGAGCGCCCGCGCCCGGATGTGATGGCACTGACGCAATGGGTTGTTGAATGATTATTTTTCAGTCGTTCTTTCTGGCGCTCGGCCAGATCGGAGATCCGAGATTCCGCAAGGTCCTGCTGCTGGGCGTCGGCTTGACTTTCGCATTGCTGGTCGTGGCTTATGCCGGTTTCCTGTGGCTTATCAATGCGCTTGTCGGCGACCAGGCCACTTTACCCTTGCTGGGTGAGGTCACGTGGCTGAACGATCTGCTCAGTGTCTCCTCGCTGCTGTTGATGATGGTACTGTCCGTGTTTCTGATGGTGCCCGTCGCCTCGGCCATCACGTCGATGTTTCTGGATGAGGTCGCGCAGGCCGTCGAGGACAGGCACTATCCCAATCTGCCACCGGTTGCAGGAATTCCGGTAGCCGAGGCGTTGAAGGATACAGTGAACTTTTTGGGCGTTCTGATCGCGGCCAACCTGCTGGCGCTGGTTCTATACGTGATCTTCACGCCGCTTGCCCCGTTTATCTTCTGGGCGCTGAACGGATTCCTGTTGGGGCGTGAATACTTCACTCTGGCAGCGATGCGCAGGCTGGGCCGCGACGGCGCGCGCAAGCTGCGCGCCAAGCATTCCGCAACCATCTGGATAGCCGGCACGTTGATGGCAATTCCGCTGTCAGTGCCGCTTGTAAACCTGCTGATCCCCATTATCGGAGCAGCCACGTTCACGCATATCTACCATCAACTGTCAGCCACGGACTTGTAAGGGCTATCCCTGGCGGTCAAGCTGGTTCAGCCAGTCGAAATCCTGCACCGAGATCACGCCGGACACGATGATACCGGCGATGATGGCCCACAGGACGGCCGAAATCCCGGTGGTGATCCACATCTTTTTCTTCATGTGATGCACTTCCGGAGCACCCGCATGGGTGCCCGGAACGATCTCGCCCAGATCGCCCTGCGTTTTGATCCGGATGGGCAACACCACCAGCAAGGTCATGAACCAGATGACCGCAAACAAAACAATCGCTGCCGTGATCGTCATATCAGATCCTTTGAGGCTGTGGTCAGACCTGCTCGAGTTCGACCAGACATCCGTTGAAATCCTTGGGGTGCAGGAACAGAACAGGTTTGCCGTGGGCACCGATCTTGGGCTCTCCCGACCCCAGAACACGGGCACCGGTTTCCTTCAGGTGGTCACGAGCGGCAATGATATCTTCGACCTCGTAACACACATGGTGAATGCCGCCCGCAGGGTTCTTTTCCAGAAACCCGTTGATCGGGCTGTTGTCGCCCAGCGGATAGAGCAGTTCGATCTTGGTGTTCGGCAACTCGATGAAAACGACGGTTACACCGTGGTCCGGCTCATCCTGAGGCGCGCCAACCTTTGCGCCCAGCGCGTTGCTGTATTGCGCGGATGCGGCTTCGAGGTCCGGAACGGCGATGGCGACGTGGTTCAAACGTCCGATCATTGTGCTCTCCTGTCGTTTCTGCGTTGCAGCGTTTATGGGCGCAGACGATCAAAAGGGCAAGGCGCGACGGCCCTGCCCCGGTATTGCCCTCCGGCGTCAAACACCCAGACACCAGCGCATGACCGCCTTTTGCGCGTGAAGACGGTTTTCGGCCTCATCAAAAATGACCGAGTTCGGGCCATCCATAACCTCGGACGTGGCTTCCTCTTCCCGGTGCGCCGGCAGGCAGTGCATGAACAGCGCGTCGGGTTTGGCGTGGGCCATCAGTTCGGCATTGACCTGATAGGGGCGCAGCAGGTTGTGACGGCGTTCCTTGGCAGACTGGGAATCGTGCATCGAGACCCAGGTGTCGGCGACCACCAGATCGGCACCTTCAACCGCTTTGTAGGGATCACGTTCGACCACGATCTTCGAGCCCTTTTGGCGGGCAAAGCCCATGAACTCTTCTTCCGGATCGAATTGAGCGGGTCCCGTAAACGTCAGATCAAACCCGAACTGACCCGCCGCATGCAGGAACGAGGCGCAGACGTTGTTGCCGTCACCGGTCCAGACAACCTTTTTGCCGGCGATGGGGCCGCGGTGTTCTTCGAAGGTCAGCACATCGGCCATGATCTGGCAGGGGTGGGTACGATCGGTCAGGCCGTTGATCACCGGCACGTCGGAATATTCGGCCATCTCGGTCAGGATCGTTTCATCAAAGGTCCGGATCATGATCATGTCGACATAGCGCGACAGAACACGCGCGGTGTCGGCGATGGTCTCGCCATGGCCCAGCTGCATGTCCTTGCCGGACAGCACCATGGTCTGCCCGCCCATCTGGCGCACGCCCACATCAAACGACACGCGGGTCCGGGTCGAAGGTTTTTCGAAGATCAGCGCGACCATGCGATCCTTGAGAGGCTGTTCATCGTCATGAGCCGCCTTGGGGCGGCCGAGGCGCGCCTTTTTCATGGCGTCGGCTTGGTCGATCATGCTGCGCAGGGCTGCTGCATCGGTTTTGTGGATGTCGAGAAAATGGTTCATTTCATTTCGCTTTTGGCTGTCGGACGCCGGGGGCCAGCCCCCGGACCCCCGGAGTATTTGGGAAAAGATGAAGATCAGGCGGTTGCGAGACTGGCTTCGACCTGTCGGGCGGCTTTTTCCAGGCGGATCATGGCCTGCGCGATATCGTCCTCGGTCAGCGTGAGCGGTGGCAGGAGCCGAATGACGTTATCCGCGGCAGGGACGGTGATGACCCCGTTGTCATAGCCGGCATTCACCACGTCTATGTTTGTCGGCTTGCATTTGAGGCCCAGCATCAGACCGGCGCCGCGCACTTCTTCGAACACGTCAGGATGATTGGCGATCAGGCTTTCGAGTTTCTGGCGCAGCAGGCCGGCCTTGCGGTTCACGCCTTCGAGGAAGGCCGGTGCGGCGACCTGATCGATCACTGCACAGCCTACCGCGCAACCCAGCGGGTTGCCGCCATAGGTGGACCCATGTGTGCCCGCTGTCATGCCGTTCGCCGCATCCTCGGTTGCCAGCACGGCACCCAGCGGGAAGCCCCCTCCTATACCCTTGGCAACCAACATGATATCAGGTGTAATACCCGCCCATTCATGAGCAAAGAGCTTTCCGGTACGGCCGACACCGCATTGCACTTCGTCCAGGATCAGCAGGATTCCGTTATCGTTGCAGATCTGGCGCAGCGCCTTGAGTTCCGCATCCGGAACCGGGCGAATGCCCCCTTCGCCCTGAACGGGTTCGATCATGATCGCGGCTGTATGTTCAGTGATGGCGTTTGTGACACCGTCAAGATCGCCGAAGGCTACATGAACAAAACCGGGTAGCAGCGGACCGAAGCCCTTGATCATCTTCTCGGACCCGGCGGCGGCGATACCTGCCGAGGAACGCCCGTGAAAAGATCCCTCGAAGGTAATGATCTCGATCCGCTCCGGCTGATCTTTGTCATAGAAGTGCTTCCGAGCCATCTTGACGGCCAGTTCACAGGCTTCGGTACCGGAATTGGTGAAGAATACGGTATCCGCGAATGTGTGTTCGACCAGTTTGTCGGCCAGCGCCTGCTGTTGAGGGATCTGGTACAGGTTCGAAACATGCCACAACGCGTGCGCCTGATCCGTCAGAGCCGCAACCAGTGCCGGATGCGCGTGACCCAGCGCGTTCACCGCGATCCCGGCGCCGAGGTCCAGAAAACGTCGGCCGTCCGCCTCGGTCAGCCAGGCACCTTCGCCTTTCACGAATGAAAGCGGTGCGCGATTGTAGGTCGGCAGAACGGACGGGATCATCGGATCATCCTTTTCAGATTGGTTAAGCCCCGTGAGTGATGCACGAAGCCCGGTTTCGTCAACTGATTTGGTGGAGATTGCGCTGATTTGAACAGCACAAAGGATCAACTGGGCCGGTTACGCGGTCAGGCGTCGGCGTCGGAGGCGCAGGATATGTGCGTGTTTGATCATGCGGGCCGTATAGCGGGACCTTCGGTTTCTGAAAACCCCGAAATTGAGTGGATCGCATAATTTCACTCTGACACAAGCATTTGGCACTTGTCATTTCGCCCTGCGTCGCGCACCGCTGAACCATGACCCCGGCGCGCCAGAACCCTGCCCTTGCGGCTATTCTCATCTTTGTTGCAAGCGCGCTGATCGCGGGCACAACACTGCTGGCCAAGGCGCTGGGCACCGATACGCTTGGTCCGGCGCTGCATCCGATACAGATCAGCCATGGGCGGTTTCTGTTTGCCTTTGTCGTGATCATCAGCGCGGTCTTCGCGCTGCGTCCGAACCTGCGGCGACCTCATTGGGGGCTGCATGTCGGGCGGACCAGCTTTGGCTGGTTGGGGGTCACGCTGATGTTTGCCTCGGTCGCGTATATTCCAATAGCGGATGCGACTGCGATTTCCTTCCTGAACCCCGTCTTTGCGATGATGCTTGCTATCCCACTTCTGAAAGAGGGGGTCGGTCCCTGGCGCTGGCTGGTGGCAGCGGTGGCCCTGACAGGCGCGCTGATCCTGTTGCGCCCCACGCCGGCCAGTTTTCAGTCCGCAGCGCTTTTGGCGCTGACGGCGGCTGCGGTGATCGGGATGGAGCTGATATTTATCAAGAAACTCTCGGGTCGTGAAATTCCGATCCAGATTCTGCTGGTGAACAACTCTATGGGGCTGGGCATCGCAACGGTCGCGGTAATTGCGGTTTGGCAGCCGCCCACCGCAGCACAATGAGTCGCTCTGGCGGGGATCAGTGGGCTGATGGCCTGTGCGCAAGCCTGTTTTGTCAACGGTATGGCCAGGGCTGACGCCTCATTCGTGGCGCCGATCAGCTACGCGACCCTGATCTTTGCCGCCCTGTACGATTTTGCTGTTTTTGGCGTAATTCCGGATGCGGTCAGCTTGGCAGGCTCGGCCATCATCCTGACCGGCGCCCTGATTCTGGTCTGGCGCGAGGCCCGCGCGCGGCAATAAAAATATCCGGAAACTTCCAACGCTTTGGCCCGAGGGCGACCTCGGTGTCGCAAATCTTCACGACACCTGATCCGAGACCCGCATTCTGGTCGAAGTTGTTTGTTGTTTAGAGAGATTACGCGATGCACGAACGCCGAATCCCGGAATGGGTCCGCCATGCTCCTGCCCCGTCGGTTCGCGAGTTTGGACTGCTTGCGGGTTTTGAGGCGATTGTTCGGGGCATTTTGATTTCGGTCTTTCCGCTGGTGATGTATCGCGCGCTGGGCGACGCGTCTTCGGTTTCCTTTGTGTATTTTCTGGTGGGGATCGTGTCACTGACGGCCGGTCTGATGGTGCCATTCATCATTCGCTTCATTCCGCGGCGCTGGGCGTACACCATCGGCTGCGTGATGTTCATGGTCAGCGCTGTGCTGGCCATCGAGGGCAGCCCGACCGCCGTGGTGACTGCCTTGGCCATAAACACGGTGGCGACAGTTGTGACATTTGTCTGCTTCAACGCTTACGTGCTGGATTACATCAGCAAAATCGAACTTGGACGCTGCGAAACCAGCCGCATGTTTTACAGCGCGCTGGGCTGGACTGGCGGACCGATGGCCGGCGTATTGCTGATGGAACTATGGGCACCAGCGCCTTTCGTGATCAGCGCGGTCGCCTCTTTTGGCATGCTGATCCTGTTCTGGAGCATGCGCCTGGGCAATGGCAAACTGATCACCAAAGCACGCGGACCGGCAACGAATCCACTGGCGTTTCTGCCTCGTTTCTTCTCCCAGCCCCGGCTGGTGGCCGGATATCTGTTTGCGATGATCCGCTCGTGCGGCTGGTGGATCTATGTGGTCTACCTGCCAATCTTTGCCATTCAGAACGGGCTGGGTGAGCAGCTTGGCGGCATTCTGCTGTCGGGAACCAATGCAATGCTGTTTGTCGCCCCATTGATTCTGCGCTGGGTCCAGGCGCGGTCTTTGCGGGCTGCGGTTCGGACGGGTTTTGCCGCCTGTGGGGTCTGTTTCGTCGTCGCCGGGGCGGTGGCGGGATGGCCCACCGCGTCGGTTGCGGCGCTGGTTTTGGGGTCGGTCTGGCTGATCGTGCTGGATATCTGCGCCGGGTTGCCATTTCTGATGGCCGTGAAACCGTCGGAGCGGACCGAGATGTCAGCTATCTATTCCAGCTATCGGGACGTATCGGGCATTCTGACGCCGGGCGTGGCCTCACTGGTCCTTCTGGCTACGCCGGTTGCAGGCGTGTTTGCGGCCGGCGGCGTTGCCCTGTTTGGGGCATGGGCGGTAGCTGCACGGTTGCACCCCAGGCTGGGACGACCCCGGGTCCCGTTGCAGCCGGGTGCGCTGGCCGAAGCCGCCTAGGCCTTTAGCCGATACCCTGTGCGCAGCATCTGCCACGTCAGCGCGCCTATCAGGCCCGTTGCGCCTGCGCAGACGGCCATGCCCAGCCACGGCGAACTGTCGGACACGCCGATCATCCCGTAACGCAACCCGTCAATCAGATAAAAGACGGGATTCAGATGGCTCAGGCGGTTTAGCACCGGTGGCAAGGCTTCGACCGAGTAGAAGGTGCCCGACAAAAAGGCCAACGGTGTGACAATGAAATTGGTGATCGCCGCCATCTGGTCGAATTTGTTGGCGAAAATTCCGGCAAGCAGCCCGAGTGCCCCCATGAAAGCGCCGCCAAGCAGCACAAAAATCAGCGCTGTCAGCGGATGTTGCGGCACCAGCCCCAGAACCACTGCCAGCGCGATGGCGACAACGCAGGCTATCAATACGCCACGTGCGATGCCGCCGGCCAGATAGCCCAGCAAAATCTCCAGCGGCGAAAGCGGAGGCATCAGAGTGTCGACAATGTTTCCCTGCACCTTGGCGATCACCATCGATGATGATGTGTTGGCAAAGGCGTTCTGAATGACTGTCATCATCATGATGCCCGGGGCCAGGAAGATCAGGAACGGCACACCCATCACGTCCGGCCTGCCGGGGCCGATAGCGATATTGAAGATCAGCAGGAACAACCCCGCGGTCACCAGCGGGGCCAGCAAAGTCTGCGTCCACACCGCCAGAAAGCGCAGGGTCTCGCGCTGCGCCAGCGTGTAAAGGCCCATCCAGTTCACTACTCCGAAATGGCGCGTATTCTGATCTGCGGGAATTTGCATCATCTGACCTCAACCTGATTCGAAGACAGCTTGTAACTCGGGCTGCAGTGATTAAAATAGGGGGCTGATACGAATTCCCAAGGCGGCCCGAATCCGGGGCCGCTTTCCGCTTTTGAAAGGCAAATGATGTCCTGGACTGACGAGCGTGTAGAACTACTGAAGAAGATGTGGGGCGAGGGCCAGTCGGCCAGCCAGATCGCCAAGGAACTGGGTGGTGTGACCCGCAACGCCGTGATCGGCAAGGTGCACCGTCTGGGCCTGTCGAACCGGACCACGGGCGCGGCACCGGCCAAGGCTGAACCCAAGGAAAAACCAGCCCCCGAACCAAAGGCGGAAGCCAAGCAAAAACCTGCACCTAAGACTGAACCGGCACGCCCGGCCCCTGCCCCGGCAGCCGAAGCCAAGCCCGCCATTCCGGCCCGTCGTCAGATCATCCCGGCCGGTCAGCCCTTGCCGCCGCAACCGTCGGCCAACGAGATCAGCCCCGAAGCGCTGGCCAAGGTCAACGAGGTCGAAAAGAAGGCCAAAAAGCTGACTTTGATGGAACTGACCGAGAAAACCTGCAAATGGCCGGTCGGCGACCCCGCAACCGAAGATTTCTGGTTCTGCGGTCTGCCGGTTGAACAGGGCAAACCCTATTGCGAGGCGCATGTGGGCGTGGCCTTTCAACCCATGAGCGCCCGCCGCGACCGCCGTCGCTGACCGGGATGCGCCAGGATCCGACCGCGCTGGAGGATACCTGGCTTGCGCGGGCGAAACGTCTGCTGGCGCTGTCCGAGACCGGGCAGCACTTTACCACGGACGGTTTTGACCGCGAACGCTATGACGAGATCGCCGCTTTGGCGCGCGCCATGCTGGCTGATCTTGGCCACGTCCCGCTGTCACGGATCGAAGGGCTGATATCCGACCATACCGGCGGTTACGCAACGCCCAGCATTGATATTCGCGGCGCAATTATTCGCGACGGCCGAATCCTTCTGGTCCGTGAACGCAGCGACGGACGATGGGCGATGCCGGGCGGTTTTGCCGATATCGGCAGTTCCCCGGCGGAAAACATTGAACGCGAAGTCTGGGAAGAGGCCGGACTGCGGGTCCGCGCACGTCAGCTTTACGCGCTGCGACACAAGGCACGCCACCCGTATCCGGCGGACATACGGGATTTCTACAAACTGTTCTTTCTGTGCGAGGAAAGCAGCGTCACAGCACCAGAACCCGGCATGGAAACAAGTGAGGTCGCGTTTTTTGCGCCCCAGGATCTTCCGGAGCTGTCTTTGGTTCGGAATCTGCGGTCAGATATCGAAGCCGCATTTACGGCACTCACGAACGGGTCGACTGTCACCCTGTTCGATTGACATCAACTTCCCGCCGTAATCAGTTGTTCTGGTAGAAGAATGACAGCTTGCGGCTGGTTCCGCTGGGCGGGCGTGGGAACGGCGCTGCGCGCCTGACCTGTTCGCGGGCCGCCCGTTCAACTTCGAGCGAGCCGGAACTGTCCACGATTTCGACCCAGGCCAGTGAACCGTCGGGATCGATCTGGAAAAACACCTGCGCAAAACCTCGGGCCGAAACAAACACAACCGGTGCACGATTCAGATGTACCAGAACCTGCCCGGCATAGTTGGTTACATCGGAGTTCCCAGGCCCGCGCCCGCCCGAGCGCGATCCCCCGCTGCCCTGCCTGAACCTATCGATGCCTTCGCGGCGATATACGGTCAAAGGCGAATCGACTACCTGATCAGGAAAGCGCAAGTCGCTGAAATCCCTCGATCCCTTCAATACACCTTGCCGTGCCGTTGTTGGTCGCCGGTCCGGAAGGCGTGGCCTGATTGAGGTGGTCACGGCGAGCTCTGAATCTTCAGATTCTTCCACTGTTTCCGCCGCTTCCGGTATCGGTGACAGAGCGGCGATCTCCGGTTCCACCGCTTCCTGCACGGGTGGAACGATGGCCGTGACCGGCGGGGTGGCGGCTGCTTCGGGTACGACAGGCAGAGCGGCAAGCTGTTCGGGTTCTGCCGCTGCCTCGATTGCATCAGGATCGCCCTGAGGCGCTTTGGCCGCGGTTTCCGCCTCAATGGGGTCGGAGTTGGCTTCATCGGCACTGGGTTTGTCGTCACCATCGGCTTCTTCGGCTGTAACTGAAGGCTGGACCGGCTCTGCAATCTCTGGCTGAACGATTTCGGCTTCGCCGGTATCAGGGGACGGCACCGGTTTTGGGTCGTTTGAGGCGACCAGCGCCTCGGTGATCGGAACCGGTTCCGTCCGTTCGGGTTCGGGCGGCGTTTCCTCTGGCGGCTCGGGCGTTTCAGCAGGCTCGGGTTCGACGGGTTCCGCCACGGGCTCGACCAGGTCCTCGAAGGCATTGCCCATTGCCACCCTGTCAGGCCGGGTATCCGGTGTCTCAGATCCGGGCAGCGCCGGTGTCGTCAGGGTAAGCCCCATCAAGTGAACCATCACCGAAATCGCGATCGCCACGGCGGCAATCAGGGCAGACCCGCGGATCATTCGAGCGCCTGTTCGGTCACGACAAAGACCGATGTTGCCCCCAGACGGCGCAAGGAAGTGGTGATTTCGATCAGGCGCTGACCCTGCGCGTTGCGGTCCGGAACGATCCGTACCGGACCTGCATCATGTGTTTGCATATAGGCCTCGGCGCTGGATGGAGCACCGCGAAAACTAAGTGTTCCATCGCTGTGCAGCACCAGCGCGTCGGGTGGTTCGCGCCCGGTCAGATCGGACGTGTTCACCAGTTCAAGGTCCCCGTCCATTGGTGGTGCCAGCGTGCCCGTGATCAGAAAGAAAATCAGCATCAGGAAGATGACATTGATCAGCGCGATGGTGGAATCACGTTTACGGCTGGGGCGGGTACGGCGGATCATGGCCTTACTCCAGCACCAGAACGCTGAGGTCTTCACGGCCGCGCAGCAGAGCCAGAATATCAACCAGATGCTGTGCTGTGGCGTCGTTGTCCATGCTGATCAGAACCTGACCCGCTTCGACCCGGACCGCCAGTTCCTCGGGCGTGACCGGCGCGCCGTTCAGTACCAGCCGGGTCGCCCCCAATTGCACGAAAGCGCGTTCCGACGGCGCATCCGAGGCCGCCCCACCGCTGGTTGCGCTGCTTAGTTCGATCTCGCCAAAGCGGGAAAAGGTCGAGGACAGCATGAAGAACAACAAAAGCAGGAAAATGACGTCAATGAGTGGCGTCATCGACAATGGGCGGCGAACGAAGGGTGCGGTATTACGCATGTTCGGGCGCGACCGGGGTATGCGCTCTGCCCGTCGCGGCCTGAATGCCCTGCCCCGGAACCAGCACGGTCCGCAGTGCCTTGTCAGCGAACACACGCTCGCGTGCCGTCCGGCTTTCGAACCACGACAACACCATCGAGGTTGGCATAGCAACCGCCAGCCCGACTGCCGTGGTGATCAGCGCAACCCAGATACCGCCAGCCAAAAGCGAGGGATCGACCGAAGCCCCGGCGGATTGCAGGCTCTGGAACGCTTCGATCATACCCAGAACAGTTCCGAACAGCCCCAGCAGCGGCGCGAGTTGCGCAACGGTATCAAGCAGGCGAAAACCCCGCTCTAACCCCGCCAGCGCCAGCCCGGCCTCGGCATCCAGCCGCTCGGACAGGCCCGGTGCATCCGGTGCGTCCATCGCCGCATTCACGAGCGGAGCAAGGTAGCTGTGGCTTTGTGTCAGACGGTCACGCGCAAGCTGCCGATCACCCGCATCCCAGGCCGCCAGCGCCTGAGACAGCACCCGATGCCGACCCACGCCGCACGCGGCAAACTGCCAGAGCTTGTACAGCGTGACGGCGAGCGTCAGCACCGACATCACGATCAGGATCGCAACCACCGGCCCACCCAGGGCCACGATCTCGCGCAGCGCAACCAGCGGGCTCATCCCAGTAGCTCCACGTCGACACGGCTGCCAAGCGTCAGCGTTTCCCGGCATATGTCGCTTTCTGCCCCGTTGACCTGACAGGAATTCGTACCATTAAAAAGAACCTGACCGATCTTCTCGCAGGACAATCCGGAAAGGTTGAACTGGCGCACGCGCATACGGCCCTCGGGAAGGTCCCTCAGAAGCAGAAGCGTCAGGCGATCCACGCCTCCGGAGGTGTCGAAAATCACGGCTTCAAACGAAACAGCGTCAACACCTTGCCCCGTGTCATTTCTCACCACGAAAGTCATCTGGCAGGCGTCATCAATATCCTGAAGTGTGTTGAGTTCGACAAACAGTTCCGCCGCAGAGTTTTCATCAGATTGCGCCAGCGCCATGGCGGGCAACATTCCCAGAAAGAGCCCGGCTAGCGCGAGACGTCGAATTAACATGTGCGGGCTCCCGAAGGTTCAGCAGTTACTTTGTTGACCCCGGGGATCGCACCCGGGGTGTGGTTTTCATACCCAAGATAGGTGCGATGAAAAAGACTTGCAGGCGGCCTTGTGAAAATTCGTGCATTTTTTGGGAAAAGCCCGACATGCCCGATCAAACAGACCTGTTGGGCCAACCGACTGTTGCCCCGCTTGGCGTCAGCGCCCGAATGCGCTGTTCGGGGTCCATTTCATTTTTTCACCCGCTTTGCCCCATTTCATCATCAGGCAGGATGTTCCGTATTTCTGGAAATACTTAATATTCAGCGGGTACCACCCGGCCTTTGGCACTTCGACCTCGGTGCGCTGGTTGGCTTCGCAGCCCTGGCGTCCGTTGACATACCCGATCTGTTGACCGCCGACATAAGCGTCAATTCCATCGTTGGACCAGGTTTCCAGCTCATAGATACCGGGGGAGTCAAAACGGATAAACCCGGTAACCTCCGCCGCCACATTATAGGCTTCGTTGAAAGTCATGACAGGATCACCATCCGATGTGTCACGGTAATCCAGTCCCCTCAAAGGCGGACCCGCCTTGGCCTTTTTCAACAGGAAATCAACTTTGGCGAGGTTCTGAATCTTGCGCGGTGGATTCCCCTCCCATGCGTATTTCACATTCAGTCCCGCCTTCGCGTTGGGCTGCGGGTTTGCGGGTTGCAGTTTCAATGGCGCGGACATGGCCGTGCTGCCGATTACCGCCGCGACTGCGGCCAGCGCACCGATCCGAAAGAGTTTCATGGTCTTCTCCCTGAGTGTGGTCCTTTGGGGTTGCTCCCCTTTCGACCTGGTTCTTGAGAAGACACTAGGACGTGAAAATTCACCTCGCAAGTCGGTTGAAGTTCACAATCTCAACGTCAGGCCCTTACGTCCTTTGGTGAATCCATTACAACATAGGACGTAATTGAGGTCACATGCGGCAGGGTTCCCAGCACCTCGGTATGAAAAGTCTTGTAGGACGGCAGGTCGGCACACTCCACCCGCAGCAGATACTCGATTGTTCCGGTAATATTGTGGCATTCAACCACTTCCGGCGCACGCTGCAATGCGCGCTCGAACCCTTCCTGCGCGGCTTTGGTGTGCTCGCCCAACCCTACGCCGATATAGGCCACAAACCCCACTCCCAGGGCTGCGGGGTTTAGAACCGCGCGATAACCGGTGATGACGCCAGCACGTTCCAGCTCCTGCACGCGGCGCAGACAAGCAGATGGCGACAGACCAACACGGTCAGCAAGGTCCAGGTTGCTGATACGACCGTCCCGGGACAGTTCTCGCAATATTTGGCGGTTTATTTCGTCAATCTTGGTCATTGGTTGCAAAACTAAGGGAAACACGCATCAAAACGCAATTTCATTTGCCGGTTTTGCCGCAATTATTCGCTTCATGACCTATGAACTTCTACTCGCCCTGATCGCTTTTGCATTCGTTTCCTCGATCACGCCGGGGCCGAACAACCTGATGTTGATGGCGTCGGGTGCCAATTTCGGGTTCCGGCGCACCGTCCCGCACATGTTGGGGGTCGGGCTGGGCTTTACCTTCATGGTTCTGCTGGTGGGAACCGGGCTGGTTCAGGCCTTCGACCGTTATCCGGTCAGCTATACGATACTCAAAATAGCCTCTGTGATTTATCTGCTGTATCTGGCGTGGAAGATTGCCAATGCCGCGCCGACGCAGGGTCAGGCCGCGAAGGGTACACCAATGACGTTTCTTCAGGCCGCCTCGTTTCAATGGGTCAACCCCAAGGCGTGGGCCATGGCCCTGACAGCAACTGCCGCTTATACGCCGGATCAGACGCTGGGTGCGATCATGGTGGTTGCGCTGGTTTTCGGAGCGGTCAACCTTCCCTCGGTCAGCGTCTGGACCGTACTTGGGCAACAGATGGCGCGCGTTTTAACAAACCCGCGCCGATTGCTGGCCTTCAACTGGACCATGGCGGTGCTGCTGGTGGCCTCGCTTTATCCGGTGCTGTGGCCGAGTTGAGCTATTTCAGTGGCAGACAGATTTCAGTCAGCAGGTCTTCTGGCGCGGTATCGCGCGGATCGTTGAGGTAAATTTCATAGCAAGGCCGATCCGCCGGTTCCTCGCCGGATTCAGGCAGCCAGTTGCCGAACAGGCTGTGATAGGCAGCGTGAATACCTGAATACGGGCCCTTGTAGGTCAGCACAGCGGTATTGCCGCCGGGGATTTCCAGCGCTTCCATACCATCGGGGGTCGCACCACCCCGATGTTCGGCACCGGCATAGCTGCGCAGTTGATCTTCGGGCACGTCATCGGGACTGTCGAGGTAGACCCCGATAACAGGACCCATCTGCGGCCACAGTTGGCGGGATTCGCACAAGGCACCAAAGGCTTCAAAGCTTTTGCCGATCTCGGCATACGCGCCTTTGTGAGGCAGCGCGACGACACGGCGGGCGGGTTCGGTTCGTTTCGTAACAGGGTGCATTGGATATTCTCCGGTTCTGAAATGTGGGTTGGCTGGCAGGCATTGCCCGGCCTTGCGAAAACCGGCGGGGCTGCTGCCATAGGCCTCGGAAAAGGCCCGCGCAAAGGATTTCAGGTTGTGATAGCCGATATCAGTGGCCACCTGCGCAACCGGCTTGTCGGATTGCACCAGCCAGCACGCCGCCCGATGCAACCTGATCCGGCGCACGGCCTGCGCACAGGTCTCGCCCGTGATGGCGCGAAACACACGATGCCAGTGAAACCGCGACATGGCGGCGACGTCGGCCAGCGTGTCCAGTGACAGATCGCCTGCCGGGTGGTCATGAATGTAGGCCAAAACACGCAGGATACGATCTTCGTAACTGGCTGTCATCGGTTCCCTTCCTTCTTCCTGCCGCACCGGGATCGCATATTCCGCGACCACAAATCTTGCTGAATTCTCACCAACCAACACCCCACCCACTGAAACGCTACGATCTTCGCTTGGACCAATCCTGAGCCCGAACGATGGCCCAAAACAATGGAGTTGCATGACATGTCTCACTCACTAGTTTGGCCGCGGTTTGGCTGCTTCCGCATTTTTTGACTACTTGCAGAGAAGCCAAAAACACTCTTCTGCCGACGCAGGGCATGATCGCCGGGCATTTGGCTCAGAACGATCCCAGGTCTGAAACCCTAATTGAAGATCAGCCAAGCCTTGGTCGGAAACTGATCAGCGATCCGTTCGGCGACATTACGGATGCGGTTCATCAACATCTGGGATCCGTCGATGCCACGAGCGATAGTCAGATCTGTCGAGCCAAAAACACGGGATGAAAGCGAGAAAGGTGTCTAAATGCTGAAGGCGGGCGCCAATGGCCTTGCGCCTGAGAAACAGCCATACCCGTTACGGATCAGGTTCAGGACCCCGCTTGCCTTGTGTTGCATTCCTCTGGCGGCAAGTTCATATAGCGGGGAACTTCCGCGTTGAGAGGCGTCATGACCCAGTATCTGGATTTCGAAAAACCCCTGGCCGAGATCGAAGGCAAGGCCGAGGAACTGCGCGCGCTGGCCCGTGCCAACGAAGAGATGGACGTGGCCGAAGAAGCTGCTGCGCTGGACGCCAAGGCGGCCAAACTTCTGGATGAACTGTACGGCGATCTGACCCCGTGGCGGAAATGTCAGGTGGCGCGCCACCCGGAACGCCCCCATTGCAACGATTATGTCGACGCGCTGTTTACCGAGTTCACGCCCCTGGCCGGTGACCGGAACTTTGCCGACGACCTGGCCGTGATTGGCGGTCTGGCGCGGTTCGAAGACCAGCCGGTGATGGTGATCGGGCACGAGAAAGGCTCGGACACCAAGTCGCGGATTGAACGCAATTTCGGCATGGCCCGCCCTGAAGGCTACCGCAAGGCCGTACGTCTGATGGAGATGGCTGGCCGTTTTGGCCTGCCGGTGATCACGCTGATCGACACCGCAGGCGCCTATCCCGGCAAAGGCGCCGAAGAACGCGGCCAGTCCGAAGCAATCGCCCGGTCGACCGAGATGTGTCTGAAAATCGGTGTACCACTGGTCTCGGTCATCATCGGCGAAGGCGGTTCGGGCGGTGCGGTTGCGTTCGCTACGGCAAACCGTGTCGCGATGCTGGAGCATTCGGTCTATTCGGTGATCTCACCCGAAGGCTGCGCCTCGATCCTGTGGAAGGACTCCGAGAAAATGCGCGAAGCGGCCGAGGCCCTGCGCCTGACCGCGCAGGATCTGCACAAGTTGGGCGTCTGTGACCACATCATCGCCGAGCCCAAGGGCGGTGCCCATCGTGATCGTCCGGCGACAGTTGAGGCAGTGCGTGCATCAATCACGGCCATGCTGGCCGAATTGGAAGGCAAAGACGCAGCGGCCCTGATTAAGGACCGCCGCCAGAAATTCCTCGACATCGGATCGAAAGGGTTGGCGGCCTGAGCCGTCAGCCCCCAAGCCTGCGCAGCAAGTCTGCCGAAGGTGTCCCAGTTACCGCCAGACCACTGGCCCGCTGGTAGTCGCTGATGGCGGCTTCGGACTTCTTGCCGATCACACCATCCGCCCCTTCCGTATCATACCCGGCCGACGTCAAACGACGCTGCAACTCCTTGCGGTCCTCGAGGGTCAGGCCGTTCTCGTCCGGACCGAATGAGGCCTGAAACGGCGCGCCGCCGGCGATCCGGTCGGCCAGATGCCCGACACCGATCGCGTAGCTGTCCGAGTTGTTGTAGCGCTTGATCACCTGAAAATTGCGGAACACCGCGATGCGCGGTCCGGGCGTCTGCGGCTGCAGCACTGCGACAGGTGTGCCTGACACCGTTCCGACCTCGCCACCCCACTTCTGGCCCCGCACCCAACCGGCGCGCGCCAGATAGGCTGCGGTCGAGGCCAGTGAGTCGGTCGGATCGTCCGACCAGATATCCCGTCGCCCGTCACCGGTGAAATCCACCGCGTAGGCCAGATACGACGTCGGAATGAATTGGGTATGCCCCATCGCCCCGGCCCAGCTGCCGGTCATTTTGTCGGGCGTCGTATCGCCGTTCTGCAGGATCTTCATCGCTGCGATCAACTGCTTTTCAAAGAACTCCCCGCGCCGTCCGTCGTAGGCCAGCGTCGACAGAGCCGAGATCACCGGCACATCGCCCCGACGCGCGCCATAGCGACTTTCCAGCCCCCAGACCGCCACCACGATTTCACGGTCGACGCCGTATTGGGCTTCAATTTGCGACAAGGTTGCGCCATGGCGCTGCAGGATCTGTTTGCCGGTGCTGATCCGCTCGTCCGAGGCCGCAATGGCCAGATAATCCTCGAGCGAGCGCTTGAACTCGACCTGGTTGCGGTCGCGTTCGATCACGCCGGGCAAATATCCAGCCCCCTGAAACGCACGATTGATTGTGGTCTGCGAAATACCCTGAGACGCCGCGCGTCCCTTGAACCCGGCAACCCAGGCCTCCCAGCCTGCATTGGGCACAGCCTGCATCCGTGTAGCCGGCGCGCGCGCAGGTGAACTGATATCGGAACAGGCGGCCAGCAGCGCCGACCCAAGCCCCATAGAAAAGGTCCGTCGATTGATCATTTCTGAAATCTGCTCTTGTTGTGGTTTTGGCCAGAGTAACGCAGACCGCGCTTTTGAGCCAGAACGTCGCTGGCCTGCGCCTGTCGCGAATGGGGCAACCGGGGTATCGTCGGCAATAAGCCGCCTAGCTGACCAGCAACCGCAAGCCCTGCGTCACATCGGACCGTACCGCCAGCCGTAATCCTGGCTCATCACCAGCCTTGAGCGCAGCTATGATCAGCTTGTGGTAGTGCGGCGGCTCTGTGCGCCTGAGCCGCCCATAGAGCGCGCGCATCGTCGGACCCAGTTGCAACCAAACGGTTTCCGCAATTGCCAGCATCGCCGGCGCCTGCGCCCGAAGGTACAAAGTGCGGTGGAACTCAAGATTGGCGCGGATATACCCGACCGCATCCCGTTTGGTTACCATTTCCGCAACCGTCATGTTGATGCTCTGCAGCCGGTCAATCAGCGCCATGTGCGCCCGCGGCAGTGCCCGGCTTGCCAGTTCAACCTCAAGCAGGGCGCGCAAGGCCGCCAGTTCCTCGATCCGGTCATTGCCAAGTTCCGGGGTCGACACGCGACCTGACGACGACAGGGTCAGGGCCCCTTCGGCCGCCAAACGGCGCACCGCCTCGCGGGCCGGTGTCATAGATACGCCAAACTCTTTGCCGATCCCGCGCAGGGTCAACGCCTGCCCCGGGGCAATATCCCCATGCATGATACGCGACCTGAGCGTCCGGTAGACGCGGTCGTGCGTTGCGGTCTGGGACTCGGTGGAACGTGTGCTCAACATGCGCCCATGTGATCACAAATATCAGCCGGGTCAACTCGTCCCGGCTTCAAATCGGTATTGATGCAGCCGCGCACCGTTGTCGCGCAACCACCGCCGCTGATCCTTGCAGGGTCCGAAAATCCGCTCGACCTGCGCCCAGAAGGCCGGAGAGTGGTTCATCTCAACCAGATGAGCCACCTCGTGGGCCGCGACATAATGCAAAATTTCTGAGGGTGCCAGAATCAGGCGCCACGAGAACATCAGCGCACCGGCGGAACTGCACGATCCCCAGCGCGACCGCGTATCCCGAAGGGTCAGGCTTTTGTACGGACGGCCCAACATGGCGGCATAGTCATCGCAAGCTTCTGTCAACCGGTCGCGCGCGAGTTCCTTGAGGAATCGCGCCAGTCGTCGCCCCTCGGCCCCCGAAGGAACCGCGATCTGGTCGTCATGCATCTGGATCCTTCGCCCCGTCGCGGCAACGATTTTTCGCTCGGACCCTTCGATTGGAAGGAAACCGCCGATTTCCACCGGCGTCCGGCCGGGCTGGTTCTGCAGATGCTGCCGGATCCAGTTTTCTTTTGTGCGGGCGAAACTCAGCGCTTCGGCCTCGGGCACGCCTTGCGGGAAGGTCAGCGTGACCCGCCCGTCCAGTTGGGAAATCCGCAGACTGATCCGCCGTGCCCGCGCCGACTTGCGCAATGTCAAAGGCACCGGAGGCGTCCCGGGCAATGCATGTTTCCCCATATCCCAACTTCTCCTGCGCAAAGGCTTTGACAGTGCCCGCCGCATGTGGCACGTGACCTGAATCGTTGATACGACTCACCTGATATCAAGGGGATTTGACATGCCCAAGGAAGAATGGGGCGTAAAGCGCGTTTGCCCGACCACTGGCAAGCGGTTTTATGACCTGAACAAGGACCCGATCGTAAGCCCCTACACCGGCGAGATCGTGGTTATGGAAACCGGCAAAAGCCGGATGATCGCCGCCGACGCCGAGGATGCTGCATCCGCCAAGGCGCGTGAATCGCAGTCTGACGATGACATCGCTCTGGACGATGACGTCGATGTCGATCTGGACGATGATCTGCTGGATGATGACGATGACAATGACAACGTGTCGCTGGACGACATCACTGACATGTCATCGGAAGACGAAAACTGAATTCGTCCCGAGGCGGCCCCCGGCCGCCTCGTTTCATTTTTGCGGATCAGCAAGACGGCAAAAATTTTGCAAAACCGATTTTTTGGACTTGCACTATCCGGCACCGTCTCATAAACGTCCGTCCACCGCACGGGCGGTACCTGCATGGGGCCTTAGCTCAGTTGGGAGAGCGCTTGCATGGCATGCAAGAGGTCAGGGGTTCGACTCCCCTAGGCTCCACCAAACCTTCTTGAAGACACTCCGGTTTTCCCCCGTCTCACCCCCCCAGACCCGCACAGAAGTAGGACGCTGATGGCGCTCAATTTGCGGCGCGTACCGGTGGCCGTGCAAATTCGGGGCGCATGGGCGATGCATTCTATTACAGCTAGTTGTTCAGTTTCCGGGCAGCCTGCTTTGCTTCATATCGCTCCCATAGCCCCATATGTCCATTTTGCCGCGCGTTTGCGAGCCAGAGCTTTTTTCGAGCATCAGGCATTTCCAAAGATCGATATTTCCCGCCCGAGTACTTTCCCCAGTCTATCGCAAGCCCAAGTTTGACCATTTCTGCCGATAAATCACGACCATCCTCCAAAAAGCATCTGGCGACAGTTCGCCCGTGGGTGTCCTGCTCGGTTACTTCCGCCCTGATTTTTTGTCCTTTGCAGAGGGACACCAGCGCCCACTTCGCTTTCTTTCCATATGGGTGGCTCATCTCTGGTGCATCTACACCAAACAAACGGATCTGGGTTTTTTTGATCACCAGAGTGTCGCCATCAACTACATACGCGGAACCAGTCAATACCGATACCTCTGGACGCGGGACCGTATGGCTTGGGTCGAAACGCGGCAGCTGCGAAGAGCTTTGCTGCGGGCCGGTGGTTATCTTGGGCTTTTCGCCCACTCGAGGCTGCCAGGGTCGCGCAATCGTGTTGTCAGGTTTGTTGCTGCGAAGCGCCAAAAAAACCGCACCTGCCAGAACCACGCCCAATACTATCAAGATTTCCACGAAACAGGTCTCCCATAGTTTGTCAGAAACAATGGCTTCACTAGAACTGGATCAACTCAAGAACACGCCAAGGTTGAATTTCTAGAGCATATCATATTCACCCAATGAGATGTGACATCATTGCCTCTCCAAAAAGGTCACTGGGTGCGCTTTGCGACGGTTCATCTCCGCTTCTTCATAAGGCCAAATAACTTGCCGGATTTCAGTTAGTTCCTGATTTCCACGTCTTCTAGGGCGCTAAAACAAGATGGCAGGAAATCCAAAAAGAATGGCGACTTCGCGTAAGCAGTCGCTTCGATGCGGTTCGATGTGCGTTCCGGCGTGAAGAATTCAGCGGATTTATTAGTAGCAAAGGGTCGCGTTATGAGTGTGGAGCCAAAGTTAAGATGACAGATATATCAGGCCCCCAAAAAGCCTGACAGAAACAGGATATTGTTGCTGACCTTGCCGTTTACGGCAAAGCCCTCCCTCTCAACGAGTTGGGCCTCAATTGAAGACCAACGCCTTGACGGGCAGCAAAATTGTCTGTGCGCGCAAAACGATCGCGTTTGCGATACCCATCCCGTCCACAATCCGTGCAAGAAAAGCCGAAAAACCCGTTATTTCACCGGCATCAATTTCCTTCGCCCGGCTTGTATAGGCAACGCCGACGCATGAACTTCCCGGGGGGATATCTTCCAGATGTTTCGGGAAGATTGGCGCAAGAAAGGCTGTCACAGTGCCGGGTCGCGCCCGATCCTGCTGATCCAGCAGCGCATCACCTGGTCGGAATTGCCCCGCAGCAATCGCGTCTTGCACCTCGTCCACGACCATCGGGATTATAGTCAAGGGTTTGGATGCGCAGGTGATTTCCACCAGCATGCCGGGCTTGAGCACGCTGGCTGAAATCTGACCGAAAGCCGCTATGAAACGCCCTTGTCCTGAGACGTCTGGCACCAGAATACCAGCGGGACGCAGAATTGGGTTAACGATGTCGCCCGGCTTCAGGAGGAATTGGGTCACAACCCCGTCCACCTCAGCGAATACGGTTGATTTCGATATCTCGTTTTCGGCCTCCCGAAGCACGGCGCGCGCGCTTTCAAGCTGCGCAGGAAGAAGTGAGGTTTGGCGAAGCTTGGCACCATCGAGTGCCGCGAGTGCGGCTGCGCGACGGCTCTCCGCCCCGGACACTGCCGTCTGCAACCGCTCCAGCTCCTGCTCGCTCACAACAGTATCGTTTCGCTCGGCAAGCTCTAGGCGTCGATCCAGATCGCTTGTGGCCTGCGTAAGATCTGATTCTGCCGCCTCAACACCAGCAGCGGCTGCCGTGATTTCTGTTGCGGTCAGGCCCAAAGCGGCCTCGATCTCTGCTATGCGGCGTTGAGCGGTATCTGCTGCTGCTTCCTGTCGGGTCGTGTCCAACCGGAAAATGGCGTCACCGGCACTAACCGCATCATTGTTGGCGACATAGACCTCTGAGACGCGGCCACCGCGGTCTGACAGTATAGTAACCGTGCGAAATGCGGCGGACACGTTCCGCGTTGAGGGGTGAAAATAGAAGATCACTGTGATCAGCGTAAGGGCCAGTATTGCGCAGGCGGTCAAACCCCACCGCAATTCATACCAGACGTTGAACAGGGTTATTTCATGGCCCCATCTCTTGCCCTGCTTGTAGCGGCGGTACAGGTAATCCGGGACAATCGTGATCAATGCAGAGAATACCAACTCAAGCATCGTGGCTCTCCGAAAGGTCCACTTCGGTCCTGAGCGGGAATATCTCGTGCAGTGGCACAGCGGCAATCAGAATGGCGGCGATCCAGAACGCATTGTTCAGTGTGAACAGCGAGATCAACCCAAGCACACCAACCAGTTGCATTTGAACCTTGTGCGCGCCTGCCGCCATGCGGTCGGGGATGGCCTGCACGGTAAAATACAATGCGCCGAAACCCAGCAGGACAACGACAAGAAGAAACCCAACAACGATCAAAAAGCCGTCTGTTTCCCCAGGAGGTGTCACCCAAAACGGGAGCCGCGCCATCGCCTCATCAGAGATAGAGCTGTTCACGTGAACCTCCTGTTTCAAAATGATCCCCGGCAAGGATAAGCGATTGAAATCAAAAAAACCAATCCTGCACGAGGCAACTCTGATCAGCCCCAGGCCCGATAGCGTGAACATAATGACGGGCCAGTGCCCGATATGACGCTGGACGGAATCCAGTTCGAGGTTCTCAAGCCTCCTGAGAAAGTGGTGCGCACGTCAACTCAAGCCATTTCAGGAAAGCACCTACCTGATCGGAAATGCGCCCCTTTCGGTAGACCGCGAAGTAGCAGGCCACCCATTTCGGCGGCACGTCGATAGCTTCCAGTCTGCCTTTATCCAGGTACTTTTTGACGGTCACTAGAGGGCTTAGATGCAATCCGTAGCCTTGCAAGGCGGCGTCCAGCTCGAACTTCGATCCCCCCGGATCAACAAGCTGAAGGTCGTCGACGCGCAGGCCGAAGTCCCGGACGACACCTTCAAAGACTTGGGAACCGATGCTCTTGTCCTGTATCCACGGCACATCGGTCAGGTTTTTCGCACCCAACCTGACAAGCTCTGGTGTGCCGCATAATACGAACGGCGACTTTAGAAGCAGTTTCTGGGCCGCGCCGCTCCAAACATGGTTTGGCGGGCCTCCGCGTATCGCAATGTCAAAGGCTTCGAGATCGACGTCCCACGAATTTCCTTCCGCAGCGAAAGACACCTGGATGCCGGGGTGTTCCGCCCAGAAGCCGCCAAGTCGTGGCATGATGACCGCGTCGACAAATCGGACAGTCGTAGACACACTCACACCGCGAGCGGCCTCCTGAGCCGTCACATCATCAATGCCTTTTGCGATCTGCTCGAATGCGTCGTTGAGCGTGCTGGCCAGCGTCCGACCGGCCTCGGTCAAAGCAAGTCCACGTCCCTCTCGGCGCACAAGTGGAATCCCCAGATCAGCCTCAAGCTTTCGCACCTGTTGGGCAATTGCGGCAGTGGTTACGTTCAGTGAACGCGCCGCAGCAGAATAGCCGCCTAAACGGCCGGTCGCCTCAAACGCCCTGAGGGTCGAAAGCGGCGGCAACTTATGCCAGTCAATAAGGTTCATTCAGTAGAAATACTTAATGATTGCTATTTTTTCCTGCCTCGCAAGGTACACCAAACGTAACTATTGTCGAGAAATACACCCGATACGAGTTGAACAATCAGTGGTGTAGCTATCTGAAATTGCGATTGCCCTAAAAGCCTGTCGAATTGCGTTGCAATACGATCGTCCTGCAATGCGTTTTGCGTTGATAGGCGGGTTTGAACAACCGGCAAGGTCCAATCGCCGCAAATGCTTGGAGGCCGATATGACTATCAGGATAACCATTCTTTTTACTGGAATAGGGTTGGCTATCGCGACACCGGCGCTGCCCGACACCAGAGCCAACACTCCGCAAGCCGCACACGTAGCGTATCTTGCAGCGATCAACTCGAACAAACTGGATCAATTCCTTGAGACGGTCACTGATGACGTGGTCTTCATCGCACCCGGCGCGCCTGTTATGGAAGGCAAAGCCAAGGTCGGGCCTTGGGTGCGCGGGTATTTCGACGCCGTTCACACCCGTTGGAAAAAGCAATCAGTGGAGTTTGTTGTGGCGGCGAGCTGGGCGTTTGAGCGTTATGAGTTTACCGCCGCCGATGTTCCGCGTGAACCGGGCCCTGCCACTGTTTCCACCGGCCATGGCATCAATATCTACCATCTCGAAGATGACGGAACATGGCGCGTGGCGCGGGATATCTGGTCCAACGCGAATACCTTCAGCGCCGGCAGATCAATCGCGCCCGCGTGTTCGGGGCGTGCCGAACCTTGCTGATCAAAAGATTTGATTGGTTGGCACGCCGCCCAGATGGCTTGGACACATACTGGATCGGCCGCTTTTAACCGGGTTCCGTCCACGGCCAACTACATTGGCCTCAGGACGGAACCAGGCAAGTACTTTTCTCGGCAACCGAAAGGCCCAACCCGCAGACCGGGCATTAGCGAATTACTGGGCCACAACTTCCTTGCAGCTGCCTTTGCCCCATCCGGATTTGCTGCCCGAAGCCGAATAGTCAAACGTGCCAGTCTTGAGATTCACGTTGTAATTCAGGGTAAAGCCGTCACCGATATACAGGTAAGTCAGGGTGTCGAGGCCGGGATACACCTCAGCCTTATTGTCGATATCACCAATGGTAATATGCCCTTTGTTCTGGCCCTCGTATTTGACCAGCGTGGCCGCCATTTCCGGGTATTTTGCATCCGCCGCTTCACACTCGAACACCCGGTCTTCCGCAACTGCAGCGACGGGTAAGTACACAAGAAAGGCTGCTAACTTTTTCATTTTTTGTTTCCTGGCAAATTCTGTTCGCCGACGCCCGCTAAGGGCAGTTTGAGGCATAATTTTGCAAGAAATCTGGCTACTCTGAGCACGGCAAGACGGCCATCAGATTTGATCTCGAAGCGGTCGTTTTTGCCGGGTCTTGCGCGAATACTGAAATGGAGTATCCCGAGCCGGTCGGAATAGCGGTTACTTAATCAACGAAACCCCAATCCCTCAGTTTAGCGATGCCCGAAATGACAGGCGGTTGGTCGCCGCAACGTCCACACGCGGCCTGCCCCAGTGGTTCTGAAGCCGAATCCGCCCCGCCCGTCCGGTTCCCGCCGACCCCTTCCAAAATCAGCGAACATCACACGGAACACCTCAATCACGCAGGTTTTCGGGCGCCGTGAACGCCCGGCGATGCCGCTGAGTGACCACCTCAGGTCGCTTTTTCCTTCCGGCGGCGAAACCGCGCATCCTGAAGCTTGACAAGTCCCCCGCCTGTGCCGCATGTCCGACCCGTTGGTGTCCATCCCTGGATGGATGAAAAGGGAATGCGTCAGCGGTTTTTCCGTCAAACGCAGCCGCCCCCGCGACCGTGACCGGAGAGGGTGCCCATAGCCACTGGCCGAAAGGCCGGGAAGGCGGGACATCTGCCAGAGCAAGTCTCTGACATCCGCAAGCCGGGAGACCTGCCAGCACCCGAAGAAGAAACCGGGCGGGGTGTTCCGGTGTCGGGTCCATGTGCAGACGCGTGGCCCGCATGAAACCCCGTCCCCCGCGAAGAGGATTTGGGGGGATGAGAGACATGACCGAGACCGCACCAGTCGAGTTGCTGGTCTGTACCACGTGCCGCCGTGGACTGCCCGTCGAGGATGATGAAAAACGCCCCGGCACATTGCTGCACAAAGCGCTGCAACAGGCCGACCTGCCCGAAGGCATCACGCTGAAACCCGTCGAATGCCTGTCGAACTGCGATCAGGGCTGCTCGATCGTGCTGCGCGGTGGACCGGGTCGCTGGACCTTTGTCTATGAGAACCTGAACGAAGCCGAACACGTTGACGCCATTGTCGACGGTGCGACCAAATATCTGGCGACCGAGGACGGCTTGGTCAAATGGCGTGAGCGCCCCGAACATTTCCGCAAAAACTGCGCCTCCCGCATTCCCCCGATTGGAGCCCTGAAATGAGCACTCTTGAGAAATTACCCGTCACTGTGATCACCGGCTTTCTGGGCTCGGGGAAGACAACGCTGGTCAAGCACCTGATGCAGAACCCGCAGGGCAAACGTCTGGCGGTCGTGGTCAATGAATTCGGCGACGTGGGCGTCGATGGCGATATTCTGAAATCCTGCGCCATTCCCGATTGTCCGGCAGAGAACATCATGGAACTGGCAAACGGCTGCATCTGCTGCACCGTGGCCGATGATTTCATTCCGACCATCGAAGCGCTGATGGCGCTGGACCCGCGCCCCGATCACATTCTGATCGAAACCTCCGGCCTCGCCCTGCCCAAGCCGCTGCTGAAAGCCTTTGACTGGCCCGATATCCGCTCGAAAATCACTGTGGATGGCGTGATCGCTCTGGCCGATGCCGAGGCGGTCGCGGCAGGTCGCTTCGCTCCGAATGTCGAGGCGGTGGATGCCCAGCGCCTGGCCGATGACTCGATCGACCACGAAACGCCTCTTTCCGAGGTGTTCGAGGATCAGATATCCTGCGCCGATATCATCCTGCTGACCAAGCCCGATCTGGCCGGGCCAGAGTGTGTTGCCAAAGCCAAAGAGATCATCGCAGCCGAGGCCCCGCGCCCGCTGCCCGTCGTAGAGGTTGCCGAAGGCGTCGTAGACGTCCGCGTCGTGCTCGGTCTGGAAGCCGCAGCCGAGGATGACATGGACGCGCGTCCGTCGCATCACGACGGTCACCACGACCACGAACATGACGATTTCGAAAGCATCATCGTCGAACTGCCGGAGCAAAGTGACCCACTCGATCTGGTTGCCAAGATCGAACGTCTGGCCAGGGAACTGAACATCCTGCGCGTCAAGGGGTATGCGGCAGTTGCCGGCAAACCGATGCGTCTGCTGGTTCAGGCTGTCGGTGCCCGGGTGCGTCATCAGTACGACCGCCCCTGGGAACCCGGCGAGGAGCGCCGCTCGCGTCTTGTGGTCATTGCCGAGCACGACGACATCAAAGAGGCCGAAATCCGGGATATCCTCGTGGGTGTGACCGAGGCCGCCGAGTAAGCCATGCACGTCGTCTTCCGCGAAAGCCACGGGCTTGAAGAAAACGAGCCCCCGACCGATCTGGGCCAGAGCCCGGCGGATCTGGTGATGTTGTCCTTTTCGGACAGCGATCTCGGTGCTTTCGCGGCAGGCTGGCATCGCGGCGGTGGGCCGGAAGGGCGAATGCCGACGATGCGGTTGGCCAATCTGACGGCGCTGAAACACCCTCTGTCCGTTGACACATATGTGGAACAAACGCTTGACGGCGCAAAAGGTATCCTGATCCGCCTGATTGGTGGGGTACCTTACTGGTCATACGGGCTGCAGCAGGTTCTTGCGCTGGCGCAGGCCAAAGGCATCGCGCTGGCGGTTCTGCCCGCCGACGGGCGTGAGGATACCCGGCTGGACGACTATTCCACCCTGCCCGTCTCGACCCTGCGGCGGCTGGCGCATCTCTGCGACACCGGCGGCGAGGTCGCGGCGCAGGCCGCTTTGGCGCAGATGGCATTGGCGGCAGGTCTTTATGCCGGACCGGTGTTGGGGGCCAAAACCCTTCCGGAATGCGGTGTATGGTGCCCTGACCGCGGCGTAACCCCGGTCGAAGCCGCATTTACGAACGATGCGAAACGCATCATTGTCACTTTCTATCGCGCCTACCTGACCTCCGCCGACACCGCCCCGGTCGCCGCGCTGATCCACAGCCTGCGTACGCGAGGGTTCGAGGCAATGGGCATGTTTGCCCCTTCCCTCAAAACGCCTGTTGCCGCCGACTGGATGCGCCGAAACATTGTTGCACTGGAACCTTCGGCGATCATAAATGCCACCTCCTTCTCGGGCAAAGGCGCGTCGGGAACCTCTCCGCTTGACGCGGCTGGTGTGCCGGTTTTCCAGGTCGCTCTGGCAACTTCACGCCGCAAAGCGTGGGCCGCGGCCGAACGCGGTCTTTCGCCCGCCGACCTTGCCATGCACGTCGTGCTGCCCGAAGTGGATGGGCGGATCTCGGCGGGCATCGCTTCATTCAAGGAACCGGGCAAACGCGATCCGCACCTGGAGTATTCCCGCTTTGCCCACCGCGCTGAACCTGAACGGATCGAAGCGATCATTGATCGTGTAACCGGTTGGCTGAACCTGAACGACCGGCCCAAAGCGGAACAGGTGCCGGTTCTGGTCCTGTCCACCTATCCCGGCAAGGACTGGCAGATGGCCCATGCGGTGGGCCTTGATGCGCTGGCGTCAGCCGAAGCGATGCTGTCAGATTTGCAATGCGCCGGGTATGACACAGCCCCTGCCGAACCGATCGCCGACACATTGCTGGGCGCCCGGATTTCCTGGTCGCTCGAAGATTATCAGGCCGCGCTTGCAATGTTGCCGGATCAACTTAATACGGACCTGCAAACAGTCTGGGGCAAGCCCGAGGATGATCCGACCTTTGTTGATGGCGCGTTCCATTTCACCGCGCTTCACCGGGGCAAGGCGCTGGTCGCGCTGCAACCCGAACGTGGCACGCCTGAACTGCGCGATGACGACTATCACAACCTTTCGCGCACACCGCGTCACAGCTATGTCGCGTTTTACCTTTGGCTGCGCAAAAGCCTGCACGCCGACGCACTGATCCATATTGGCGCCCATGGCACTCTGGAATGGCTGCCGGGAAAATCCGTTGCCCTGTCCGCCGAGTGCTGGCCCGAGGCGCTGATCCGTGATTTGCCGGTGATCTACCCCTTCATTGTCAACGACCCAGGCGAAGCCGCACAGGCCAAGCGCCGGATCGGAGCCGTCACGCTGGGTCACATCCCGCCCCCGATGAAGGAGAGCGGCACGCCGGACAGAATGGTTCGGCTTGAATCGCTGCTGGACGAATTCTCGAACGCAGACGGGCTTGACCCCAAACGACGCGACCGCTTGCAGGAAGATATCCGGCAGGAAGCGCAGGCCATCGGTCTGGAAAGCGATCTTGGTCTTGACCAGGCCACCTGTATCGCCGAGGCAATCACTTGCATCGACCGCTTTGTCTGCGACATCAAGGAAAGCCAGTTTGGCGACGGGCTGCATATTTTTGGCCGCGTGCCTGAAATGACCGGCAATTTCGACCCCGCGCCATCTGCACACGCCGAACGCACCGCGTTGCTGGACGCGCTGGCCGGAAAGCGAATTGAGGCTGGCCCGTCGGGTTCGCCCTATCGGGGACGATCGGATGTGCTGCCCACTGGGCGGAACCTCTACACTACCGATCCCCGGTCGGTCCCGACCCGCGCGGCTTATACACAAGGCGTGAAACTGGCCGAGGAACTGGTTCGGCGGCACCTGCAGGAGGAAGGCGATTATCCGAAAGGGCTGATCGTCGATCTGTGGGGGTCTGCCACCATGCGCACGGCGGGCGAGGAATTCGCGATGGCGCTGCACCTGCTGGGCGTGAAACCGGTCTGGGACAAGGGATCAGAGCGGGTATCAGGCATCGAAGTGCTTCCAATTACCGACCTCAGCCGTCCGCGTCTGGACGTGACCCTGCGTGTTTCGGGCCTGTTCCGGGATGTATTCCCGACGCTCTCCGCTTTATTTGGCCAGGCCGTTCGGGCTCTGTCCCAACGGGACGAAGCACCGGACTGGAATCCCTTCGCGGGGCAGACCCCGAACCCGCGGGTCTTTGGCCCGGCTCCGGGCAGTTATGGCCTGAATATGACACACTTGTCGGAAACCTACACCGACGAGGCCCGCACGCAGGCGGGTGAGGCCTGGCTACAGGCCAGTTCATTCGCACTGGAAGGCGAACACGTCGCACAGGATATCGACGGCATTACCCGACAAGTCGCCAATGCGGACAGCTTCGTGCACCTTCAGGACCTGACCGAAACCGACCTGCTGCTGGCCAACGACTATGCCACGCATGAGGCCGGTTTCGCGGCGGCCAAGAAGATTACCGGCGGCGAGGTCCAACTTTACCATCTCGACAACACCAATCCGGATAAACCCCGCGCCCGCACCCTGCCGGAAGAGATCAGCCGCGTCGTCCATGCCCGGGCCGCCAATCCCGCCTGGATCGCGGGGATGCAGCGCCACGGTTTCCGCGGGGCGGCCGAGATCGCGGCGACGCTGGATCACATGGCTTCTTTTGCCCACCTGTCCGGTACGGTCGCGCCACATCTTTTTGACCTCTACCATGACGCGACGCTGGGCGATGTCGAGGTGGACGCGTTCCTGCAACGGGCCAACCCGCAAGCGCATCAGGCCATGCAGGACCGGTTCCGCGCGCTGCTGGAGGCCGGGCTTTGGAACACGCGCCGGAACTCGATCCGGGCCGATCTGGAGGGTCTGAGATGAGCGCACCGATCGTACAAGGCTGGTGCCCCGGCGCGCATCGACCGATGATGTCCGGCGACGGGCTGGTCGTTCGTGTGCGCCCTCGGCTGGCGCGGCTGGATGCCAAACAGGCATTGGGCCTGTGCGAGCTGGCAGGGCAATTCGGCAACGGCACCATCGATCTGACCAACCGGGCCAACCTGCAATTGCGCGGCGTGAGCGAAGCTGATCACCAGCCTCTGCTTCAAAAACTCTCTGCACTGGACTTGCTGGATGCAGAGCCCGGCATTGAAGTGCGGCGCAACATACTCGTCTCGCCGCTGTATCAAACCGGCGATCTGACCAGCCGTCTGACTACGGAGTTGACTGACCGGCTGGGTGAATTGCCCGACTTGCCCGCCAAGTTCGGCTTTGCCATCGACACCGGCCCGAACCGTCTGCTTGCAGCGGATTCAGCGGATATTCGGCTGGAGACCGGTCCTGACGGCCTGATCCTGCGCGCGGACGGGTCTGACACCGGGCGACGTGTCACCGAGGCCAAGGCGATCGACCAATTGATCGCGTTGGCACAATGGTTCTCAAGGAACTTCACCCCGGAAAATCGCCGCATGGCGCGGGTCGTGGCAGCACTAGGCCTGCCGCAGGAGTGGCAGGGCAGCAACTCTGCCGCGACTGGCGATCCGCTTCAGCCTGGCACTCACGATCTGGGTACATTCTATGGCGCGGCGTTCGGGCAACTGCCCGCCCAGCCACTTGCCGAACTGATCGCGGTGACCGGCGCGACTGCTCTGCGTGTCACTCCCTGGCGGCTGATCCTGCTGGAAGGCGGGGCGTCGATACCTGCTGCAGACTTTGTCACCGATGACGCCGACCCACTCATGACCACAGATGCCTGCCCCGGTGCGCCATTCTGCCCTCAGGCGCAGGCAGAAACCCGCGACATTGCCCGTGCCCTGGCCCCGCGCGTGGCCGGCACACTGCACGTGTCCGGTTGCTCCAAGGGATGTGCCCGAATGGGCCCGGCCGACGTCACTTTGATTGGCCGGAACGGCCGATTTGATCTTGTAAATCAGGGCCGCGCGGGGGATGAGCCCAGCCAGCGCGGGCTGAGCCCCGAAACACTCATGACTATGGACCTGACCTGATGCCCTATGAATACGAAACCGATGGTGCCGCGATCTACAAGGAAAGCTTTGCCACCATCCGCTCTGAGGCAGATCTGGCCCGGTTCGACGCCGACGAGGAACAGGTCGCCGTTCGCATGATCCATGCCGCCGGAATGGTGGGGCTGGAAGAGTTCGTGCATTTCTCGCCGGGATTTGTGACCGCGGCCCGCACGGCGCTGGAAAGCGGCGCCCCAATCCTGTGTGACGCGCGCATGGTCAGCGAAGGCGTGACCCGTTTTCGCCTGCCCGCCGACAACCAGGTGATCTGCACCCTGCATGACGAACGCGTGCGCCCGCTGGCCGCCGAGATGAGCAACACCCGGTCCGCCGCCGCGCTGGAATTGTGGCGCCCCCATCTGGAAGGCGCTCTGGTCGCCATCGGCAACGCGCCTACCGCCCTTTTTCATCTGCTCAACATGCTGGAAGACCCCGGCTGCCCCCGTCCCGCCGCCATCATCGGCTGCCCCGTGGGGTTCGTCGGCGCGATGGAATCCAAGGACGCCTTATGGGAAGCGCAGCCCGTGCCGTCCTGCATCGTCAAAGGCAGGCTGGGCGGCAGCGCCATTACCGTGGCAGCGATCAACGCCATCGCAAGCCGGGCGGAATGAAGATGGGCACAATATACGGTGTGGGCCTTGGCCCCGGCGATCCCGACCTGATGAGCGTTCGGGCGGATCGCCTGCTGCGCAACGCAAAACACGTCGCCTTTTTCCGCAAGCCGGGCCGCAGCGGTCAGGCCCGCAAGATCGTAAACGGGATGATCCCGGAAGGGGCAGTTGAATTCCCGATGGAATACCCCGTCACCACGGAAATTCCCGTCACGGACCCGCGCTACAACGAATTGCTGTCTGAGTTCTACGAAGACTGCACCGCGCATCTAAAGGCGCTGTCTGAAAACGGCGAAGACGTGGTGGTTCTGTGCGAAGGTGACCCGTTCTTTTACGGCTCGTTCATGCATCTATACAGCCGGTTGCGCGACAACGCTCCGGTCGAGGTGGTGCCCGCCATCACCGGCATGTCGGGCGCGTGGACCGCAACCGGCGATCCGATAACCTGGGGCGATGACGTGCTGACAGTACTGGTCGGCACCCTGCCCGAGGACGATCTGGCCCAGCGCATGGCCCAGACGGATGCGCTGGTGGTGATGAAAATCGGCCGCAATATCGACAAGGTCAAACGCGCATTGCAGACAGCCGGGCTTTATGACCGTGCCTGGATCGTTGAATACGCGCAAATGCCGAACCAAACAGTGACGAAGCTGTCCGAGGCGTGCGGCAAGATCACGCCCTATTTCTCGATCATCGTTGTCCATGGCCAGGGTCGTCGTCCATGAGCGGCTGGGTCAAAATCGCGGGGCTAGGCCCCGGCAATGAGGATCTGGTCACTCCCGAGGTTTCGGCTGCATTGGCCGAAGCGACCGACGTTGTCGGATACATTCCCTACGTCGCCCGGGTGGCAGAGCGCACCGGCCTGACGCTGCACGCAAGCGACAACCGAGTCGAGATCGACCGGTCGCAGTACGCGTTGCAGATGGCGTCAGAGGGCAAGCGCGTGGTGGTTGTGTCTTCGGGCGATCCGGGTGTCTTTGCCATGGCCGCCGCCGTGTTCGAGGCATTGGAAAACGGCCCCTCGGAATGGCGTGAAATTCCGATTGACGTGCTGCCCGGGATTACGGCGATGCTGGCCGCTTCGGCCCGCGCCGGTGCGCCGCTGGGTCATGATTTCTGTGCCATCAACCTCAGCGACAATCTCAAGCCGTGGTCTTTGATTGAAAAACGTCTGCGTCTGGCCGCGCAGGGGGACTTCGCGATGGCATTCTATAACCCTCGCTCCAAGTCCCGTCCAGAAGGCTTTGTAAAGACACTGGAAATCCTGCGCGAGGAATGTGAGCCAGAGCGTCTGATCCTGTTCGCCCGAGCGGTTACGCGGCCCGACGAGGCCATTCGCATCTCGACCCTTGCCGAGGCGACACCTGACATGGCCGACATGCAGACCGTGGTGATTGTCGGATCTTCACTGACCCGTGTGATAGACAGGGACCGCGGGCCAATTGTCTACACGCCAAGGTTTACTCAGGCCAGGGATCAGGAATGACCCAGCCAGTCCAGAACGTCTGCAACATTCGACAACTCGGCTCGCTGCGGCAGGACCGGACGATCGATCATCAGCACCGGCAAGCCCATCGCCCGCGCTGCGTCCAGTTTGGCCCGTGCGCCGGTTCCGCCCGCGTTCTTGGACACCACCAGTTCTGTGCCGTGCTGCGCCATCAGCGCCCTGTCGTCCTCCACCGTAAACGGTCCGCGGGAAACGACGACGTCGCAATCCGGCAGCGGCAAGGATTCGGGCTTATCCACCAGCCGCAACAGGTAGTGATGCTGGGGCTGGGCGGCGAAATCCCCGAGATGCATCCGGCCTACCGCAAGAAAAACGCGCTGAGACGCCCCGGACAGGGCATCCACCGCCGCGGCGATGTCCGCCACGTGTGTCCAGCAATCTCCGTTCTGCGGGGTCCAGGCTGGCCTGGTCAGCGCGGCCAGCGGAATACCTTTTTCATCACATGCCTGAACCGCATTCCGGCTCATCTGCGCGGCAAAGGGATGGGTGGCATCAACCACATGGCTGACACCGTGATCACGAATGTAACGCGCCAGCCCTTCCGCCCCGCCAAACCCGCCCACCCGGACCGGCAATGGCTGCGGTCGCGGATTGTCCACCCGGCCTGCGTAGGAGTAGTTTGCAGCTATGCCCCGGTCGGCAACCGCCTTGGCCAACGCGTTGGCCTCGGTCGTGCCGCCAAGGATCAGGAGGTGGGACATGCATGAAGCTCCGTGGCTGACCGTTCTTGGACTGGGCGAAGATGGACTGGATGGCCTGTCGCCGGCAAGCCGTCAAGTGCTGGACCGCGCAGAAGTCGTCATGGGGCCACCGCGCCATCTGGCGCTGGTTCCCGAAAACGGGGCCGAGCGGATCGCGTGGCCAGTGCCATTTGCCGATGGGTTGCCCATTCTGACCGGGCTGCGCGGTCGCGCCACTGTGGTACTGGCCTCGGGTGATCCGTTCTGGTTCGGTGCCGGGTCGGTGATCGCGCGCAATTTCGATCCCGGTGAGTGGTTGGCCCTGCCGGGTCAGTCGACCTTTTCCCTGGCTGCCGCGCGGCTGGGCTGGCCCTTGGAAAGCACTTTGACCTTCGGGTTGCATGCCGCCCCTCTGACCCGGCTGCGCCCACATCTGTCCCCGGGATTGCGTGCAATCCTGCTGCTGCGCAATGGCGCGGCGGTGGCCGAATTGGCCAATTACCTGACCGAGACCGGCTTTGCCGACACGCAACTTCACGTGATGGAGGCGCTTGGCGGCCCGCGTGAGCGGGCCCGCAGTGTCTCGCTCACCGAGGCGCTTCTGGGAACCTTCGAGCACCCGGTTTGCGTCGGGCTTGACGTCGCGGGTGCGGGCCGCGCCCTGCCCAAAGCCTCGGGCAAGCCGGATGAGATATTCGAAACCGACGGGCAGATCACCAAGCGCCCCATCCGCGCGCTGACCCTGTCTGCGCTGGCGCCACAACGCGGCGAACATCTGTGGGATATCGGAGGCGGCACGGGCTCGATCAGTATCGAGTGGCTGATGTGCGACCCGAGCCTGACGGCGACCACGATCGAGCCTCGCGCCGACCGGGCCGAGCGTATCCGCCGGAATGCCGATACACTGGGGCAGGATCGACTGAAAGTGGTGCATGGCACGGCCCCCGGGGCGCTGGATGGCTTGACCCCGCCTGACGTTGTTTTCATTGGCGGCGGGCTGAGTGTTGACCTGCTGGAATGGCTGCAGAGCAATTTGCCCCAAGGTACGCGATTGGTGGCCAACGCCGTCACGCTGGAAAGCGAGGCATTGCTGGCCCAATGGCACGAGGAACGCGGCGGCGACCTGTTGCGCATTGACCTGTCTCATGCGGCACCGCTTGGCCCGCGTCGCGGCTGGAAGGCCGCTTATCCGGTGGTGCAATGGAGCGTGACACTATGATCGTCGCGGGCCTTGGCTTTTCGTCATCCGCCACGGCGGACAGTTTGCAGGCGGCATTCAAGGCGGCCGCATCCGGGCATCGTGTGGATGCGCTGGCCACTGTTGCCGACAAGCAAGGCCACACTGCCCTGACTGATTTTGCCCAAAAGCTGGCCTTGCCTCTGCATTTCATCGCGCCCGCCGATCTGGCCGGGCAGCGGACCCTCACCTGCTCGAACCGCAGCCGGGCCACTTATGGCACCGGCAGCGTGGCCGAAGCATCCGCCCTTGCCGCCGCCGGTTCCGGGGCGCGGCTTCTCTCACCCAGACTGATTTCGGACGACCGGCTTGCGACCTGCGCCGTCGCCATCGGAGGACAAACATGACCGTTCATTTCATTGGCGCCGGACCGGGCGCCGCCGACCTGTTGACGCTGCGCGGGCGCGATATCATCGCGTCCTGCCCGGTATGCCTGTACGCCGGATCACTGGTGCCCGAAGAAATTCTGGATCATTGCCCCGAAGGCGCGAAGATCGTGAACACCGCACCGATGGATCTGGATCAGATCATGGCGGAGATCGAGACCGCGCATCAGGCTGGTCACGACGTGGCGCGGCTGCATTCCGGCGACCTGTCGGTCTGGTCGGCAATGGGCGAACAGATCCGGCGCCTGAAACAGATGGGCATCCCGGTCAGCGTCACCCCCGGCGTTCCGTCCTTCGCCGCGGCCGCCGCGGCGCTTGGCACGGAACTGACCCTGCCCGGACTGGCACAATCTGTTGTTTTGACCCGTACGCCGGGCCGCGCATCGTCCATGCCCGAAGGCGAGACGCTGGAAAACTTTGCCCGCACCGGCGCAACACTTGCCATCCACCTGTCGATTGGCAATCTGGACAAGGTGATCGCCGACCTTACACCGGCCTATGGCGCGAATTGTCCTGTCGCCGTCGTGTATAGGGCAAGCTGGCCGGATGAGAGGATCATCCGCGCGACGCTGAACACATTGAAAGAGTCGCTGGACGAGAGCATTTCGCGTACCGCGCTGATCCTTGTCGGTCCTGCATTGGCAGGTGAAGGGTTTGACGAAAGTTGCCTGTATTCAAAGACCTATGATCGTCGCTACCGCCCGCAAAGTGCGGAAAGCCCCTGGTCGAGCTGGAGCCACGGCGATGACTAACCCCCCGGGATTGCTGATTTCCGCCCCTTCTTCGGGAACCGGCAAGACAACAGTCATGCTGGGCCTTTTGCGTGCGCTGGCCGAAGATGGTTTGTCAGTTCAGCCGTTCAAAAGCGGGCCGGATTATATCGACCCGGCGTTTCATCGGGCGGCAGCCGGGCGGGCCTCGTTCAATCTGGACAGTTGGGCGATGGGCGACCCCTTGCTGAACGCGATCTCAGCCCAGGCCGAAGGCGCGGATATCGTTGTGGCCGAAGGCTCGATGGGCCTGTTCGATGGCGTCGCCAAACCAGGAGAACTCGGGCACGGGTCCAGCGCTGAGACAGCGCAGCGCATGGGCTGGCCCGTTGTACTGGTGCTGGATGTAGGCGGTCAGGCGCAATCTGCGGCGGCGACGGCACTTGGGTTCCGAATGTACAATCCGGACCTGCCCTTTGCCGGAGTAATCCTGAACCGCTGTGCCAGCCCACGGCATGAACGCCTGACCCGTCTGGGGATGGAACGCGCGGGTCTGCCGGTGCTGGGCGTCCTGCCGCGGCGCGGTGATCTTACCTTGCCTGAACGCCATCTTGGCCTGATTCAGGCGGTCGAACACCCGGATCTGGAAAGCGCCATTGCCGGGTATGCAGCATTCCTGCGCGAACATGTGGACCTTGAAGCGATCAAGGCTGCAGCTTCCTCAGGCCCGAAAGGGCCATCGTCAGCCGCGCTGCCGCGCCCTCCGGCGCAACGGATCGCATTGGCACAGGATGCGGCGTTTTCGTTCACCTACCCGCATCTGCTGGAAGGGTGGCGCGCAGCAGGGGCTGAAGTTCTGCCATTTTCGCCACTGGCGAACGAAGCTCCGGCCGCGGATGCTGATCTTGTGTGGCTGCCCGGCGGGTATCCGGAACTGCACGCCGGAACGCTGGCGGCGGCTGATACGTTCCTGTCCGGGCTGCGCAAACATGCCGATACAAAGCCCGTTCACGGGGAATGTGGGGGCTACATGGCCTTGGGCGAGGGGTTGATCGACAAGGACGGCACCCGGCACCGGATGGCCGGATTGCTGGGTCTGGTGACATCTTACGAAAAACGCAAATTCAATCTGGGCTATCGTCGGGCGGAATTGCTGTCGCCGATGCCGGGACTTGCCGCCGGTACGGCATTGCGTGGGCATGAGTTTCATTATTCGTCGATTGTCGAACAGCCAGACCCCCCTTTGGCGCGCGTGTTTGACGCAGAAGGCACCGAAGGACCGCAGACCGGATCGGTACGCGGACACGTGACAGGCACCTTCTTTCATCTGATAGCCGAGGCCTCGGCATGAGCGGTTTTGTTTCCTTCATCGGCTCTGGCCCTGGCGATCCCGAGTTGATGACGCTCAAGGCGGTGAATCGGTTGCAAAAGGCGGACGCGGTGCTGTTTGACGATCTCAGCAGTGGCCCAATCCTGTCCCATGCGCGCGATGATGCCGATCTGGTCGGGGTAGGCAAACGGGCCGGCCGCCCGTCGCCGAAACAGGATCATGTCAGCCGATTGCTGGTGGACTATGCCCGTACTGGCCAGCATGTCGTGCGCCTGAAATCCGGTGATGGCGGCTTGTTCGGTCGTCTGGAAGAAGAGCTTGTCGCGTTGCGGGATGCTGGTATCGACTATGAAATCATTCCCGGCATTCCGTCAGCCGTTGCGGCCGCGGCGGCAGCGGGCATCCCGTTGACCCGTCGTCTGACTGCCCGCCGCGTGCAATTTGTGACCGGACACGATGTCAGCGGCCAGTTACCGGAAGATCTGAATCTGCCCGCACTGGCGGACCCTTCCGCGACAACAGTGGTTTTCATGGGCAAACGCACCTTCCCCTTGCTAGTCGAGGCACTTCACTCCCATGGCTTGCCGCTGGATACTCCGGCATTGATGGCCGAGTCCGTCTCGACCCCCGACCAGAAGCTTCGCCGTGCCACCATCGGCGCTTTGGCGGAACAGTTGCAATCCGAAATCGGCACAGCCCCGGCCCTGATCCTGTATGGCCCGCTGGCGGAGTTTGACAATGTATGAGCTGTCCCTGATCGGCATTGGCACGGGCAACCCGGATCACGTGACTTTTCAGGGGGCAAAGGCAATCCGTGAGGCCGATCTGATCCTGATCCCGCGCAAGGGCGAGAACAAGGCCGATCTGGCAGGACTGCGTGAAGAGATCATCGCGCAGGTGACAGATACCCCGCCCCGGATCGCTTATTTCGACATTCCTGAACGCCGGGCCGAGGACGGCTATCTGCGCGGTGTTGATGAGTGGCACGACGCCATCGCCCTGCGTTGGCAGGAGGCGATGGAGGCTGATCCAGAGACCCGGAATGTGGCGCTATTGATCTGGGGTGATCCGTCGCTTTACGACAGTTCTTTGCGAATTGCCGCGCGACTGACCCCCCAGCCACAGAAAAGGGTAATCCCCGGCATCACCGCGTTGCAAGCTCTGACCGCAGCGCACGGAATTCCGGTCAACGATATTGGCGCGCCTTATGTTGTCACGACTGGCCGAAGGCTTCGCGAACAGGGCTGGCCCGAAGCCGCGACCAAGGTGGCGGTCATGCTGGATGGTGAATGCTCGTTCCAGTCTCTGGAGATGAAGGATTATGACATCTGGTGGGGCGCGTTCGTCGGCATGAAGGAAGAGCTGCTGATCCATGGCCAACTTTCCGAGGTGGCGCAGGAGATTCTGGAGACCCGCGCCCGCGCACGAGCCGAGCATGGCTGGATCATGGATATCTATCTGCTGAAAAGGCGCGCGGTCTGACGCAAAGTGGCATAGCAGGTGAGTTTGTTGATCAGGCGGGACGCTTCGATGCGAAAAGCCTCATGGCTCAATCGAACGTCTGATGGACGGTGCACTCCTCCGACGGGCCACCCCACAAGAATGTGAATGCGCCAGTACTGAATTTCTGGCATCACAGGGTCAGTCACACCAAATGAGGCAATGTGATGAGATTGCTCCGGGTCCTGTTCTGTCTGCTGGCCTATCCCGTTTGGGCTGATGATCCCGACATCCCCGAAGGCTGGGCGGTTTACGTGACCGACAAGTCATATGAGGACCTGGTGGACGCCACCAAAACAGCGGTAAAGGCAAACGGGCTGATCGTGGTGACGCAAGCCGGGCCAACAAAGGCCGCCGCTGCGCGCGGGATCACCATTCCCGGCAACCAGGTGATCGGCGCATTCAACAACGATTATGCGGTGCGCGTGCTGGAAACATCGACCAACGCGATGATCGAGGCGCCGATCAGGTTTTACGTGACCGAAAACGAAGACGGAACTGCCACCCTGTCCTATAAAACGCCCGGATTTGTGTTTGCTCCCTATGCCTCAGAAGGTGGCGCAAAGCTGAGCGAAATTGCCCGGGAACTGGACGAAAAGTTTCAGGCCGTGGCCGAAGCGGCAGTCAAATAGTCACACTGCCGTGATCTGCCTTGCGTCCGACGGCGTCCTCCGCAATCTGCTGTGCAACTTGTGTATCGGAGCATGACGGATGCAGGACCTTTCACCCCGCGCGGCGGATATTCTGGCCCAACGCCTGTACGAGACCGGTTGTCGCCATGCTTTCGGTATGCCCGGAGGAGAAGTTCTGACACTGGTCGACGCGCTTGAGAAGGCTGGTATAACCTTTCATCTAGCCAAACACGAAAACTCGGCCGGTTTTATGGCCGAGGCGGTACATCATCGCGATGGTGCGCCTGCGATTCTGGTGGCGACATTGGGCCCCGGTGCGATGAACGGGATCAACGTGGTGGCGAACGCACTGCAGGACCGGGTTCCCATGATCGTGCTGACCGGCTGCGTCGACGCGGACGAAGCGCTGACCTATACGCATCAGGTTATGGACCACTCCCGGGTCTACCGCTCGATCACGAAGGGCACGTTTGTAATGACCGCCGAGGGCGCGGATATCGTCGCAGACAAGGCCGTGTCGCTCGCCAATCAGCCACGTCCTGGCCCCGTGCATATCGACGTGCCGATCTCGGTTGCCGATACGCGTGTCAGCAACACGAAACGGCGCCGGCTGACCAAGCCCGCCGCCGTTGCCCCCGAAGGGAACTGCCTTGAAAAGGCCCGGCGCTGGGTCGCCGACGCCGAGCGTCCGCTGGCCATCATCGGGCTTGATGTCCTCTATGACGACTCGCGCTGTGTAGTGCGGGCCTTTCTTGAGCACTTCCGAATTCCTTTTGTAACCACCTACAAGGCCAAGGGTGTGGTGCCCGAGGATCATCCCCTGTGTCTGGGCGCTGCAGGGCTGTCCCCGCTGGCGGACAAGCATCTGGTGCCATTGGTGGAGCAGGCCGATCTGGTCCTGTGCCTGGGTTATGACCCAATCGAAATGCGCCCCGGCTGGCGCGAGATCTGGGACCCCGAGGAAAAGCGCGTGATCGACATCTCGGCGGTCGTCAACGATCACTACATGCATCAGGCCGGGCTCAATCTGGTTGCCGACACAGCGGCCACGCTGGAGGCCATCGCCAAGGGCAATCCCGCGCGCGCGACGTGGCCTGGTGGTGAGCCCGAACAAGTGAAAGCGGCACTGGCGCAAGCGTTCCCGATGGATGACGACTGGGGACCCGCCGCAGTGATCGCGGAATCCCGCGCAGCGCTTCCACCTGAAACCCTGGCGACGGCCGACAGCGGCGCGCATCGCATCCTGCTCAGCCAGATGTGGGAATGTTCTGAGCAGCGCGGGCTGATACAATCCTCGGCCCTGTGCACCATGGGCTGCGCCGTGCCGATGGCCATAGGCCTGAAACTGGCAGAACCGGACCATCCCGTGATCAGCTTTTCCGGCGACGCCGGTTTCCTGATGGTCGCCGGTGAGCTTTCGACGGCTGCTGAAATGGGTGGCAATCCGATCTTTCTGGTCTTTGTCGATGCCAGCCTTGCGCTGATTGAGCTAAAGCAGCGCCAGCGTCAGATGGGCAACCGGGGCGTTGACTTCGACCGCCACGATTTTGCCGCCATGGGGCGCGCCTTTGGCGGCAATGGCCACACTGTTCGCAATCGCGCCGAATTGCGCGCGGCACTGGATGCCGCCGTAAAAGCCGACACATTCACGGTCATCGCCGCTGAGATTGAGCGCGGAGGTTACGATGGCCGCATCTGAAGGGCCGCTGAAAGGCGTCAAGGTTCTGGATCTCAGCCGTATTCTGGCCGGGCCGACCTGCACGCAATTGCTGGGCGACTTGGGCGCCAGTGTCATCAAGATCGAAAACCCGGCAACGGGTGGCGACGACACACGGCAGTGGGGCCCGCCATATGTCGAGGATGCGGACGGAAACCGCTCGGACCTGAGTGCTTATTTCATGGCAGCCAACCGCAACAAGAAATCAGTGGCGATCGATATCACGACCGCCAAGGGTCAGGCCGAAATCAAGCGACTGGCTTCGTACGCGGATATTTTGATCGAGAACTTCAAACCCGGCGGGCTGGCCAAATACGGGCTGGACTATGTATCTCTGTCACAGGAGCTTCCGGGGCTCGTGTACTGCTCGATCTCGGGCTATGGGCAAACCGGACCTAATGCGAGCAAACCCGGCTATGATCTGATGGCGCAGGGCTATGGCGGGATCATGTCGCTGACCGGCGACCCCGAAGGCGCGCCGATGAAAGTTGGTGTCGGCATTGCCGACGTGATGTGCGGCATGTACGCCACCGTCGGCATACTGGCGGCTTTACGGCACCGCGACCAGACCGGCGAAGGACAGCAGATCGATCTGGCGCTGGTCGACGCGCAGATCGCATGGCTGATCAACGAAGGTGTGAACTACCTAACATCCGGCAACGTTCCGCAACGGCGAGGCAACGGGCATCCCAATATCGTGCCCTACGACGTCTATGAAACGTCAGACGGCCACGTCATTCTGGCGGTTGGCAATGACTCACAGTTTCAAAGGTTCTGCCGTTTCATCAACCGCGAAGACCTTGCCGACGATCCCCGTTTTTCAACAAACCCGGTCCGCCTTGAAAACCGCGATGCCCTGAACGCAGTGCTGCGGCCTGCCTTGCAAGGCATGGACACCGCAACGGTGATCGCGGGTCTGGAAAACCTGAAAGTTCCCGTTGGTCCGGTACAAACATTGGATCAGGTTTTTGCCACCGATCAGGCGGCGGCCCGCAACATGCAGATCGCCATGCAAGCGCAACCCGGACCGGTGCAACTGATCGGAAATCCGCTCAATTTATCGCGCACGCCGGTCACCTATCGTGCGGCTCCGCCAGTATTTGGCGCCGATACCCAGGCCGTTCTGAGCGCCAAAAATCCCTTCGACGATTGAAACACAGTGCCCGTTTCGGCGGCATGTTGCTGAAACATGCCCTTGAATCGGCGGTTTTTTTCGCGTTTTACACACACAGCCTTTCACCAATTCGAGAGCAGGGTCGATACTGTTACGTCCCGTCGGCACACTCTGATAAATCGAACAGTGTCAAATATCGCAATCAGATTGGACCCAAGTATGAAACAAGACGTTTTTGGACAAATGAACACTTTGACCCAGCCGGCAAGCGTCGAAGCGTGGAATGGTGTTCTGCTTGGGTTCATGGCGCATTCAGCGGTCACGCCCCAGCACTTGGGCAAAGTGCTGGAGCTTGAGCCGGATTTTGCGCTGGGTCATGCCGTCAAAGGATTGTTCATGGCATTGCTGGGCCGGCGTGAAATGATGCCTGTCGCAGTCGAAGCGCTGACGGCTGCAAATGCCGCAATGGCGCGGCAGCCGATCTCGGCCCGCGAACGTCTTTATGTCGATGCACTGGCGCTTTATCTGGCCGGTCAGTTAGAGCAGGCGGTTCAGAAGTTCGAAGCGGTGCTGCGCGACCATCCGCAGGATACGCTGGCCATGAAACTCAGCCACGCAACCCGATTTGTGCTGGGCGATTCCCCGGGCATGCGCCGGTCGATCGAACGCATCCTGCCGGCTTATGCGCCAGATCATCCGGGGCGCGGATACCTGCTGGGCTGCCACTCGTTCGCGCTTGAGGAAACCGGTGCCTATGAAAAGGCCGAAATCGCGGGCCGTCAGGCACTGTGGATGGTCTCGGACGACGCATGGGGTCTGCATGCGGTCGCGCATGTGCATGAGATGACCGGTAACGCGCAGTTGGGTCTGGACTGGCTGGCCGGTCGCGAAAACGCCTGGTCGCACTGCAACAACTTCCGCTATCACGTGTGGTGGCACAAGGCGCTGATGCATCTTGATCTGGGTCAGATCGATCAGGTGATGGAGCTGTATGATCACCACATCCGCCAAGACAAGACCGACGATTACCGAGACATCTCGAACGGAACCTCGTTGCTGATGCGGTTGGAACTTGAGGGTGTAAATGTCGGAAATCGTTGGGAAGAACTGGCCGATTTGTCCGCCGCGCGAACCGAAGATGGCTGTTTGATTTTCGCGGACCTGCATTACCTGCTGGCGCTGACCGGCGACAATCGCGCAGACGCCACGGCAAAAATGTTGAACCGCATCCAGCAAGACGCAAAACGCGCCAAGGATGACACTACCCGCCGCATGGCCGATCCCGGCGTAGCCGCGGCACTTGGTCTTGAGGCATTTGCCGAAGGACAGCATGGCACCGCCTTTGACCATCTGTGTGCCGCGCGCGGATCAATGCAACTGGCAGGTGGCAGCCATGCGCAACGTGATGTTTTTGAACGTATTACAATCGATTCCGGCCTGCGCGCCGGACGTCTGGATGAGGTTGAGCACATTCTTGACGACCGTCGTGCCAAGCGGGCCGGAGGCGAGGACAACTATGCCCTCGCGCGTCGGGCACTGATCGCAGCGGCACGCGACAGCGGTGACATGCAAAGCGTGCCCGCCGAATAACAACAAAAAGACCAGGAAGGACAGAGAACGTATGGCGACTGTTTCGCCCGCTACTGATTTTGCATCGGTTGCAGCTTCGGCTGCGACCCCTGCCAGCACGCGCGATCCGCGGCTGGATTTCTATCGCGGCATCGCGATGTTCATCATTCTGATCGCGCATATCCCGAACGATCCGTGGGCCAAATGGATTCCGGCACGCTTCGGCTTCTCGGATGCGACAGAGATTTTTGTGTTCTGTTCCGGCATGGCCTCGGCGATTGCCTTTGGCGGGGCCTTTCTGCGCAAAGGCTGGTGGCTGGGCACCGCCCGGGTCGCCTTCCGCATCTGGCAGGTCTATTGGGCACATATCGGCCTGTTTTTCTTTGTCGCCATGACCATGGCCGCACTGGACCAAACCGGCACGTTCGAGAAAACCTATGTCTCGTCTCTGAACCTGCAGCATTTCTTCAACGATCCTGCGCCGCAGATGGTCGGGATTTTCACACTCACCTATGTACCGAACTATTTCGACATCCTGCCGATGTATCTGGTGGTTCTTGCGATGATGCCCTTGTTCATGGGCCTGTCCCGGATCGGTTTCTGGGCGGTTGCGGCAACCTCGATCACGATCTGGCTTGTCGCCCAGTTCGGAGTGCTGGCCCTGCCCGCCGAGCCGTGGTCGGACCGCCAGTGGTTCTTCAACCCATTTGGCTGGCAATTGCTGTTCTTTACCGGTTTTGCATTCATGCGCGGCTGGATTCCCGCGCCGCCTGTGTCGAAAACACTGATCTGGATCGCGGCGCTGTTCCTGATCTTGTCCGCGCCCTTCGGCTCGTGGAAGGTGTTCCTTTGGGTGAATTCCGCAGCACCGGAACTGGGCGCGCTGATCCGCAAGGCCTGGCCCCTGACCGAGGAATTGCGGAGCAAAACCGAATTCGGACTGTTCCGTTATCTCCATTTCCTGTCACTGGCCTATTTGGGCTGGGTCGCCGCCGGGGAACACGGGCATCGCCTGATCGCCTCGGGTCACGGCGTGGCGGCGCGGATCTGGCAATGGCTGCTGACCGTCATCACCAAGGTGGGTCAGCAATCGCTGGCAGTCTTCGTATTTTCGATGGCAGCGGCACGACTTATCGGCGTCGGGCTGGACCAGACCGGGCGGGATTCCGCCGCTGTCTTTGCCGCCAACATAATTGGCTTTGCCATGATCATCGGTGTGGCCTATCTGGCCGCATGGTTCAAATCGCAACCATGGAAATCTAAGAAATGATTCTTACACGCCGCGCATTTCTGACCTTATCGACGGCACTGGCATTTGCCCCATCCGCGTTTGCGACTGGCGGTGAGGTTCCGTTTGACCGCAATGATGTGATTAAGCTTGCCCGCGATCTGGCCAGCCGCCCCTATGCGGAACGCGAGATGGTGCCGCAGGAATGGCAGGACCTGACATATCAGCAGTATCGCTCGATCCGGTTCCGGCTGGACCGGGCGCTGTGGTACGAGACCGAGACACCCTTCAACGTCGATTTCTTTACCCCGGGCCTTTATTTTCCGCGTACTGTTCAGGTCTCGACCGTTGAAAACGGCATGACGACGCCGGTCGCGTTCGATCTGGCGATGTTCGACAAATCCGAAGACGTGCCACACCTGCCCGTGGACGACACTCTGGGCTTCTCCGGTCTGCGCTTGCGCACCGAGATGCACCGCCCCGGTAAAACCGATGAGTTCTGCGTTTGGCAAGGTGCCAGCTATTTCCGCGCCATTGGCCTGCATGAGGTTTATGGGTTATCGGCGCGGGGGCTGGCGCTGAAGACCGGCGACCCGGATGGCGAGGAATTCCCCGAATTCATCCGTTTCTGGCTGGAGCGCCCCGCGCCGGGCCAACGCAACATAATCGTCCATGCGCTGATGGACAGCCCCAGCGTGACAGGCGCGTACCGCTTTGATGTCACCGCAGGCGCGGATTGCGTGATGGAGGTCGAGGCGACCCTCTTCCCGCGCGAGGACCTGACCCATGTGGGCATCGCGCCCGGAACCTCGATGTTCCTGTTCGATCAGACCAATCACAGCCGCTTCGACGATTTCCGGCCCGCCGTGCATGACAGCGACGGGCTGCTGGTGCGCAACGGCGCGGGTGAAGTGCTGTGGCGGCCGCTGGCGAACCCGACGCGGTTGCAGATTTCCTCCTTCGTCGACACCAACCCGGTCGGCTTTGGCCTGATGCAACGGAAGCGTGAGTTCTCGGATTACGCTGATCTTGAAGCGAACTATCACAAACGCCCCGGCCTGTGGGTCGAACCCAAAGGCGACTGGGGCAAAGGCTCGGTTACGCTGGTCGAAATTCCTGCCGATCAGGAGATCTACGACAACATCGTTGCCTATTGGCGACCGGCTGCCCCGTATGCTGCGGGCAGCCAGATCGATACATCCTACCGCCTGATCTGGGGCGACAATCCACAGCGTACACCGATGGCCCGGGTAATCAACACGGCGATGGGCGAAAATACGTTCGGCGAAGGACGTCTGGCCGTCATCGACTTTGAGGCCAGCGACTTGTTCGACGACCCCGAGGCGATTTCGATCTTTGTGGATTCGCCTCATGCCGAAACCTCGGACGGTGTGTTGCAACGCAACCCCGATACCGGCGGGATGCGGTTGGCATTTTCATTTGAACCCGCCGAACGGGATCATGTCGAACTGCGCGCGCAGTTGCTTGTCGGAAAACAACCGGCCTCCGAGGTCTGGCTGTACAGATGGACCACATGAACCGCGATCTGCATATCATGCCCCTCGAGGCGCCTCTGGCCATGCCGGCGCAGGATTTCAGCGCCGGGTTCCGTGACGCACAGGTTCCGTCCCGGACGGACAATCCGTCTGCCGGGTTCTGGCGCGCCTTGGCTTTTTCACCCGCGATGGCCGCAACGCTGGGCCTGTTGTGGGTGATGTCCGACTGGTTCGGGGCCGAAGGGATCAACCTGATCGAGGGCATTCTGCTGACGCTGATCTCGTTCAATTTCTTCTGGATCTCGTTCACGGTCTGCACAGTTCTTCTGGGCATGGCGTCGCTTGCGCGACAGGAGCAGCCCAAACACCAGACCCGCCCGACCCCGCTGCGCGTCGCGTTGTTGATGCCGGTCTATAACGAAGTGCCGTGGTTCGTTCTGGGCAATGCCCGGACCATGCTGGAAGAATTGCGGGCGCGCGGCGGCCAGCATCACTATGCCATGTTCATCCTGTCCGACACGCGCGACCCCGAGATTGCCGCGCAGGAACAGGCCAGCGTCGAGGCGCTGCGAACCTCGCTCGCACCCGGGCTGGAGTTGTATTACCGCCGCCGCGAACAGAACACCGACCGCAAGGTCGGCAACATCGCCGACTGGGTTAGCCGTTGGGGCGCGGACTGGGATGCGATGCTGGTGCTGGATGCCGACAGCCTGATGACCGGCCGCGCCATCGCCCGCCTGACGGATTCTCTGGCGCGTGATCCAGGCGCGGGCCTGATCCAGAGTTATCCGCAACTGATCGGTGCGCAGTCGGTCTTTGCCCGGATGCAGCAATTCGCCAACGGAGTTTATGGCATTGCCTTTGCCGAAGGACTGGCCCGCTGGTGCGGGCAGGAAGGCAACTACTGGGGCCACAATGCCATCATTCGAACCCGTGCCTTTGCCTGCTGCGCCGGGCTGCCCAAACTGCGATCTGTCAGTGGGCAGGACCAACTGATCATGAGCCACGACTTTGTCGAGGCCGGGTTGCTGCGCCGCGCCGGCTGGGGTGTGCGTTTCCTGCCGCGTATTCGCGGATCGTATGAAGAGACACCGCCCACCCTGATTGACCACGCCATGCGCGACCGCCGCTGGTGTCAGGGCAACCTGCAGCACCTGAAACTGCTGGGCTCTGCCGGATTCCGCGCGGTGTCCCGCTTCCACATGTTTCATGGTGCGGTCGGCTATCTGATGTCACCGCTGTGGTTCGCGCTGCTGGTCATGTGGGCGCTGATCGGTCAGGGCGAGGATGCGTCGGTTCTACACTATTTCAGCCCAGACAACCCGCTATTTCCGCAATGGCCGGAAATGACTGAAACCCGCCACGTGCTGATCATTCTGGTCATGTATGCAATGTTGCTGGCGCCCAAGGTACTGGGCGTCGTGGCCCTGCCCCTTAGCGGTGTTCGCTATTCCGATTTCGGTGGCGGGCGGCGGTTTTTCATCTCGTTTCTGTCCGAGGTGATCCTGTCGATCCTCTATGCCCCGATCCTGATGGTACAACAGATGATCGCAGTCTTCCGAACAGCGTTGGGCATCCAAAAAGGTTGGTCCCCGCAAGCCCGCGACGGCGGTAGCTATAGCCTGCGCACCCTTGTTCTGTGCCACGCTCTGGAAACGATCAGCGGGATCGCACTGAGCGTTGGGATTCTGGCCGGGCTGGTATCGGTCTGGCTGGCCCCGATCGCCATCAGCCTGGCCCTGGCTATACCGCTGTCCGCGCTTAGCGGCGTGTCCGCAGGAACGGCCCGGCGCATGGTCGGTATGCGCGAGGACTTCGCCGAACCCGCAATCACCCGTTCGGCCCGCCGCCACCGTGACGAACTGAAACGCCTAATCGAGGGCAAGGGGACGATGACCCCGGCGGAATGATCAGCTTCCGGGCAGGCCTTCGTACCAGTCCACCATCATGTCCGCCCACCCTTTGGGAACACCGTGACCACCAGGAAACAGCGCAAACTCCAGCGCGCTGTTTTCGGCGCAGCCTGTCCAGTTTCGGCGCATGAAATTGCCCGTGATCGAAAACCCGGATGGTTTGGTATCCGGGCATTCATTGGCTTCCCGCCAGATTTCAAACCCTGCAAAGATATCCCCCTGATGGAACCGGCCCCCACCCAGTATGCGCCCCTCCAACGGGACTACATTGTCTGCCCAGCCATGGGTGTGAAACAGCTTGACCGGCCCTGCGCAGCTTTCGGGATTTGGCCGCCAAAAGCCTCCTGACACGGGCACATAGGCCGAAAACGTCTCTGGCGCATCGCAGGCCAGATAGTTCACCATGAACCCGCCTGCGGAAAACCCGCCCAGCACAACCCGGTCGCTGTCGATGCCAAATCGGTCGGCTGCGTCCTGCACCACTTCGGTCAGAAAGGCGGTATCGTCCCGCCCCTCCCAGCCGGGATAGAAGTTCCAGCTTTTGCGCCCGTTGCTGATTGCCCCTTCGGGTGCCATCACCGCATAGCCACGCGCGAGCAGCGGATCGACCATATTGCGGTTCTTCATCGTACCGCTGCCGCTGCCGCCATAGCCATGCAGGAACACGACCAGCGGCGGGTTTTCGGCCTTTGGCAATTCGATGTGGTATTCGCCGGACGGGGTCTCGCACGTACCTTCAGATTCGGCACAAGTGGCCAAAGCCGTTTGTCCGGCGAATGAAAGGCTCAGCGCCAGCCAGAATTTCGCTTTCATCAAATGTCCTCTTTGTAAGCTTCGACCGGCAGCCCTGCGCGCAGCCAACCCGGTCCGGCGGCCGAGCCCAGCATGCCTTCGGGGACGTCGACAATATTGGTAAAACCGGCAGCCGTCAGTTGATTGCTCAGCCGCGCCGACCGGACGCCGCGGGCGCAGATCAGCGCAACAGGCGCAGACCGATCGCCATCTGCAAGCTGCGTGAGCGCCTGCACGAAGTCCTCGCGGCGCATATCAAGCGGATGCGCGCCCCTGCCAATCCCGGTTGCGCGCCATTCCCGGGGGGTACGGATATCCACCAGCAGGATGTCCCCCGAAACTGCCTGTTGATACGCGCCGGCGACCTGAACCCGTCCACCGGAATAATCCTGTGGAATCAGACGGTACTGCCGTATCGCAAAGCCGGCGGCGATGGCGGCACCAACACCCAAAACTACCCGCCTTCGCGTTAGGTTCACTTTTTCTGCCACGCCGCGCTCCCATGCCGACAAATCGGTTTTATCACAGGGCGAAGCACATTGCCGCATCGAATTGGCATCGGCCGGATCAAGTTCGCGTCATTTTCGCCCCAAAGGAAAATCCGCGCGCCCTTCACGCCGAAACGGGCGCATAATCTTGCAATCGCTGGACAGTCAGAGAATTATCCTTACAAAATCAATACCACTTTGACCGCCCAGACCGGAGTATCGCACTTGTCCCTATTCCTTATCGCGGCCCTTCCCTTCCTCGGAGCTGTGTTCCCAGCCCTTCTGATCCGGGCGGGACGAAACGCGGCGGCCTCGGCTGCCGGACTGACCACATTTCTGGCACTGATGGGGCTGCTGATCCACATTCCGTCCGTCATGCGCGGCGAGGTGGTGACGGCCAGGTTCGACTGGATACCGGGGCTGGGACTGAACGCGAATTTCATGCTGGACGGGCTGGGGTTTCTGTTTGCCCTGCTGATCCTGGGGATCGGTTTGCTGATCATCCTCTATGCGCGGTTCTACCTGTCCCGCGAAGACCCGATGGGGCAGTTCTATACCTATCTTCTTCTGTTCCAGGGCGCGATGGTGGGCATCGTTCTGTCCGACAACATTCTGCTTTTGTTGATTTTCTGGGAACTCACGTCGCTCAGTTCCTTCCTGCTGATCGGATACTGGCGGCACCTGCCCGAGGGGCGTCAGGGCGCGCGCATGGCGCTGGCTGTCACCGGATCAGGCGGGCTGGCGATGATCGCCGGGATGCTGATCCTTGGTAATATCGTGGGGTCCTACGACCTGAGCGTTATCCTCCAGAACAAGGAGCTGATCCAGTCGTCGCCCTACTACATGCCCGCGCTGATCCTGATCCTGCTGGGTTGTTTCACCAAGTCAGCGCAGTTCCCGTTCCATTTCTGGCTGCCGCACGCGATGGCCGCACCAACACCGGTTTCGGCCTACCTGCACTCGGCCACGATGGTAAAGGCCGGGCTGTTCCTGATGGCGCGGATGTGGCCGGTTCTGGCCGGGACCGAGGCCTGGTTCTACATCGTGGCAACAACCGGTCTGGTAACGATGTTGATCGGTGCCTGCATTGCGCTGTTCAAGGATGACCTCAAGGCCTTGCTGGCGTTTTCGACCGTGTCGCATCTGGGTCTTGTGACCATGCTGCTGGGCTTTGGCACCAAGATTGCCGCCGTGGCCGCCATCTTCCACATCATCAACCATGCAACTTTCAAGGCCGCCCTGTTCATGACCGCAGGGATCGTCGACCACGAGACCGGAACCCGTGACGTCAAACGGCTGGGCGGGTTGCGGCACCTGATGCCGATCACCTTCACCATCGGGACGATTGCAGCCCTGTCGATGGCTGGCCTGCCACCGCTGAACGGGTTCCTTTCCAAGGAAATGATGCTTGAGGAAACAGTCCATACAACATGGCTGAACTCGCATTATCTAGTGCCCGGTCTGGCCCTGTTGGCGGCGCTTTTCTCAGCGGCCTATTCCTTCCGCTTTGTGGGCCACGTTTTTCTTGGCCCCGAGCGGGACGATTACCCGGCACATCCGCATGATCCGCCCGTCGGGCTGTGGTTGGCCCCCGCATTTCTTGTGGTTCTGGTTGTGCTGATCGGTCTGTATTCCGCCGCCATCGTTGGCCCGCTGGTCGCCGTTGTCTCCAGCGCGGTGATCGGCGGAGAGAAGCTGCCCTACTATTCGCTCAAACTGTGGCATGGCTTTACTCCGGCGCTTTACATGTCCATCGTGGCAACGCTGGGAGGTTTTTTCCTGGTGTCGCTGCACAAGCGCGGAGAACAGGTCTGGAATGCGCTGCCCCGGCCCGAGGCAAAAGACATCTTCGACGCAGTGATCGGCGCGCTGACAAAGCTCAGCCAGTGGGTCACGGACGAACTGCACAATGGCGTCATCTCGCGCTATGCCATCATCATGATCGCCTTTACCGTGGGGATGGGTTTTTACGCCTATTCGACCGGCACAATCGGGCTTGAGACCCGGGTGCCGCTGCCCGCACCAATCATACCGATTATCGGCTGGATCTGTCTGGTGGGAGCAACGCTCGCGATCATGTGGTTCCACCGCAACCGCCTGTTGTCACTGGTGCTGATCGGTGTTGTGGGTCTGATCGTGTCAATGGCGTTCAACTACCTGTCCGCCCCGGATCTGGCGCTGACGCAAATCTCGGTCGAAGTGGTGACAATGATCCTGCTGCTGCTGTCGCTGAACTTTCTGCCAACCGAAACCCCACGGGACAGCAGCGCCCAGCGCCGCTGGCGGGATGCGGCGATCTCTGTCGTGGCCGGGATCGGCAGCGGCGCCTTGATCTATGCGCTGATGCTGCGCGATTTCGCTTTTCCGACGATATCGGATTTCCATCTGGCGAACTCGTACAAGGGCGGCGGCGGCACCAACGTGGTCAACGTCATTCTCGTCGACTTCCGGGGCTTTGATACCTTTGGCGAGATCATCGTTCTGGGCATTGCCGCGCTGATCATCTTTGCCCTGACCGAGGCGGTTCTGAGCACAAATGTCCGGGCCTATCTTCTGAACCGCAAACCGCACTGGCCGCAATCGGGCGACTCGCACCCGCTTATGATGGTGGTTGCAACCCGCGTGATGATGCCGATTGCCCTGATGGTGGGCGCCTACATCTTTTTCCGCGGCCACAACCAGCCCGGCGGCGGCTTTATCGCGGGTCTGATCGTCGCGATCGCCTACCTGATGCAATACATGGCCAGCGGATACACCTGGGCCATTGAACGGCAGAGGTTCTTTTACCACGGAACAATCGGCTGGGGCGTTCTGATAGCCGCTGCGACCGGACTGGGCGCGTGGTTCAATGAAAGGCCGTTCCTGACCAGCGATTTCGGCTACATTCACTGGCCGCCGCTGGAAGAGTTCGAATGGGCCACTGCCATCCTGTTCGACACCGGCGTATTCCTCGCCGTTCTGGGTGCTGTCATGCTGGCGCTGGACAGCCTGTCACGGTTTGCATGGCAACCGGGCATGGCGCAGGAGTTCCCGATGGATATCAACCCGCTTCGGGATGATCCGCCAGAAGAAGACCAAGAGAAGGAGCAGGCCTGATGGAAGCGCTCGTAGCCTCTGCCGTAGGCGTCATGACCGCAGCCGGGATCTTCCTGATCCTTCGTCGCCGGACTTTCCCCGTCATTCTGGGCCTGTCTTTGCTGACCTATGCAGTCAATGTGTTCCTGTTTGCCACCGGGCGGCTGGCGCTGAATGCGCCGGCGGTTCTGAACAAGTACAAGGACGTGCCCTACACCGATCCGCTGCCGCAGGCACTCGTGCTGACGGCCATCGTGATCTCGTTCGGTATGACGGCGGTGATCGTGATGATCGCCCTGTCCGCCTATCTGTCGTCCATGGATGACCACATCGACATGAGCGCGCAGGACAGCGTGGACGGCGCAGGAGAAGACGCATGAATCACTGGATCGTTGCGCCGATCGTCCTGCCCGCGATCCTGGCCCCCTTCATCATCATGGTACTGCGATTCCATCTGGACCTGCAGCGCATCTTTTCGGTCGCCGGTGTCGTAGGCCTGCTGGGTATCGCCCTGACCATCACCGCAAAAGCGTCGGGCGGCGACATTCAGGTCTATGAACTGGGCAACTGGCCCGCGCCATTCGGGATCGTGCTGGTGCTGGACAAACTGTCGGCCATGATGGTGCTGCTGACGGCATTGCTGGCCCTTCCCATCGTGCTGTATTCCATTGCCTCCGGCTGGGACGACAGGGGAAAGCACTTTCACGCCCTGTTCCACTTCCAGCTTATGGGTGTTTGTGGCGCCTTTCTGACCGGAGACGCGTTCAACCTGTTCGTTTTCTTCGAAGTTCTGCTGATCGCCTCTTACGGCCTGATGACGCACGGAGGTGGTTCTGTACGGTTGAAAGCCGGGGTTCAGTACGTCACCTACAACCTGCTTGGCTCGACCCTGTTCCTGTTTGCACTTGGCACCATCTATTCCGTGACCGGCACTTTGAACATGGCCGATCTGGCGCTGCGCGTGGCCGAAATTCCACCTGAAGATACAGCTTTGCTGCGGGTCGGCGCGGTACTGCTGCTGCTGGTCTTCTGCATCAAGGCCGCCGTTCTGCCGCTGCATTTCTGGTTGCCCGCCAGCTATGCCAACGCGCCTTTGCCTGTGGCCGCGCTGTTTGCGATCATGACCAAGGTGGGCGCATACTCGATCCTGCGGGTCTATACCCTGGATTTTGGTCCCGACGTCGCAGTGACAGAAGGCCTGGTCGGAGCTTGGCTGCAACCGGCTGCATTGGTCACTCTGGCGGTTGGAGCAATCGGCATTCTGGGAGCACAGCACATCGCGCGCCTGGTCGCATTCTGCGCGATTGCGTCGATGGGCACTTTGCTGATTGCGATTTCGCTGTTCTCGCCCGGCGCAACCGCTGCCGCGCTATATTACATTTTCCACTCGACACTGGCGACGGCGCTTTTGTTCCTTGTGGCCGACCTTTTGATGCAGCGGCGCGGCGGTGCCATTGAGCCCGGCACTCCGATGCCGCAAAGCGGGTTGATTTCGGCGCTGTTCTTCGTGGGCGCAATTGCGCTGGCCGGTATGCCGCCACTGTCCGGTTTTGTTGGTAAACTGCTGGTACTGGACGCCGCGCGGGATGCCCCGGACGCCAACGCAATCTGGGCGGTGATCCTGATCGGGTCTTTTGTGACCATCGTCGGACTGGCCCGGGCCGGTTCGCTGATCTTCTGGAAAAGCCACGACGCGCAGCTTAACACCACAGCAGAGACCGAAAATGAAGATGAAGATGAAGACGTCGTTCTGCCTGCGCCCGAACCTCAACCGGCGCTGGCATTCACGGCGGTATTCGGATTGGTCCTTGGCCTGATGCTGTTGACCTTGTTCGCTGGCCCGGCGCTGACCTACGCTGAAGGCACGGCAGGACAATTGTTCTCGCCCGAAAATTACATCTCGGCCGTCATGGGAGGTGAAGAATGATCAAACTGCTACACCGGATATTTCCGCACCCGCATCTGACCATTCTGCTGACGTTTGTGTGGATGTTGCTTGCCAACCAACCCTCGCTGAATTCGCTGGTGTTTGGTCTGATTCTGGGGATCATCATCCCGTTCATCACGCAGCCCTACTGGCCGGACCGTCCCATACTGCGCAACTGGCCGATGATCGTGGAATACATGCTTGTCGTTCTATGGGACATTGTGATGGCCAATATCGCGGTCGCCCGGATCATCCTGTTCAAGCGCGACAGTGATCGGCAACCAAACTGGGTCTGTATTCCGCTTGAACTGCGCACACCCGAGGCGATTACCGTGCTGGCCGGAACGATCACCATGACGCCGGGCACCGTCAGCTGCGATCTGTCTGCGCAGGGGCACAACCTTTTGGTCCATTGCCTTGACGCCCCGAACACTGACGAGGTTCGGGACCAGATCAAGCAACGCTATGAACGTCGCCTCAAGGAGATTTTCGAATGATCACCTATGCCATCTACTTTACTTTTGCCTGTTTTGGCGCGGCGATCATGATGTGCCTGTGGCGGATCGTAACGGCCGACGGTGTCGGCACGCGGGTACTGGCGCTGGATACCATGGTCATCAACACCATCGCGTTGATGATCCTTTACGGTCTCAGGCTGGGAACCGAGATCTTCTTTGAATCCGCCATGATCATCGCCATGCTGGGCTTTGTTTCAACGGTGGCTTACGCACGCTTCATGCTGCGTGGCAACATTATCGAGTGAGGGCGACATGGGTTTCATTTTCGAATTTCTCATCGCTTTCTTCCTGATCGTCTCGGGCATATTTGGTTTCGTGGGATCGTTTGGCATGATCAAGCTGAAGGATCCGATGTCCCGGCTGCACGCGCCGACAAAGGCCACAACTCTGGGCGTTGGGGGCGTTCTGCTGGCGTCGATCTTTCATTCCGTCCTACTGGAGGATCACGCGTCGCTGCACGAGCTGCTGATAACGCTGTTTTTGTTCCTGACCGCGCCGATCACGGCCCTGTTCATTGCCAAATGGCACATTCATCGCCATGAATCGCCCGGCGATCTGCCGGATGCAGGCGAGGATGAGCTTTGGGCCACCCACGCGGTCGAGCAGGTCGAAGACGTCCCGGATCACACAGCGAACTGACCCTGATGCATACACCTTCGTTGCCGCTGACCCGCGATCTGGTTCTGATCGGCGGGGGCCACACGCACGCGCTTGTGCTGCGCAAGTGGGGAATGAACCCCTTGCCCGGCGCGCGACTGACCATCATCAATCCCGGCCCGACCGCGCCTTACTCCGGCATGTTGCCGGGTTATGTGGCCGGGCATTACAGGCGGGACGAGCTGGACATCGATCTGGTAAAGCTGGCGCGATTTGCCGGGGCGCGCATCATTCTGGGCGCGGTAAACGGCCTGGATCCGGCAAGCCGGGTTGTTCACGTATCAGGACACCTGCCTGTTTCGTTTGATGTCGCTTCGGTCAATGTGGGCATAACTTCTGACATGCCCGCCTTGCCCGGATTTGCAGAACATGCGGTGCCGGCGAAACCTCTTGGCCTATTTGCGGCACGCTGGGGCGACTACCTGAAGACGCCCGGGCCCGCGTCGGTCGCGGTCATTGGCGGCGGTGTTGCCGGGATCGAACTGGTCATGGCGATGGCGCATGCATTGCGGGTGCAGGGCCGCGACGCCCGAGTCGCGCTGATCGACAACGCCAAGGCTTTGACGGCCACAGGCCCCAAGGCCGGGGAAACCATCCGACAGGCGATGGAAAGCCTGGGGATCGAGATCTTCGAAAACGCCTCCATTCGCCAGATCGGCAAGGATTATGTTGAACTGGAGGATGGCCGCCACATCCCAGCCGCGTTCGTGACCGGAGCCGCAGGTGCGCGACCCTATGACTGGATCGCTGAAACAGGGTTGGAGGTGCAGGATGGCTACATCAGCGTCAACGCGCATCTGCAGTCCAGCGACCCCTTGATCTTTGCCGCCGGTGATTGCGCACACCTGTCCGACAACCCGCGCCCCAAGGCCGGTGTCTATGCGGTCCGTGAAGCGCCGGTTCTGTTTGACAATCTGCGCGCGGCATTGGGAGCGGGACGGATGCGGCGGTACGTGCCGCAGAAAGATTATCTGAAACTGATTTCGCTGGGCAGGAAGTCCGCCCTTGCGGAAAAGTTGGGAACGTCATTCAGCGGTCCGTTGATGTGGAACTGGAAAAACCACATCGACCAGAAATTCATGAACAGATTTCGCGACCTGCCGCAGATGGCAATACCTAAACTGCCCAGGCATCATGCGGACGGTTTGCGCGAAGCATTGGGTGACAAACCGATGTGCGGCGGTTGTGGTGCCAAGGTTGGGCGTGGCGCCTTGCAGCAAGCCTTGCAGACGTTGCCTGCGCCCGAACGCACGGATGTCACCCCCCTGCCCGGCGATGATGCGGCCCTGCTGACAACGGGTGGGGCGCGTCAGGTCATCACGTCGGATCACTTGCGCAGCTTCACCGCAGACCCCGTGTTGATGACGCGCATCGCGGCCGTGCACGCGCTTGGTGATATCTGGGCGATGGGTGCGGCGCCGCAGGCGGCGACTGCAACTGTGATCCTGCCCCGCATGTCCGCTACGTTGCAGCACCGCACGATGACGGAAATCATGACAACCGCCAGCGACGTTCTGCGGCAGGCTGGTGCCGAGATTGTTGGCGGCCACAGCTCTATGGGCGATGAGATGACCATCGGTTTCACCATCACCGGTCTTTGCGCCCAGGAACCTATTACTCTGGCCGGTGGTCTGCCGGGGGATGCACTGATCCTGACCAAACCTATTGGCAGCGGTGTTTTGATGGCCGCTGAAATGGCTGGTCAGGCCGATGGCGCGTGGGTCGCGGCCGCATTTCGCCACATGACCCACCCACAGGGCACAGCCGCCGAAATCCTCAGGCACGCGCATGCGATGACGGATGTCACGGGTTTTGGTCTGGCCGGCCACCTGAAGGGAATGTGCGAGGCTTCGGATTGCGGTGCAGCACTGGATCTTGAGGCCGTGCCTGCAATGGTCGGCGCTGAAGAGTTGTATTCGAACGGCATCCGGTCGAGCATTTTCGCTGACAACAGGGCAATTGCTCCGGAACTGCCTGCGGAAGGTAAAGCAGGCCTGTTATTCGACCCCCAAACCGCCGGAGGATTGCTGGCTGCGGTCGCCCCGGACCAGGCTCAGGACCTGTGCGCGGTACTTCGTGACGCGGGATATCCGGCAGCTATTGTCGGTCGGTTAACCGAGGCCCCGGGCTTGCGTCTTTAAAGCCGGGCCAGAACCTGTTCGATCCGGGCGGCGACATCGGCAAGACTGTCGGTGTCCAGCCGGTCGGCCTGAAGCTCCGCAATGACCTGAGCGCCCCTACCTTTCTGCGACTTGGCGTAGGCCGGATCATAGTGCTGATCCATCAGCGCCCGCGTCAAACCACGTTTATCTCCGGCCTCCATCAGGGACAGCCAGTTATCGACGAAGTCATGGCCGCGATGAAAGCGCAGCGGTGACAGCCGGTCACGCATCCGCTCGTGATCTGAAAGAATGTCATCATAGGCAGCGACCAGATAATCTGCCCGCGCCGCAAGCGGGGCATCAATTCGGATACGTGGAGCCGCACGCAGCCCGTTCCAAAGGCTTGGCGGCAGGATCAGACTTCCGATTTTGGACGACTCGGCCTCGACGACCACTGGCCGACTGGCGTCCATCCGACAAAGCACGGCGGATAATGCGGACTCAAACCCTTTCTGGCTGGGTTGTCCTCCGGGCATTTCACCCAGCAACGAGCCGCGATGATTGGCCAGCGCCTCAAGGTCCAGAACCTGCACGCCTCGCTTTGCGAGATGCGCGAGCAATTCGGTTTTTGCCGTTCCTGTATATCCGTCCAGCGCCACAAAGCGGTGCGGCAGGACGTCATCGTACAGATAGCGGTTCACCAGCCGGCGGTAGGTGCGGTAGCCACCTTCAACTACGTCGGCACGCCACCCGATTTGCTGCAGCATCCAAGTAAACGACCCTGACCGCTGCCCTCCGCGCCAGCAGTAGACCAGAGGCCGCCATCCTCCCTCGTGCTGGCTGAGGCTGTTTTCGATATGCGCGGCAGCATTGCGAAACACCAGAGCCGCGCCCAGCTTGCGGGCCAGAAACGGGCTTTCCTGAACGTAGATCGTGCCGACTTTCGCCCGTTCTTCATTGTCCAGAACCGGCAGATTGATGGCACCCGGCAAATGATCCTCGGCGTATTCCGCAGGGCTTCGCACATCGATCACGGTATCGAAGTCGTGTGTGTAGAGGTCAGGCAGGGTGGTGAATTTCAGAACCATATCTGCGGTCTATCTTGGGCTTGGCTGAAAGAAAAGCCAGCTCACTCCTCGACTGGTTCGATCAGTTCTGCGCCGCTGGCCCGGTTCGAGTTCACCGCAGGATCAACCCGATGATAGGTCAACACATCTTCCGCACCGGGACGCATCAGCCGGGCCGCCCCTTTACCCGCTTCACCCAGCCAAAGCGCCCAGTCGTCGGGTTCAAGGATCAATGGCATCCGATGATGGATCTTGCCCAGATTTCCGTTGGCCGCAGTGGTGACGATGGCGCAGGTGCTTTGGCGTTCACCTTCAGGACCCCAGTCCTGCCAGACACCGCCGAAGGCAATCGGTTCGTTGTTGCGGCGCGAGATATACCAAGGCAACCTCTGTCCTTGGTCGGATTTGGTCCATTCATAAAAACCTGTCGCCAAAATCAGGCAACGCCGCTCGCGGCAGGCCGCGCGGAACGCGGGTTTCTGGGCCAGTGTTTCAGCGCGCGCATTGATCAGCAACGGGCCATCATTTTGCGCCTTGTACCAATGCGGCAGAAACCCCCAACGCATCGGATCAAGCTGGCGGCCTCCTTCACCGGTCCGCACGACATGCAACTGATTGGTCGGGCACACATTGAAATTGGGAACGCCCGGAAGGCTGTTCGCCGGGCGCGCAGAAAACAGCTGCGCCATTGCGTCGTTGGGAAGAGTTATTGCAAACCGTCCGCACATAGGTAATGAACCACTGACATTTTTTTCTCCAGGCTCAGGTTCACACGAGGTCACATGGCAAATCAAACAGCTAAATCCCTAAAGGGCAAAGCGCTTGGTGATCTCGAGGCAGGTAAGTTGCCGCAGGCACTTAAAAAAGCGCAGTTGGGGATCAAGAAGTTTCCAAAGGATACGGACTTTCAAGCCATTGCGGGTTTTGTTTTCACCGAATTGAAACAGTACAAGAAGTCCATTCCCCATTTCGTCGAAGCCGCGCGTCGCAAACCCGATGACCCTCAGTTTGCTGAAAACCTTGCAAACGCTCTGATGCAGACGGGCCAGATCCCGCGCGCGCTGGCTTATGCCGAGAAAATGCTGGAGCAGTTTCCCAATAACGCAGAGCTTGTTCGCGTTGTGGATGAGATCCAACTCAAAGGATCCAACTGGCGCGAGATTGTTGAGCATGCGACCGAAAAACTCAAAAAATCTCCGGACGATGTCACGCTGTTGACGACCCGAGCCCGCGCTTACGACAGAATTGGGTTCAGCGACAATTGCAGGCAGGACGCCTATCGCGCTTATGAACTGGCGCCAGACGACAACGCAGTCGCATTCCAAAAAGCATCGATTCTTCATCAGGAAGGCAAGAAAAAGGATGCCGCCGAGATTCTCGACCGGATCATCACCAATGATCCCGCTCATGTGGCGTCACTATTGCAGTTGTCCAACATGGCCGACGAGGACCGCGCGCGCGACCTGGAACCGCTTGTAGCTGCTGCCATCGACAACAGCGATCATCCTATCTCGCAGCTTGAGTTCGCCAAGGCGCAAATCACATCCGTTCTGCATGGGCTGACTGCCGCAATGCCCGGGTTTGCGCGGGCCAACGAATTGCAACACGAGTTGAATCCGTACAAATTCGGCGACGAAAGCCAGAAACTTCGACGCATTGTGCAGTTGTTCCCCGAAATTGACACTCCGATCTCCTCCGAGGTGGTCGATGGGCCGACCCCGATTTTTGTCATCGGCCAACCTCGCTCCGGGACGACGCTCATGGAAATGATGCTGAGTTCGATTCCGGATGTCGCAGGGTGTGGGGAACTGACTGTAGGGCCGGACTTGTCCTACGACTTTATCCATGAAGGCAAAGCCTATGACGCGAAAGACGCGGAGGAGTTTGCCCGAGATTTCCGCCGCCTGATGCCACCGGTCCCGGAGACATCAATCGCGTTTGTCGACAAGTTGCCTCATAACTACCAGCAGGTAGGCTTCTTACTTTCCGCATTCCCGAATGCGAAAGTTATCAACATGATGCGCGATCCGCGCGATGTCGGTTTGTCGAAATGGATCAGGCGCTTCCCGGCACCGGGTATGAGATATGCGTCCAATCTGGAAGCAATCGGGCATTCCGCGAATATGTACCGCAAGTACATCGCCCATTGGGAAACCATTTTCGGCGACCGGATTCTGACCGTGCCGTATGAAAAGCTCGTCGCTGACCCCGAAACCTATAGCCGGCAGGTTGCGGACTTCCTTGGCCTCGAATGGCACGAGACGATGATGCACCCGGAAAAGAACAAAAAGCAGGTGCGCACAGCCAGCATCGATCAGGTTCGAAAGAAGATTTCGACCAAATCAATCGGCGGCTGGAATCAGGTCGCAGACCACATCCAGCCGATGCTGAACGGCTTCGATCCCGAGCTTTGGCCGGAATACGACCTTAGCTGACACAAAACACACCGAACAGAAAAGGCCGCATCAGGGATGCGGCCTTTGTCATTGGTGCCGGGATGCTTACTTCTGCTTGATGCGTCCGTCCAGATAAGGCTTATAAGGCGCGTTCGCGGCCAGATATTCAGCGGTGACATCCGCCAGATCCGGCCCGAAGTCATATGCTTTCTTGTCGTCGCCTTCGAACATGGAATAGCCGTCACCGCCGTTACGGACATAGTTGTTGGTCACGACCAGATATGTCGCCGCCGGGTCAATCGGCACGAATCCATCGCCCTCGGCCACCATCACCTCGGTTACGCGTCCCTCGTTCGGGGCAACCGACGGATCCCATGTGAAGGCCAGACCGGCCACTTGTGGGAAGCGGCCTTTGACTTCTTCAACCTGGCTCACGCCGTTTTCCAGGGCGTCGATGACCCCCTGACCGCTGATCTGGAAGGTCGACAATGTGTTCTGGAACGGCAGCACCGTCAGAACCTCGCCCATGGTCACTTCGCCCGGATCGATCGAGGCCCGCAAACCACCGGAATTGGCGATGGCGATCTGAACGCCCTGATCCGCCACACGGGCCAGCATTGCATCGGCAACCAGATTGCCCATCTGGCATTCCTGCACGCGGCAGATCGCGCGGTCGCCTTCAATCGCATCAGCAGCATTGGCCACAACCTTGTTGCGGATTTCATCCAGAGGAACCGCCAATTCGGCGATCCGGTCCAGCGCGGACTGATCCTCGGTCACGGTGTTGTCCATGATCAGCGGTTCACCAACGGCCTCGATCACATTTCCGTCGTCGTCGAATGTCACATTCAACTCGCCCAGGAATTTACCATAGGCGTAGGCCTGAACGATCTGAACGTCATTCACGACGGTCGGGTAAGGCCCGACGGCCCTGTCGGACACGTTCGACAGGTACGTGTTGGAATGCCCCCCTACGATCACGTCAACGCCGGTGGTTTCCTGCGCCACGCGCTGGTCCACACCATAGCCCGAGTGACTTAGAACAACGATCTTGTTGACGCCTTCGCCGGTCAGCTTGTCCACTTCTCCCTGCACGGCCGGAACCGGGTCGGAAAATGTAACGTTTGGCCCGGGTGAGGCCAGTTCGTCCGTATCCTGAGGCGTCAGGCCGATCAGGCCGATCTTTTCACCGCCAACCTCGATAACCGTCGACTTCGCGATCTTGTCGGTCAGCAGTTCTTCGTCAGCAATGTTCGCGTTGGACATCAGAACCGGAAAATCGACGGAGTCGACGAAACCGCGCAGCACTTCAGGGCCGTCGTCAAATTCGTGGTTGCCCACGGTCATCGCGTCATAACCCAGCCGGTTCATGAACTCGGCCGCGACTTTGCCCTTGTAGTAGGTATAAAACAACGAACCCTGAAACTGATCTCCGCCATCCACCAGAATCGAATTCTCAGCGCGGCCGCGGGCTTCTTCCACTGCGGTCACAAGGCGCGCAGAACCGCCGAAACACTTGCCTTCGGCATTGTCTTCGGCGTCGCAGCCGCTGTCATATTTGTTGATCGGCTCAAACCGGGAATGGAAGTCATTGGTGTGCAGAATGGTCAGTTTGTAGTCGGCGGCCGCAACACCTGCGGTCAGGCCCACAATGGCAGTAGATGCCAGAAAACGGATCAACATTAATGAAACTCCCTGTCGTTGATTGCAGGGATCGTGCGCCGACTGAAACAAAGAGTCAAAGGGGGAAATCCGCCTTGATTCCCCACGCCGTGCAAGGCATCACCACCTCATGCTGATTTACAAGATTTTCAGGTCCGATGAATGGACCACGCTGCAGGATCAGGGCGCGTCAGACGGCGCGCCGATTGACGTTACCGACGGATTTGTCCATTTCTCGACGGCCCAACAGGCCGCCGAAACCGCCGCCAAGCATTTTGCCGGACTTGATGGCCTTGTCCTCTTGGCCTGCGACGCCGACGCCATGGGCGATGATCTGAGATGGGAAGTTTCGCGCGGGGGTGCCTTGTTTCCCCACCTTTACCGGCAGATCCGGATGACCGATGTGATCTGGACCCGCGCCCTGCCCTTTGACGGAACGCTACACCAGTTCCCCAAGGAGATGGTATGACCGGCTTCATCGATCCTGATCGTGAGCAGTTCGAAGCGTTCAAGGCACTGGATCGCGATCAGCCGATCGAGATGCTCAACCTGGTCAGGTTTCGCGCGCAGGCTGAATACCCTTCCGGACACGCGCTGGCATATGCCGGCCTGACCGGCGCTGAGGCCTACCAGAACTACGGATCGGAAACCGCGCCCATTGTTGCCCGCATCGGAGCGTCCATTTTGTGGCGCGGTGGATTTGAAACCACTTTGATAGGCCCCGCCGACGAAATCTGGGATGCTGTGTTCATCGCCCGATATCCCAGCGCGCACGCCTTCCTTGAGATGGTAACCGACCCCGTTTATCGCACCGCCGTGGTGCATCGTCAGGCGGCTGTTTCGACCTCGCGGCTGATCCGTTGTTCGCCAGCACAGGTCGGAGGGACCTTCGGATGAAACTGATCGAAAAGCTTGGGCTGTCAGCCCTGCACCGGCTGGACCCCGAAACTGCCCATAGGATGTCGATCCGGGCTTTGAAAGCCGGATTGGTCCCGGCTGCCGGCCCTGTCACCTCACAACGCCTGCGCACGCAAGTCGCCGGTCTGACGCTGGCCAATCCGGTCGGCCTGGCCGCTGGATTCGACAAGAATGGCGAGGTTCTGGGCCCTTTATCGCGGGCCGGGTTCGGATTTATTGAAGTCGGTGCGGTGACACCGCGTCCACAACCGGGCAACCCGAAACCGCGCCTGTTTCGCCTGACCGAAGACAAGGCGGCCATCAACCGTTTCGGCTTCAACAACGAAGGAATGGACGTCATGGCTCGCCGTCTCGCGAGCCGTCCCCGCGATGCGGTCATCGGATTGAACCTTGGCGCCAACAAGGACAGCGACGACCGCCCCGGTGATTTTGCCAAAGTACTGGCCCATTGTGCCGCCCATCTGGATTTTGCCACGGTCAACGTGTCGTCCCCCAACACCGAGAAACTGCGAGACTTGCAGGGTAAGGCCGCGCTTGGCGCTTTGCTGGCGGGTGTTGTCAAAACGCGAGACGCGCTGCCGGCACCGATTCCCGTATTCCTGAAAATTGCTCCGGACCTGACGGCACCAGAGATACAAGATATCGCCGATATCGCGCTGGAAACCGGAATTGACGCGGTCATTGCCACGAATACCACCCTGTCTCGCGACGGGCTGAGAAGCGCACACAAGGATGAGGCTGGTGGCCTGTCTGGCGCGCCTTTGTTCGAAAAATCGACCCGCGTTCTTGCGCAGCTCAGCCAACTGACCGAAGGACGCATTCCCTTGATCGGCGTGGGTGGCATCAGCAGCGCGGAACAGGCCTATGCAAAGATTTGCGCCGGTGCCTCGGCCGTCCAGTTCTATACGGCCATGGTTTACGGCGGCATGTCGCTGGCATCGGAAATCGCCCGGGGTCTGGACGAACTTCTGGCCCGGGACGGGTTTGAAAATGTCGCACAGGCGGTTGGCAGCAAACGAGAGGATTGGCTGTGATGGAATACTGGCACAACCCGCGGTGTTCGAAATCGCGTTCGGGGCTTGCACTGCTTGAAGAAAACGGCGCAGAACCCCGTGTCCGAAAGTATCTGGAGGACGCACCGTCAGAAGACGAATTGCGGGCCGTGCAGGCGAAACTGGGCATTGCTGCAATCGACATGATGCGCACAGGTGAAAAGCGCTTCAGGGAACTGGGGCTGAACAAAGCGACGCCGGACGATACCTTGATCCGTGCCATGGCCGAAAACCCGATCCTGATCGAACGCCCCATTGCCATTCGCGGTGACAAGGCCGCAATCGGGCGTCCGCCCGAAAACCTGCTGACCCTGCTTTAAGCGACTTGCGCCTCTAGCTTCGGATAGCGCCATCCCAGCGTGACGCCACGCGCGATGTTCAGAACCATCAACGCGGCCCACAGCCCGTGATTGCCAAATGCAGGCACCAGAATGAACAGGGACAGGACGTAGATCCCTACCGAGTGGATCATCGCCTGGCGCATGTCCCGGGTCCAGGTCGCGCCGATGTAGATACCGTCGAACATCCAGCTGGCCACGCCGATCACCGGGGCAATCGCAGCCCAGATCAAAAACTCGCGCGCGGCCTCACGTACCTCGGGCGAGGTGGACATCACATCAATCAGCGCGGGTCCTGCCAGATAGAAAACCAGACCCAGCGCGAAAGCGCCGCCTACGCCCCATTGTGACGCCATCACGGACGCACGCCGAACCTGAAAGCGGTCCTTTGCCCCGATCGCCCCGCCAACCAGCGCCTCGGCCGAAAAGGCGAAACCGTCCAGCGCAAAGGCTGTGATTTCCAGAAACTGCAGCAGAACCTGATTGGCAGCCAGATTGACGTCGCCTAGGTCCGACCCGACAAAAAGAAAAGTGGTGAACGATCCGGTCAAAAGGACGGACCGCACCATGATGTCGCCGTTCACCTGCATCATCCGCCGCAGCCGTGCGCCGTCGAAAATGCGCGGCCAGTCTCTCCACTGATTGCCGGCAAATGCCTGACGGCAGAGCCATAGCCCCAGTGCCAACCCGGTCCATTCGGCGATCAGTGTCGCCAGCGCGACGCCCTCGACGCCCCAGCCCAGCCCAAGCACGAACCACAGATCCAGCAGGATATTCAGGCCATTCATCCAGATCTGCAGCACAAACACGCCCCGCGTCCGCTCGATCGCGATCAACCAGCCTGTAACGGCATAAAGCGCAATTGTCGCCGGCGCCCCCCAGATCCGGATTTCCAGGTATTGCCGGGTCAGGGCTTCGACTTCGGGGCTTGCGGGGGACAGGGCAAATGCCCCCCACAGCACCCAGACCTGCGTCAGAATGAAAAACAGCCCCGCAGCGCCGCCCAACAGCAAACCGCGCATCAGAAGCGCGCCGGTTTCCGCCGTGTCTCCGGCCCCGCGCGCCTGTGCAGCCAATCCCGTGGTGCCCATCCGCAAAAAGCCGAATATCCAGTAGATGGCCGACAGGATGACCGCGCCCATTCCGACAGCGCCGATCGGGGCGGCCAGCCCCATCTGCCCGACAACACCAGTATCAACCGCCCCCAGTATCGGGACAGTGGCATTGGACAGAACGATAGGTGCTGCGATCTTCAGCACCCGTCTGTGCGTGATGGGTGCCGAGGCATCCCGCATCCAAGGCTATCCTTCGTCCGAATCCGATTGCGGCATCAGGAAATGCCCCGAAGCCTGCGCGAACAGGCGCGCATGGTTGTCCTGCCACGCCTCAACTCGGACCGAAGCATAACGCCGCCCGGAACGGCTGATGTAAGCGCGGGCATAGGCGTCGCGCGGCAAGCCCGAACGCAGGTAGTCGACCGTGAAATCGATGGTTTTCGGGTATCGGAGCAAACTGGCATCCCGAATGTCTTCGGCACTCATCTCTCCGCTTTCGATGCGGGGAAACACGGTCTCCCAGCACAGGGTGATCACGCCGGTCACTTCCAAAAACGCGGCAGTGACCCCACCGTGCAGCGCGGGCAGCAGCGGATTGCCAATCAGTTTTTCGTCAAAATTCAGAACACCCGTCAGTTCATCCCCACGCCGGTCGAAGGTGATGTTGAGAAACCGGATATACGGCACCCCATCGACCATGGCGTTCAGTGCGGCGTCCCGGCGGTTCTTGACCACCTGCATCGGCTCCGGTCGATTGCGCGCCATTTACCTGCCCTCCACGGTGAAAGACCCCGATGCGGTTGCGACAGGATGTTCCTGATCGTCATCCGTTGCGGTCGCACGCACGAAGGCCACATTGCGCGTGATGTGATAGCATTTGGCGCGCGTTGTAATGTTCTGCCCCGGCGTAGCCGCCCGCATGTAGTCTATGCGCAGGTCAATTGTCGCCGTGGCACCCGGCGCGGACGGATGGCTCATGACAGCCGCACCGCTACAAGTGTCCAGCAAAGCGAACACCGCCCCACCATGAATGACGCCGGTGCGCGGATCCCCGACAAGTTCCGCGTTGTACGGCATGGTGATCTCGGCTTCTCCGGCACCGACATACGTCAGCTCCATGCCCAATGCCCTGGCATGTGGAATCGCCTCGATGAACTGGCGCGCGAAACCCAATTTTTCTACCATTCGGTATTTTCCTTCTTCCGCGCCCTTTATGATCGTCAGTTCAGCGAAAGGGCAAGCCCGACTGTTGCGCTTGCCGCTACGACTCCATAGGTTGCAGGCAAGGAGATGAGGAATGTCCGACACCCGTTTGTCATTCAAAGAAATGTGCGCCGAGTTCGACGTAACGCCCCGTACCCTGCGCTACTACGAATATATCGAGTTGCTGCAACCTGACCGCGAAGGCCGCTCCAGGTATTACGGCCCCCGTGAGCGCGCGCGCATGACGCTGATCATGCGCGGACGCAAGTTTGGGTTCCCGCTGGAAGAGATCCGGCAGTGGCTGCTGATCTATGAACATCAGGGCAACCAGGCTCAGATGGCAACTTTTGTGGAAATGGCTGACCGGCAAATGGAGGAGTTGCGCCAGCAAAGGCAGCAACTGGACGAAGCCATGGACGCCCTCAAGCAACTGCGCGACCAGACGGCCAATTCTCTGGGCTGACAACCTTTCAAGCGTCATTTCGGTCGAAACTGAAGCTCCCGTGGTCCCGCTGCGGGATTTTTCTTGTGGAGAACGTCGATACACGCAGCGTGGAATCGCGAGATTTCCCCTTACCCAGGGGAAAGAAGATTACCGAAACGCGGATTTACGCGAACGGATGTTACGTCAACTTTTTTGTGACGTAGCGTTCGCATTACGTAAACGTCATCTGCATGTTGTAAGAGGCCCATCAACTGCGCAAATCTTTTTCACGACGCCAGTGATGAGAGTTTGAACCATGACCGAAGACCTGATGACCATCCGCGAAATGTGCGAGACCTATGATGTCACACCACGTACCTTGCGGTTTTACGAGGCCAAGGAACTTTTGTTTCCTATCCGTGAAGGCCAGAAACGTCTGTTCACCAAACGCGATCGTGCCCGTCTGAAACTGATCCTGCGTGGCAAGCGCTTTGGCTTCAGCCTGGAAGAAATCCGGCAGCTTCTGGACCTGTATCACGTCGGTGATCAGCAACTGACACAGATGTCCCGCACCTATGAGATCGCGTGCGAACGTCTGGCAGACATGGAAGCACGCCGCGAAGAACTGACACAGGCCATCGACGATCTGAAAGAGCAGTTGCGCTGGGGCGAAAAGGTCATCGTCTCGATGAAACAGGAAAAGAAGGCGGCCGAATAATCTCGCCCGCCCCCGGACATCTGAATTAAGGGAGCTTCACATGCCCGTCTACAACGCGCCAATCAAAGACGCACAGTTCATTTTGCACGATGTACTGAAAGTCTCGACCTCGGACATTCCGGGATATTCCGATCTGGAGGCCGAGTTCACCGGCGCCGTGCTGGAGGAAGCGGGCAAGATCGCCACAAATGTTCTGCACCCGCTGAACGTGGTTGGCGATACCGAAGGATGTCGGCTGGAAAACGGTATCGTCTATACGCCATCCGGGTTCAAAGATGCCTTCGAGCAGATGAAGGAAGGCGGTTGGACGGGCCTCGACATGCCGGAAGAATATGGCGGTCAGAACATGCCCTATGTTCTCGGAACTGCCGTGGGCGAGATGTTCTCGGGCTCCAACCAGGCATTCACCATGTATCAGGGCCTGACGCACGGCGCGGCGTCTGCGATCTTGGCGCACGGAACCGACGAGCAGAAGAACATGTACCTGCCCAACATGGTCAGCTGTGAATGGACTGGCACCATGAACCTGACGGAACCGCATTGCGGCACCGATCTGGGTCTGATGCGCACCAAAGCAGAACCGCAGGGCGACGGCAGCTATAAAATCTCGGGTCAGAAGATCTTTATCTCGGCCGGCGATCACGACATGGCCGACAACATCATCCACCTGGTGCTGGCAAAAATCCCCGGCGGCCCCGAAGGGATCAAGGGCGTGTCGCTTTTCGTCGTGCCCAAGTTCATCGTCAACGAAGACGGCAGCCTGGGCGAACGCAACGGCGTTTCGGTCGGCAAGATCGAAGAGAAGATGGGCATCCACGGCAACTCAACCTGCGTCATGAACTATGACGAGGCGACCGGCTGGCTGCTGGGAGAAGAACACAAAGGCATGCGCGCCATGTTCACCATGATGAACGAAGCGCGTCTGGGTGTGGGCATGCAAGGCCTGTCTCAGGCCGAAGCTGCGTATCAGAACGCTGTCGAATATGCCAAAGACCGCCTGCAGGGCCGCGACGTAACAGGTGTGAAGAACCCGGACGGTCTCGCCGATCCGCTGATCGTTCACCCCGACATCCGCCGTAACCTGATGGATCAGAAAAGCTTCACCGAGGGTGCACGTGCGTTCATCCTCTGGGGCGCGACCATGATCGACAAGGCGCACCGCTCGGGTGATAAGGACGCGGACGGGCTGATCTCGCTGCTGACACCGGTCATCAAAGGCTTCCTGACGGATGAAGGCTATGACATGACCGTTCAGGCCCAACAGGTCTATGGTGGCCACGGCTACATCGAGGAATGGGGCATGTCGCAATACACACGCGACGCCCGGATCGCGATGATCTACGAAGGTGCGAATGGCGTTCAGGCGCTGGACCTTGTGGGCCGTAAGCTGGCACAGGATGGCGGCAAGCATGTCATGGCCTTCTTTGAAATGGTCAAATCTTTCTGCAAGGAAAACGGTGGCAAGGACGAAGCTTATGACAAAGCCTTCATCGAACCGCTGAAAGCTGCGTCGAAAGACCTGCAAGCCGCTGGCATGTACTTCATGCAGGAGGGCATGAAGAATCCGAACAACGCGCTGTCCGGGTCATATGACTTCATGCACATGTTCGGCCATGTCTGCCTGGGCCTGATGTGGGCGAAAATGGCAAAGGTTGCACGGGAAGCCCTAGACAGTGGCGCATCGGACAAGAACTTCTACGAGACAAAGATCAACACCGGTCGCTTCTATATGGCGCGCCGTCTGCGTGCCACATCCATGCATCTGGCCCGGATACAAACCGGCGCGGATACTGTAATGGCGCTGGACGCGGCAAATTTCTGAACTCAGTCTGGTTCCGGGTACTTTCGCCCGGAACCAGGTCCCCGGAGGACAAGACATGCCGAAACGCTTTCGCTTAACCCGCCGCTTTCCGGTTGCAATGACCGAAGACGGGTATCGCCGTCTCAAGGGTTTCGCCCGCGAAGCGGGGCTGGACGAGGGTGAAGCGCTGTCTTTTCTGTTCGAGAATTTCAACAGTGTCATTGACGAGGAGAACCTGACTCACCGGCTGCGCATATTCAATTCCGAACTGGAAGCGCGAAAGCGGTGAGGCAATACGCCAATTCTTCGCCTGCGATCGCATCGAGGCCGGACGCCTCCGGCGGGAGTATTTTTGAAAAGATGAAGGCCTGATGCGCCCCTGCCACCGGGCGCACTCGCCATCAGGACAGGGACGACTTCACCTTTTGCGGTCATCGGCTCTCCAGCCTGTACCGCTCGTTGATTGAAACAGACCAAGGTTGATCAAAGGTAAATGTCGGCTCTTCATCTTTTCCAAAATACTCAATTCCAACCTGACCACATGCGCCTTGGGAGGGGTAATCGCATGACTATCAAACTGCATTGTTTCGGAGAAAGCGGGAACTCTTACAAAGCGGCGCTGGCCTTGGAGATGTCGGGGCTGGAGTGGGAGCCGGTCTTTGTCGATTTCTTCAATGGCGAGACCCGCACGCGTGAATTTCGCGCGGAGGCCAACGAAATGGGCGAAGCGCCCTTTCTGATTGATCGTGATTTCCGCACCAGTCAGTCCGGCGCCATTCAGGCATATGTGACTGAGAAATCAGGGAAGTTCGGCGGCAGGAACCGGGAAGAGAACTACGAGATTTTCCGTTGGGTGTTGTGGGATAATCACAAACTAAGTTCAATGGCTGGCCTCACTCGTTTTCTGATCAATTTCCTGCCGGAAAAGCACCGCAACCCGGATGTGATCGCGTTCAATCAAGGTCGGCTTAAGGCGGCATACGAGATTCTGAACCAGCATCTGGCCGGTCGTGACTGGATCGTCGGGGACGGTGTGACAAATGCAGATCTCAGTTGCTGCGGCTACCTGTATTATCCGGAACCATTCGGTTTCGACCGCGCCGACTGGCCAAATATCGACGCCTGGCTGACACGCCTCAGCGAGCAGCCCGGCTGGAAACACCCCTATGACCTGATGCCCGGCAACCCGTCGGATCGAGCTTGAGGAGAAGACCCATGACCGAAGCCTATATCTATGACGCTCTGCGCACCCCGCGCGGCAAGGGCCGCAAGGATGGCAGCCTGCACGAGGTAACCTCGGTGCGCTTGTCCGCCCTGACCCTGACCGCGATGAAAGAGCGCAACAACCTCGAAGGCCACGCCGTAGAGGACGTGATCTGGGGCAATGTCACGCAGGTGATGGAACAGGGCGGCTGTCTGGCACGCTCGGCCGTGCTGGCGTCCGATCTGGACCAGTCGATCCCCGGCCTGGCGATCAACCGTTTCTGCGCCTCTGGCATGGAAGCGGTGAACCTGGCTGCGAACCAGGTGAAAGGCGGTGCTGGCGACGCTTACATCGCTGGCGGTGTCGAAATGATGGGCCGCGTGCCCATGGGCAGCGATGGTGCCGCCATCGCCGTTGATCCGTCTCTGGCGATGAGCACGTATTTCGTCCCGCAGGGTATTTCGGCCGACATCATCGCGACGGAATATGGCTTCAGCCGGGATGACGCCGACGCCCTGGCGGTTGAATCCCAAAAGCGCGCAGCAGAAGCATGGGCAGACAACCGGTTCGAAAAGTCGGTTATCACCGTAAAGGACCAGAACGGGCTGACCATTCTGGACCGCGACGAATATATGCGCCCCGGCACGGACATGCAGAGCCTTGGCGCGCTGAACCCCTCATTTGCGATGATGGGTGAGCAGATGCCCGGCTTCGACAAGGTGGCCATGCTGAAATACCCGCATCTGGAAAAAATCAACCACATCCACCACGCAGGAAACAGCTCGGGCATCGTGGACGGTGCAGCGGCTGTTCTGATCGGGAACAAGGAGTTCGGTGAGAAGTACGGCCTCAAGCCGCGCGCGCGCATCAAGGCAACTGCCAAGATCGGTACCGACCCGACCATCATGCTGACCGGCCCGGTTCCTGTGACCGAGAAAATTCTGGCCGACAACGGCATGAAGATCAGCGATCTGGACCTGTTCGAAGTGAACGAAGCCTTTGCCTCAGTCGTGCTGCGCTTCCAGCAGGCATTCGACGTCGACCCGGCGTTGGTCAACGTCAACGGCGGCTCGATCGCGATGGGTCACCCACTGGGTGCAACCGGCGCAATGATCATCGGCACGCTTCTGGATGAGTTGGAGCGTCAGGACAAGGAAACCGGTCTGGCCACGCTCTGCATTGCGTCCGGCATGGGTGCCGCAACCATTATCGAGCGAGTCTGATGCCCAAGCTGAATCTCTCTCAAATCCCTTTCCGGGGCGGTTCGGGTTACCCCGGCAAGCTGGCCAAAGCTGGCAATGGCCGCTTTGTTCAGCCTGTGGGGGATGCAGGCGGGCTGACACAGTACGGCGTCAACATCGTGCGGCTGGAACCCGATGGCATGTCTTCGCTGCGCCATTACCATATGGAGCAGGACGAGTTTGCGATCATGCTCAGCGGCACCTGTGTGCTGATAGATGACGATGGCGAGCATGAGATGCAGCCCGGCGATTGCGCCGCCTGGCCCGCAGGTGAGGCCAATGGCCATCACCTTGTAAACAAAACCGATGCGCCCGCGACCTTTCTGGTGGTGGGCACACGGACGCCGGCCGAGACCGGATATTACAGCGACATAGACATGATGGTGAAGTTCGATGCACACGGCTTTCGCTTCACCCGCAAAGACGGCAGCCCGCTGACGGCTGACCAGATCGGAGACGAGACATGACTGATTTCACCATGAAAGTGGACGCCGACGGCGTTGCCATCATCACCTGGGACGTGCCCGAGAAAAGCATGAACATCCTGCGCGTCGAGGCGCTGGCCCTGATCGAAGAGATGATCGATCAGGTTCTGTCAGATGACAACATCAAGGGTGCGGTTATCACCTCGGCCAAGGACAGCTTTGCCGCCGGTATGGATCTGAACGTGCTGGGATCGATCCGCGAGAAGTCGGGCGATGAACCAGCGCAGGCCATGTTCGATTTCACAATGAACGGGCATCGCATTCTACGTAAGATCGAACTGGCGGGAATGGACCCGAAGACCAAAAAGGGCGGCAAACCGATTGCCGCCGCCCTGCCCGGCACCGCGCTGGGGATCGGGCTTGAGGTGCCACTGGCCTGTCATCGCATTTTCTGCGCCGACAACCCGAAGGCCAAGATCGGCCTGCCCGAAATCATGATCGGCATCTTCCCGGGCATGGGCGGAACCACCCGCATGGTCCGCAAGCTGGGTGCCGTTGGTGCGGCTCCGCTATTGCTGGAAGGCAAAACACTGGAGCCGAACAAGGCCAAGGGTGCGGGAATGGTCGATGAGGTCGTCGAAGACCCGCTGGCCGCCGCGAAGGAATGGGTGCTGAACGCCAGCGATGCGGATCTGGTCAAGCCTTGGGATGCAAAGGGGTACAAGATGCCCGGTGGTGCGCCGTACCATCCGGCTGGCTTCATGAACTACGTTGGCGCTTCGGCGATGGTCAACGGCAAGACACAAGGCGCGTTCCCGGCCGCTCAGGCCCTGCTGAGCGCGGTCTACGAGGGTGCTCTGGTCGATTTCGACACAGCCCTGAGGATCGAGGCGCGCTGGTTCACTTCGATCCTGATGAACCCGTCCTCGTCAGCGATGATCCGCAGCCTGTTCCTGAACAAGGAAGCGCTGGAGAAAGGCGCAGTGCGACCTCAGGGTGTGCCGGACCAGTCGGTTAAGAAGATCGGTGTTCTGGGCGCGGGCATGATGGGCGCGGGCATCGCGCTGGTGTCCGCTCAGGCCGGGATGGAAGTCGTTCTCATCGACCGCGATCAGGAGGCCGCCAACAAGGGTAAGGCCTATACCGAAGCGTACCTGGACAAAGGTATCAAGCGCGGCAAGGTCACGGCTGAAAAGAAAGAAGCCATGCTGGCCCGCATCACCGCGACGCCCGATCTGGAGCATCTGAAAGGCTGCGACCTGATTATTGAAGCGGTATTCGAAGACCCCGCAGTCAAGGCCGACATGACCAAAAAGGTCGAAGCGATCATTCCCGAAGATTGCATCTTTGCCTCCAACACCTCGACCCTGCCGATCACCGATCTGGCCAAGGCCAGCGTGAGGCCGGATCAGTTCATCGGCATCCATTTCTTTTCGCCGGTCGAGAAGATGTTCCTTGTCGAGATCATCAAAGGCAAGGAAACCGGGGATCGTGCGGTTGCCAAGGCGCTGGATTACGTGCGTCAGATTCGGAAGACACCGATCGTCGTCAACGACGCGCGGTTCTTCTACTGCAACCGCTGCATCATCCCGTACATCAACGAAGGTGCGCGCATGATTACCGAGGGCGTCAGCCCTGCATTGGTTGACAACGCCGCACGTCAACTGGGTTTCCCGGTCGGGCCGGTACAGCTGACCGATGAGACCTCGATTGATCTGGGCGCCAAGATTGCCCGCGCAACCAAGGCGGCGATGGGCGATGCCTATCCCGAAAGCCCCTCGGACGATCTGATCTTCTGGATGGAAGAACAGGGACGTCTGGGCCGCAAGGCAAATGCAGGCTTCTTCGACTATGACGAAAAGGGCAAGCGCGTCGGGTATTGGAAAGGTCTGCAAGACAAATACCCGCTGGCCGAAGATCAGCCCGACCTGATCGAAGTGCAAGAACGCCTGATGTTCGCACAGGTTCTGGAAGCGGTCCGCGCGCTGGAAGAAGGTGTTCTGGAGGATATCCGCGAAGGTGACGTGGGTGCCATTCTGGCCTGGGGTTTTGCCCCGTGGTCCGGTGGCCCACTAAGCTGGCTGGACATCATTGGCGCACCTTACGCCGCCGAACGCTGCGACCAGCTGGCAGCGCAATACGGCGAACGGTTCGCCTGCCCGCCGCTGCTGCGTGAGATGGCCGATAAGGGCCAGACGTTCTATGGCCGCTTCGCGCCCGAGGCCAAGGCCGCCTGAACAAGTGATGCAGGCGCGTAATACGCGCCTGCATCGTTTTCTTAGTGTTTGGTTAGGTCTGCCATTCAGGCCGCAAGAACAGGGCTGGCACATTCGGCCTGCCGGGTCTTCCCGGGCGGCGCACTCCCAACTGTGGCCTGACGGGAAAAATCGGTTCTTGCGGGATGGGCGCGGGCAGCGCACCCAACGGGTTTGCAAGGGCTGATAGTTCGCCCTTGTATGCGATCAGATCGACAAGGTGGTCGGCGTCCTGCGCCTCGGCGATCTGGTATGAAGGCTGATCCGGGGACCCGCGCGATCCAAAGCGACTTGCCGGGCAATAGGCCTGCAACCCGCCTTCAAGGAAGACCACCTCGTCACAATCGAAAAAAAACGTGCTTACATCGAAGGTTGTGGACGGTGCTTGCGAGGTCATCCGGCACATTCCGCTGAGCATCCGGGCCGGGATCACAGACACGCCTTCGGTGCCCGGTTCAATCCGGCTTATGTCCAGCGCCACCCCCTGTTCTGGCATCAGCCAGACAGGACGCCCATTATACGCCGCACGCGACGGCACGTAGACGGGCAGATATTCTGCGCGCGTTTCGCCCGTTGCGATGCTCACCCTGTCAGTCGCAATTCGGCGTACTTCCTTGAAACCATGGTCCAATGTTCGGACAAGATCACCTGCCGCAATGCGTTCCACCGGCTTCCAGCCTCGGGTCGTTGCAATCTTGGTGCCGTGGACAAACCCGCCCCGGCGCGACAACGTTGCATTGCGCGACAGGACGTCGTCCATCTTCCGCGCATGATCTGATAAATCAGTAACACTCACTACTTCAAACACGTGCCCAGCCCCCCTTGGCACAGATAAACATTGAAACGTGGGTATCATGTGATCAGGCGCGCTGTCTTAGTTTTGACATATTTTAGCCCGAATTGAGCCTGTTCCGGCCCAATTGACCCACAATCAGCAAACAATGCGATTGTTTTTCACAGGCTTGCCGGAAATTCGGAAACGGTGACGGGATCAGGAGTGGAACCGGTAGTCGAATCTTCCGATATCTTCCGCGCAGGCATCCGACACCGCATTTCGGGTTCGCGTGGAATAGTACTGCCGATAATCCACCTCTCTTTCGGACCCGTTGAGATGCGGAAGGGTCAGCCTGAAACCGAGATGCTCGAACAACGGTTCAGCATCCTCCTCGAACTTCTCAAGCCGAATAAAGGCTCGGCACTGCTCGTGCCCATCTGCCCGCGTCATGTAGCGCCGCGCGGGATGCGCCTGAATTGACCTAAGCGTGGCCGGTTTCAGCAAAAATTCTTCAAAAGACGACACCTTTGCCAGCGACACTGCGGGGTGGTCAAATTTCTGGTCCCGCAGCCAATGGTAGTAACTGACAAACCGATCCCATGGGTTGCGGACCAGCGTGAAAGTGAACATGCGCTCCAACACCTCGGGCGGGACAAGCCCGTCGATATCCGCCAGCGTGGAGTGTTTCCACAACCGCCCCCTGGCCTGTAAGCCCTTTTGCCGTCGATGACGGTTCCGCGCCTTGGGCGTGTCTCCGATCAGGATGTCATCCTTCGTCGCCCTCTGTTCCAGCGCCGATGCAAGCGACGTGCCGCCCGTTTTGGGGATGTGAACAAACACATACGACCTGCGCCGGGAAACGATCACGCCACGGCCTGTTCCGCCGACGCGCGCATCGAACGCCAGCCCAGCAGGGCTCCGGTCAGCACGATCAGCCCGATGCCGACGATCTGGATGCCATCGATTGATTGGCCGAAGGCCGCCCACGCAAACGCAGGACCGAAGATCATCACCGAGTATTCGAAGATTGCGACATAGGATGGCTCACCAACCTGATACGCCTTGATCAGCATGAAAACGGCTATGGTTGACCCTACGGCCTGGACCACCACCCAAAGAAGCGAGGGTTGTATCTGCCAGACCACGCCACGGGTCACGAACCCTTCCGGGCCCGGTTCCGCACCGACCGGAAAGATCGAGAACCCCGTCAGCCCCAGCGCGCCAGCAATACCAAGTGTAATTACCATCCCCCCAAGCATGACGACCGTACTTTCCTGCGCGCAGTGGGACCGTGTCAGGATCGCCCCAAGCGCATAGAAAAACCCGCCTGCAACCGGCAACAGGGTTCTGGCATCGAAATCCGCCGGATTGAGTTGCAGAACCAGAAGTAATCCTAGAAACCCGAGCAGCGCAGCCAGAATTCGCCAGGGCCCGATTTTCTGCCGCAGACCAAGGGCCGAAATCAGCAACACGAAAATCGGGGACGTAAACAACCCCGCCAACGCCTGAGCAACCGGCATCAAAGCAAGCGACGAGAAGTAAAACAGCATGGCCAGCGTCATCAGGACGCTTCGCAAAAGAACAATGCCCGGGCGGATCGGGCGCAATCCGCCCAACCCAAGCAGTGACAACAGAAGCACCAGCGGCAGCATCAATATTGCGCGGCTCAGGTGGAATTGCCACAGACCGATCGTTTCGGCCACCAGAACCACGACATTGTCGATCACCCCGATGATGGCCATTGCGCCGATCATGAGGCCAGAGGCCAAAACGGGTGAAGATGGGTTGCCTGTCTGCATTCTGTTCAATTTTCGCCTTCGCTGCCGGACCCGCGTATTTCCCCGCATCCGGATACCGGGCGCAAGTGCCAAATACGGTTCAACAGGTTTGCGCCGCGTAAATTTATCATGCTAAGCTGGATCAAAATAATTTTGAGCAGACCTCGCCCCGATGACGGCCCTAAAACAGTACCAGCGGATCGAAGCCACCGGTCTGTGGCGGCCCTCGCCCGATATGCAGCGGCGCGAGGTGGTCGTGTCAATTGGCGAGGCCACGCTGACGATATCGGATTTCAATGACCGTGCGCTGACCCACTGGTCCCTGGCCGCGCTGGAGCGACAAAATCCGGGCGGCTACCCGGCCATTTTCAACCCTGACGGCGACCCGGATGAAACGCTGGAACTGGCCGAATCCGAAACCACGATGATCGAAGCGATCGACAGGCTGCAACGTGCAATCGACCGGTCACGTCCGCACCCTGGCCGACTGCGCTGGCTGAGTGTCGGCGGGGTAGTCGCCGCCGTGGCGGCCCTGCTGTTGCTCTGGCTGCCGGTTGCCTTGCAAAGCCACGTTGTTTCAGTCGTTCCCAAGATCAAGCGGCAGGACATCGGCGATACCATCCTGCAACGCATCGAAAGGGTCTCCGGGCGCGCCTGTGTATCGGAAGATGCCAAGGCCGCGCTGGATATGCTGGCAAAAAGGACCGGTGTACGGCAGATCGTGATCCTGCCTGCCGGGGTGCAGAACAGCCTTAGCCTGCCCGGCGGCACGGTGCTGCTGAGCCGAACGCTGGTCGAGGATCATGAAGACCCGGCGGTGGCGGCAGGATATGTCATCGCCGAACGCGCTCGGGCCGAGGCACATGACCCGCTTGATGACCTGCTGGACCGCACCGGCCCGACAACCGCATTCCGGTTGCTGACGACCGGTGAACTGACACCGCAGATCATCGACAGTTACACCGAGCAGGTCCTTTCGGAACCGCGCCCATCCCTGCCCGATCAGGAATTGCTGGCCGTGTTTGCTCAGGCAGCCCTGCCCTCGACACCTTACGCCTACGCGCGTGATATCACCGGCGAAACGGTTCTGGGCCTGATCGAGGCCGACCCGATGGTGGGCCGATCCCAGGAGCAGGTCCTGCCTGACCGCGACTGGGTCCGGCTGCAAAACATCTGTGGTGAATAAAGCGTTCGGGATTTACCTGAACACTCTCCGACACGAATACCCCGAATACGCCGTAGGCGGGGCAGGGATTTCGTGCCTCACCTTACACCCGAAACGCCGCAGACAGCTTACTTGGTACCGAACATCCGGTCGCCGGCGTCGCCCAATCCGGGCATGATATAGCCCTTGGAATTCAGTTCGCGATCCAGCGCGGCCGTCACGATATGCACATCCGGATGGGCCTCTTTCATCCGCGCGACCCCTTCGGGCGCGGCCAGCAGACAGAGGAAACGGATATCGGTCGCGCCTGCCTCTTTCAGCAGATCAATCGCAGCGGCTGAACTGTTGCCTGTGGCCAGCATCGGATCCACAGCAATGACCAGGCGGTCTTTCAGTCCTTCGGGCGCTTTGAAGTAATACTGGACAGGTTTCAGCGTCTTTTCATCGCGATACAATCCGACAAAGCCCACCCGCGCCGACGGGATCAATTCCAGCACACCGTCCAGCATCCCGTTGCCAGCGCGCAGAATCGACACCAATGCCAGTTTCTTACCGGCCAGAATGGGGGCGTCCATCTCCTCCATCGGGGTTTCGATGTTGCGGGTCGTCAGCTTTAGTTCTCGCGTGACCTCATAGGCCAGCAACAGGGTGATTTCCCGCAGCAACTGCCGGAAAACGGCGGTCGATGTACCCTTGTCCCGCATGAGCGTCAATTTGTGCTGCACCAGCGGATGATCAACGACGGTCAGATGTTCGCTCATGTTTTCTCCAGTCTTTTTTGGACCCGCGCACGGGTGTCTTCATCACAGAAGGCCGCATTGAGGGCCGTATCATTCATTGCGCTGAAATCCTCGGCCTCCCAGCCGAAAGCTGCGTTCAGCATCTCATATTCACGTCGCATGGTGGTATGGAAAAACGGCGGATCGTCGGTTGAGACGGTGACCTTGACGCCCGCATCGCGCAACTTTGCGATCGGATGGGCGCTGAAATCCGGATACAGGCCCAGCGCCACATTGGACCCCGGACAAACCTCAAGCGTGATGTCCCGGTCGACCAGTTCATACATCAGGTCGGGGTCTTCGATAGCGCGCACACCATGTCCGATCCTCTCGACCCCCAGGGCGCGCACCGCATCGCGCACACTGTCCGGTCCGCCAAATTCACCCGCATGGGTGGTCAGCCGCAATCCTGCCTCGCGGGCGCAATCAAACGCCCACTTGAAATCGCCCTGCGCGCCGACCCCTTCGTTGCCGCCCATGCCAAAGCCCGTGATCCAGTCGCCTGAGGTTTCGGCCGCGCAACGGGCGCTGAGTTTCGCCTTGTCCGGGCCAAAATGGCGAACACACGTGACGACGCCGCGCAGGGTGATGTCGAACTTGCGCTCAGCCTCATCCGCGGCGTCCTGAATGGCATTCAGGTAATCGCGCCAGGCGTGCACATCGCCACCGCCGCAGAAATCGGGGCTCAGGAAGGTTTCCGAATACACCACACCATTGGCAGCGCTTTCTTCCAGAATAGCCAGGGTCAGTCGGCGGAAATCCTCGGGCGATTTCAGTACTTCGCAGGCAGCCTCATAAACGCTCAGGAAATGGGCGAAATCGCGGAAGTCATAGGAGCCGTGGGGCTTGAAAATACCGCTCAGATCAATGCGTTTTTCATGCGCAAGTTGGCGAATGAAGGCGGGCGGAGCCGCGCCTTCGTGATGCAGATGCAACTCGATCTTGGGCAGGTCTGCGACAGTCATAGAAAACTCCGTCCCGGTCCATGTGCCGGAATGTTCAGGTGATGCGCGATGCTGGCGGCGACATCGGCGAAATTGACCGCACCGATCTGCCCTGCGCCCCGCCCTGCGATCAGCACCGGCACCTTTTCGCGTGTGTGGTCTGTGCCGGTCCAGCTAGGATCATTTCCATGATCGGCGGTCAGCACCATAAGGTCACCCGGGCGCAGTTTTATCAGGATCGCGCCGATTTCGCGGTCGAACCATTCCAGCGCGCGGGCATAGCCGCTGATGTCGCGGCGATGTCCATAGAGACTGTCAAACTCGACAAAATTGGCAAAGGTCAGACTGCCGTCTTCAGCTTCGTCCACCAGATCAGACAGGTGCCCCATCAGTTCGGCGTCCGAGCCCTTGCGCAAAGTATCAATCCCCTGCATCGAGAAAATGTCGCCGATCTTGCCCACAGCGTGAACGCGGCGGCCGGCATCCTGAGCCCAGTTGGTCAAAACCGGCGCGGGCGGCAGAATGGCAAAATCTTTGCGGTTGGTGGTTCGGGTGAACCCGCCCTCGGGCGAGCCGATAAACGGGCGCGCGATAACGCGGCCGATCTTCATGTCATGCAGCATCGGGGCCAGCGTCCGGCACATCTGCAGCAGACGGTCGAGGCCAAAGCTTTCCTCATGCGCGGCAATCTGGAACACGCTGTCGGCCGAGGTGTAGCAGATCGGCCAGCCCGTCCGCATGTGTTCGGCTCCTAGTTCGGCAATGATTTTCGTGCCCGAGGCGTGGCAATCGCCCAGTATCCCGTCTGTTCCGGCTGCCTCTGCCGCCGCGCGGCTCAGATCAGCGGGGAATGCGGGCGTAGTGTCCGGGAAATAGTGCCAGTCCCACGGCACCGGCAGTCCGGCCAGTTCCCAGTGGCCCGAAGGCGTGTCCTTGCCCAGCGAATGTTCGTGCGCGCAGCCCCAGAGGCCGGTTGGTTCGACCTCGAGCCCCGGTGTTTCATCGCCCGAGGCCAGACGCACAGACGCTCCCAACCCCAGCGCGTCGAGGTTGGGCAGGTGCAGCGGACCCGATCGACCATCTTCGGCGCGCCCTTCCGCGCAGGCCTGCGCGATATGGGCCACGGTGTTGGCGCCCGTATCCGGGACCTCGCCGTTAAAAAACTGATCCGCATCCGGTGCGCCGCCAATACCGACAGAGTCCATGACGACAAGGAAAGCCCGTCTCATGCGGTAATCCTTTCATGGACGAGATCGGGGGCCGGTACGGGCGCTTCGCTGATCGTGATGGCCTGCAAAATCGCCTCTGCGGCTTGCCGGGCCGCGTCTTCGCGTGCGGCGTGCACCACGGCCAGTGGCTCGCGCTGTGATACCTGCTGCCCCAATCGCACGATGTCAGAAATGCCCACTGCCGGGTCAATGACGTCGGCTTCGACCTGCCGCCCGCCACCCAGCGCGACGACGGCCAGACCCAGCGCCTCGCCGTCTATGCTTGTGATATAGCCGCTGTGTTGGGCCGCAACTTCCTGAATGACATTCGCTTCGGGCAGAAAGCGTTCCCAGTTTTCGACAAGATGGACCGGACCGCCCACCGCCGCCATCATGCGGCCAAATCGATCCGCCGCCCGACCATCCCTGATCACATCGGCGATTTGCCTGCGCCCCTCGTCAATCGAGGCAAACATCCCTGCATCTTTAAGCAGCACACCGCCCAGTTCGGCGGAAAGCTCGGCAAGAGGCGTCGGTTGGCCGCTGGTCATCGCCTTCATCACCTCGGCTATTTCCAGCGCATTGCCCAGCGCCGAGGCCAGAGGCTGGTTCATATCGGTGATCACTGCCGAAGTGCGACAACCGGCGGCGTTTGCTGTTTCGGTCAAGGCCCGCGCCAGATTTCGGGCATCATCCAGCGTTTTCATGAACGCACCGGAACCGACCTTCACGTCCAGCACCAACGCATCCGGGCCCGCTGCCAGCTTTTTCGACAGGATCGACGCCGTGATCAGATCCAGGCTTTCAACTGTCGCCGTCACGTCGCGCACCGCGTAAAGGCGTTTGTCCGCAGGCGCAATCTGGCCGGTTGCGCCGACGATGGTCGCACCGGTTTCGCGCAATATCTGCTCCAACCGGTCCTGACTGATTTGGGTGCTGACCCCTGGAATGGCCTCAAGCTTGTCCAGTGTCCCGCCGGTATGGCCAAGGCCACGCCCCGAGATCATCGGAACATAGGCCCCGCATTCGGCCAGCGCCGGCGCCAGCACAAGGCTGACACAATCCCCGACCCCACCGGTCGAGTGCTTGTCGATCACCGGACCGTCCAGATCCCAGCTCAGCACCTCTCCACTGTCCCGCATCGCGACGGTCAGATCGGCGCGGCCCTGTGCGCCCAGACTGCCCATGCAAACTGCCATGGCAAACGCCCCGGCCTGCGCGTCACTGACGGCACCATCGGCCAAACCCTGGGCGAACCAGTTCAGCTCTGCACTGGTCGGAACGTCACCCCGGCGCAGTTTTGCGATGATCGAACGGGCGTCCATAGGTTCAGACATCCTCCATATGAGAGGCGTCGAACGCGCCGGGCAGAAGCTGTCCGATGGTTGTCTCAAGCTCAGTTCCGGTTGCTGTCGCAAGCGTCACTTTGACGTCCGGCTTGCCGAATTCCGCCAGCTTCTGACGGCATCCGCCACAAGGCGGTACCGGTTGCGGGCTTGAGGCGACAACATAAACCTCGGTCAGTTCCTGCTCACCCGCGGCCACCATCGCGGCAATCGCACCCGCTTCGGCACAGGTGCCTTCCGGGTAGGCGACATTTTCCACGTTGCAGCCGGAAAAGATCACTCCGGACTTCGACCGGATCGCCGCGCCCACTTTGAACTTCGAATACGGCGCGTACGCGTTTTCCCGGACGGACAGGGCGGCGTCTTTCAAAGGCATGGTGATTCCCAATTTTTGATCATCTGGTCAGAATGCCATACCCTAATGGAAAGAGCCGGGGGATTTGAAGCCCCCGGCGCATGTTTCCTGATCCGATCTTGGCTTAACCCAGCGTTGTATTGAAGGTCCCGGGCAATGTGACCTCCAGCAGCTCGACATCATCGGACGGGTCCGCAAGGCGCGTGCGCATCCCCGGCGGGATCACAAAGGCGTCGCCCTGTTCCAGCCGATAGGGATCACGTCCTTCCCCTTCCAGCGTCACCTGACCGTTCATCACGAAGGTGAAATGGATATCGGTATCATGACTGGCCCAGACCGGATCGCCCTGCCCCCGTTTTACCACCTGAACCCCGGCAACGCCCTTAGTGTTTTCCGCAATCGTGGTGTCCCGGCAGATATATCCCGGCAAGCGGAACTCCCCCCACTCGGCATCTTTGGCCTGATTGTACACAAACCGCTGCCCCTGCCATTCCCGCGTGGGCCGGAAATGAGGGGTGGGCAGATCCATGTCATGATCGATTTCCGTGACATGTTCCGCGGGTACACCGATCTCAATCACCTGCACATTGTCCGAGGCCTCGAGCACGCGGTGACGGATTTCCGGAGGCTGGATAAAGCAATCGCCCGCCGTCAGGCGCATCTTTTCGCCCTGATCCTCGTACACAACATCGACCCAGCCGTGGATACAGAAGATCAGCTGAAACCCGACCTTGTGAAAGTGCACCATGTCGGGCACCGGGCCGCCATCGGGGATACGGATGTGGCTGGCGATGATCGACCCGCCCAGCCGATCAGGCACCAGATCGCGATAGTGCATACCCGCCCGTCCAATGATCCACGGCGCCTGGTCCTTTAGCCTGCGCACGACAAAGGAATGCACCGTTTCCGGCATCACCAGCGGCGGGTTGCGGTCGTCAATTTCTATGCGAGTTCCATTGGGGGCGACCAGCACACGCTCGCCATCGGCAAACCGATCCGGATCCTCGGTCAGGATTCGCAAGGTCCCGGGCGCCTCGGGCGCGTCCTTTTCGATGCGCAATCGCAAGCCATGGCCCGAAAACACCGCAACACGGGGGTCATCGGCGGGATAGATCATATCCATCCGCATCCCCAGCGTTCTGGTATAAAACGGGATGTCGTCGCGCAGTTCGTTCGTGGGCAGACGGAATTCAGCGAGTGTCGGACTTTTGCTGCTGGTCATCAGGCTTCTCTTCAATATTCGATTTGGGCCATCCGATCAGAACAGAGGCCAAAATGCCAATCGAAAAGAACATCTCGAGCGTTTCTTCCAGCGCAAACAGACGGATCGCCATAATCGGGGACAGCGTCTCGTCAAAAAGTCCCGAGACCTCTTCCAGAAGCTGGGCCACCACAGCCGACAGCCCGGCAAGAACGAAGATCAGCAAAAACGGCGCGCGCTGTTTCAGCGCAAGCCGTGCGTTGGGCACCCCGTGCCAAATGGCACCGCCCAGTATGATGACCGCAAGCACGACCCGGATCAGCGTCATGTCCAGAATGTCATCCAGGCCGCTCAGTATCATAAACGGCACGGTTCCTTCGGAATAAATGTCTGCTTCCAGCTCTCGCTCGGCCAGAAGCAGGCAGGTCACACCGATGTACAGACGTTTCAATCCGGGAAACCGCACCAGTGCCGCCAGCCCGGCAGCAAGCAGCGCGGCGGCCGAAATCGTTTCGAACGGCCCCCCTTCCTGGTTGAGCTGCTCGGCCTGCAGGGGCCAAATCACAACGGCGCACAGGATCAGGGCCATCAGCGCGATTGCCACGCGGAATCCGGACTTTTCCATTCCAAATGAAGATTGGTTGCCTGAAACGGCCTTCTCCGGCCGCGTGTTGTCTTTTATGCTCATGCCTGATTTTGCGCTTCGCTGCAGTGAAAGTCCACTCCGTGTAAAAGAACCACGAACAATTTCAACCAGCCTGTCACTCTCGGCCAATTCCGGCCTACGCATTAGACCGCATAGCCAAGTCAGAAAATATAGTTTAACACTAAACCAAATTCCGGGAAGGAGCTTGTTCACCGATGTCCGACACACCCAGCCTGCGGCAGGCCGCGCTTGACTATCACGCCCACCCGAAGCCCGGAAAACTTGAGATAAAAGCAACCAAACCGCTGGCCAATGGCCGCGATCTGGCGCGTGCCTATTCGCCCGGTGTGGCCGAGGCCAGCCTTGAGATCAAATCGGATGCCGCCAATGCCGAGCTTTATACGTCGCGCGGGAACCTGGTGGGTGTCGTGTCAAACGGCACCGCGGTTCTGGGGCTTGGCAATATTGGCGCGCTGGCCTCGAAACCGGTGATGGAAGGCAAGGCGGTTCTGTTCAAGAAATTCGCTGGTATCGACTGTTTCGATATCGAAGTGGACCAGCCCGACCCGGAAAAGCTGGCGGATATCGTCTGCGCGCTGGAACCGACCTTCGGCGCTATCAATCTGGAGGACATTAAAGCACCGGATTGCTTTGTCGTCGAAAAACTGTGCCGCGAGCGGATGAACATCCCGGTATTTCACGATGACCAACACGGAACGGCCATTGTCGTTGGCGCCGCGGCCAAGAACGCCCTGCACGTTGCCGGCAAGAAGTTCGGAGACATCAAGGTGGTGTCAACTGGCGGCGGTGCGGCGGGCATTGCCTGTCTGATGATGCTGGTCAAACTGGGGGTCAAGCGCGAGAACATCTGGCTGTGCGATATTCACGGGCTGGTCTACGAAGGCCGGGCCGAAGATATGAACCCACACAAAGATCAGTTCGCGCAGAAATCAGACCTGCGCACACTGGATGATGTAATTGGCGATGCAGATCTGTTTCTGGGACTCAGCGGCCCGAATGTCCTGAAGCCCGAGATGGTCGGAAAGATGGCAAATCGCCCGATCATCTTTGCCCTGGCCAATCCGACCCCTGAGATACTGCCGGATGCCGCCCGAGAGGTTGCTCCGGACGCGATCATCGCAACGGGCCGCAGCGATTTTCCCAATCAGGTCAACAACGTGCTGTGCTTTCCCTTCATCTTTCGCGGTGCCCTGGATATCGGCGCGACCGAGATCAACGATGACATGCAGATTGCCTGCGTCGATGGCATCGCCGAACTGGCCCGCGCCACCACCAGCGCGGAAGCCGCTGCCGCCTATCAGGGAGAACAACTGACGTTCGGGCCGGATTATCTGATTCCGAAACCGTTCGATCCGCGTCTGGTGGGCGTTGTATCGTCATCGGTTGCCAAGGCGGCAATGGCCAGTGGCGTGGCCAAACGGCCGATCTCGGATATCGAGGCTTATAAGGAAAGCCTGAACCAGACTGTTTTCAAATCGGCCCTGCTGATGCGTCCGGTGTTCGAGGCCGCAGCCGCAGCGTCGCGCAGAATTGTCTTTGCCGAAGGCGAAGACGAACGGGTTCTGCGCGCGGCACAGGCGATCCTGGAAGAAACTACGGAAACACCGATCTTGATTGGCCGACCCGAGGTGATCGATGCACGCTGCGAAAAGCTGGGCCTGACTGTCCGGCCGGGGCAGGATTTTCAGATCGTGAACCCGGAAAACGACCCGCGTTACTACGACTACTGGAACTCTTACCATCAGGTCATGCAACGCAGGGGCGTCACACCGGATCTGGCCAAGGCGATCATGCGGACCAACACGACCGCGATTGCCGCGATCATGGTCCAGCGTGAAGAAGCCGACAGCATGATCTGTGGCACATTTGGCGAATACCGCTGGCATCTGAACTATGTCGAACAGGTTCTGGACGACGGAGATCTTCGTGCGCAGGGCGCGCTGTCCCTGATGATTCTGGAAGACGGTCCCCTTTTCATTGCCGACACACATGTCCGGCAACTGCCCACACCTGAAGAACTTGCCGAAACGACAATCGGGGCGGCCCGCCACGTGCGTCGTTTCGGACTTGAGCCCAAAATCGCATTCTGCTCGCAATCGCAATTCGGCAATCAGGCCGAAGGTTCTGGCAAACGTCTGCGCGCCGCGCTGGATATTCTGGACTCCAAACCTCGGGACTTCACCTATGAAGGTGAAATGAACCTGGATGTTGCGCTGGACCCCGAGCTTCGCTCGCGTATCTTCCCAAATTCGCGCCTTCAGGGCGCCGCCAACGTATTGATCTTTGCCCACGCGGATGCCGCCAGCGGGGTGCGAAACATTCTGAAGATGAAAGCGGACGGAATCGAGGTCGGCCCCATTCTGATGGGCATGGGCAACAAGGCGCATATCGTGACGCCCTCGATCACGGCGCGCGGCTTGTTGAACATGGCGGCCATTGCCGGAACCCCGGTCGCGCATTACGGTTAATGGGGTGGCTCTGACATAGGCCGCCGTTTTCGGGAGGGGGCACCATGAAGGGGCATTGTCACTGCAAGGCCGTTCGTTGGGAAAGTGACGGCAACATAGCGTGGAGTTGCTATTGCCACTGCACAGATTGCCGCCGCAACTGCGCCGCCCCTGTTACCGCATTTTTCGGATTGCCGCATGAATCGGTGACCTGGTCTGGCGATCCACCTGCGGTCTATCGCTCATCTCCGGATGTCGAGCGGCTGTTCTGCGCGGCCTGTGGAACTCAGATGGCGTACCGCAATGCAGGGGACACGGTGAACATCCACCTTTACATCGCGACGCTGGAAAACCCGGAAACAGTTTCGCCCCGGTTTCACGTGTTCCATACAGATCACCTGCCGTGGCTGGATATTCAGGACAGCTTGCCCCGATACGCCAAGACCGGAAACTGAACGCTCCGTGATTCCGCGGCCATTTGCAACTAATAATTTGCAGTTTTGCAAAACAAAGGCTTTGTTGCGAATTCACCTTGATCGGGAAGGCGATTTGCAAAACTTTGCAGCCCATTTTCCCGGTATCTGCAAATAATTCGCGGTAAACTGACGCGTCGTCATTTCAGCCGCTTGTCCGACAGGCGGCAGATGCCTAACACACTGGCAAGGGATTTTGAGGAGGACGATGCCGTGGCTTATCAGGACATCTATGAGAGTTGGAAATCCGATCCGGAGGCGTTCTGGATGGACGCCGCCAAGGGGATCGACTGGGTACAGCCGCCAAGCAAAGCGCTGTTTGACGACAATGCCCCGCTCTATGAATGGTTCTGTGACGCCAAGGTCAACACCTGCTGGAATGCGGTGGACCGGCATGTCGAAAACGGTCGGGGTGAGCAGACGGCCATAATCTACGACAGCCCGATCACCCATACGAAACGCGAAATCTCATATGTCGAACTGCGCAACCGCGTTGCAACGCTGGCCGGGGCGCTGCGGGCCAAGGGGATCGAGAAAGGCGACCGGGTCATCATTTACATGCCCATGATCCCCGAAGCGCTTGAGGCGATGCTGGCCTGCGCGCGGTTGGGGGCTGTTCACTCGGTCGTGTTTGGCGGTTTTGCCAGCAATGAACTGGCCGTTCGGATCGACGACGCGAAACCAAAGGCGATCATTGCGGCGTCTTGCGGGCTGGAACCCGGTCGGGTGGTGCACTACAAGCCGCTACTGGACGGCGCCATCGAGATGGCGAGTCACAAGCCCGAATTCTGCGTCATCTTCCAGCGCGAACAGGAAGTGGCACAGCTGATCGAAGGGCGCGATTTCAACTGGCATGGTTTCCAATACGGCGTTGAACCGGCGGAATGTGTGCCGGTTGATGGCAACGATCCAGCCTATATCCTTTATACGTCGGGAACGACCGGCGCGCCCAAAGGTGTTGTGCGCCCTACCGCAGGGCACCTTGTAGCGCTGAACTGGTCGATGAAGAACATCTACAACGTCGATCCGGGCGATGTGTTCTGGGCCGCCTCGGACGTGGGCTGGGTCGTCGGTCATTCTTATATCTGTTACGCGCCGCTGATCCACGGCAACACGACGATCGTGTTCGAAGGTAAACCGGTCGGCACCCCGGATGCGGGCACTTTCTGGCGGGTGATTTCTGAACACAACGTGCGCAGCTTCTTCACCGCCCCGACAGCCATCCGCGCTGTTAAGCGCGAAGACCCTTCCGGCGACATGCTTAAGAATTACGACCTGACCTGCCTGAGGGCACTGTTCCTGGCAGGTGAACGTGCAGACCCGGACACGATCACATGGGCGCAGAACGCACTGAAAGTTCCGGTGATCGACCATTGGTGGCAGACCGAAACGGGCTGGACCATTGCCGGCAACCCGCTGGGGATCGAGGAACTGCCGGTCAAGCTGGGATCACCCGCCAAGCCGATGCCAGGATATGACGTGCAGATTCTGGATGAGGCAGGCCACCCGGTTCAGGCGGGCGAGCTTGGGGCCATCGCGGTCAAACTCCCCCTGCCGCCCGGCACTCTGCCGACCCTTTGGAACGCCGAGGACCGGTTCCGCAAATCCTATTTGGATCAGTTCCCCGGTTATTACGAAACCGGTGACGCGGGGATGATCGACGAGGACGGCTATCTCTATATCATGGCGCGCACCGACGACGTGATCAACGTGGCCGGCCACCGCCTGTCCACAGGTGGGATGGAAGAGGTCCTGGCCGCCCATCCCGACGTCGCCGAATGCGCGGTCATCGGCGTCTCGGACCAGCTGAAAGGGCAGATGCCAGTTGGCTTTTTGTGCCTGAACGCCGGCTGCGATAAAGATCACGCCGAGGTCGTGCAGGATGTCGTCAAAATGGTGCGCGAAAAGATCGGGCCTGTTGCGGCGTTCAAGCTTGCTGTCGTGGTCGACCGCTTGCCCAAGACGCGGTCGGGCAAGATCCTTAGGGGTACCATGGTCTCGATTGCAGATGGCAAGGACTACAAGATGCCCGCAACCATCGACGATCCGGCCATTCTGGATGAGATCGCCGAAGCCCTGAAAACCATCGGTTACGCTCAGTAACCCAGAAACGGGCGACAAACCGTCGCCCGCTTTTCGCCTTTCGCTTGCAACCTGTTACCGGCTCCCTACTGTCACTCTGAGACAGAGAGGGCCCATGACAGATCAAGAACTCTGGCGACTAACCGCCACCGAATTGTCCAGCCAAACCCGCAGCGGCGCACTGAGCGCCGAGGCCGCTGTGCAAGGCGCGCTGGACCGGATGCACGAGATCAACCCGGACCTGAATGCGGTCGTAGACGACCTGAGTGTGCAAGCCCTTAAACGCGCACGAGAACTGGACAAGGCGCGCGCCAAAGGCGCGTCTGCAGGCCCGCTGCACGGTGTTCCCGTCACCATCAAGGTCAATGTGGACCAGAAGGACCACGCGACAACAAATGGCGTTTCTGCCCTGAAGGATGTCATCGCACCCGACGACGCCCCGGTGGTTGCCAATCTGTTGAAGGCAGGCGCGGTCGTGATCGGCCGGACGAATACACCTGAATTCTCGTTCCGCGCGGACACCGACAATCCGCTTTATGGTCGCACGCACAACCCCTGGGGCAGGCACATCTCGCCCGGCGGGTCGTCTGGCGGTGCAGGCGCTGCAGTGATGGCCGGCATCGGCGCACTGGGCCATGGCAACGACATCGGTGGCAGTCTGAGATTTCCGGCAGCTGCCAACGGCGCGGTGACGGTCAAACCCGGTCTGGGCAGGGTACCAGCCTGGAACCCCAGCCAACAGGCCGAACGCGGGTTACTGGCACAGTCCATGTCGGTGCAGGGGCTGATCGCACGTTCTGCTGCCGACCTGCACCTGTCCATGCCTTGTCTGATTACCCCTGACCCGCGGGATCCGTTCCACGTTCCCCTGCCCTGGCGGACCGAGAACCCGGATACCCCGATCAGGGTTGCATTTACGAAGAACACATACGGCTACGACCTGCACCCCGAAGTTGAAAAGGCGCTGGAAACCGCACGCGATGCGCTGACGGACGCGGGCTATCAGGTAGACGAAGTCGAAACGCCGGATGTGTTCGACTGCGGACGCAATGGGTATCGCGCACTGATGGGCGAGGTTCTGACCCTGATGAAAAGCGACATCGAAGCGGTCGGGTCGCAGACCATCCGGGATGTCTTTGAAGTGTATTTCCAGGAATTTCCGCCGATCGTGGGAACCGAGTTGATCCGCATGCTGGCGGAACGCAGCCACTATGCAAGGCAATGGTCACTGTTCATGGAGGACTACGCGCTGGTTCTGTCCCCATTTCTGCCGCAACCCTTCTTTGGACCCGATCGTGACACAGAGGGGGCCGAAGGTGTTCACGAGGTTCTCGGCTGCGCCGTCTACTCGTACGCGATGAACTTTCTGGGTCTGCCGGCCGCATGCGTTCCCGCCCGGCTTGCCAGCCTGCCTAAAGGCCCTCAGCCGATCAATGTGCAGATCGCTGCGCGGCGGTGGCGTGAAGACCTGGCGGTTGATGCCGCGGCCGCGATCGAAGCCCGCGTCGGGCAGATGTGTTTTCCGCTGTGGGACAGAATGGAATCAGGGGCACGCTGAGCCTCGGCCTAAACCCTGACAACGCAGCTGACAAAAATAGACCCCGGGTTTTTGTGCCCGGGGTCCGCATACTAAAATATGCCCGAATTTCTGATGACGAGCGTAGCACCACCCACCCTCGCCAGCGCGAAAACTGCGCAATCATTTCGAATACGCTGTTGGCGGCCACTCACTCCCGCCTTAGCGTGTTCTCCGGGCAAGTTCAGATTAACGAATGATAAAGCACTTTCCTGTGAACTGGTTCACACAAACCGAAAAAATGTTCAAACTGGACAGTTTAGGTAAACTGCTCCGAAATCAGACGCTCCTCAAGACCATGGCCGGGATCGAACAGAATTCGGTGTGTGATTGACGGCTCGGACCGGATTTCTACCCAATCTATGTCTGGGAATGAGTTCGAATCCGCATCCGCCATGACCGGGCGTTTATCCGCTTCGATCACATCAAACCTGACATGCGCGATCTTGGGCAACAGAGCGCCGCGCCAGCGGCGCGGGCGAAATGCGGCAATCGCGGTCAGCGCCAGAACATCCGACCCGATCGGCAGAATCGGGCCGTGGGCCGAGTAGTTGTAGGCAGTGGATCCGGCAGGCGTGGACAACAAAGCCCCGTCGCACATGAGTTCAGCCATGCGAACCCTGCCATCCACGCTGATTTTCAGCCGCGCGGCCTGCGGTCCAGCGCGCAGCAACGACACTTCGTTGATTGCAAGCGCTTCGTGCATCTTGCCGGACTGATCCATGGCGCGCATGGCCAGCGGGTTGATGACCTCCTCCTCGGCGGCGGCCAGCCGCTCCATCAGGTCACCTTCACTGAACTCGTTCATCAGAAAGCCGATGGTTCCGCGGTTCATGCCATAAACCGGCGTATCCAGATGTTGCATGTTGTGCAGGGTGTGCAACATGAACCCGTCGCCCCCAAGCGCGACCACAACATCTGCGTCCCGAGGCGCGGCATTGCCGTATCGGGCGACCAGCGCATCCCGCGCAATCTGGGCCACCTTGGCGTCGCTGGCAAGAAAGGCGATTCTCTGAATCATGTAAACGGGTTTCCGGTGCTGCACATTTGGTTCCGAAACAAACATACCTTTCCCCGATAGGCCAGACTTGACGCCATAACGGGCCAATTCGTCGCTTTACGACTTTTGCATGTATGTCGTTTCCGATAGGAAATCCGCAAGATTATTCCCAGCCATGTGGAGCCCCCATGAACGCCAATCTTCGTGACACCGGTTTTTTCACCCAGTCTCTTTCGGATCGTGATCCTGAGCTTTTTGGCTCGATCCGGTCCGAGTTGGGGCGCCAGCGCGATGAAATCGAGC